>NZ_LR130778.1:1962537-2273806 GCF_900538275.1 Petrocella atlantisensis | reverse complement strand
TTGACAGATTTATAAGCTGTATAAGCCTTATAGGTCATCATCCGTTTTACTTTTTCGTTATAGATAAACAAGAAGGCTAACTTAAAGCTCTCTAGAAAATAAACGGTCTTAGTTTCTTGTAATTTTGTACTTGAATTATAACAAGCTTTAAGATTATAGTTTGGTATTCTTGCATTCAAATGATGGATATGGTGGTACCCTATATACCCACTGATCCACTCTAAAATACCGGGAAGCTTATAGAAAGTACTTCCTTCAAGAGCAGCATCCACCAAATCCCAATCAGCTGCACCTTCCCAGTATACTTCCTCAAACTGATGTTGAACATAAAACATCCAAACCCCAGTTGTAGAGGCCATGGCAATAATTAAAATCTGATAGGTGAAAAATACCTGCCACCCAAATAAGAACGAAAAGGATACAGCGTAGATAAGAAGGATACTATTAACGAGGGCATAGTTTCTTCTTTCTTTTTTTGTAGCTGTTTTTTTAGGAAATCTTTGCAATACCGTAAAGAGAAATACCGGTGCTATGGTAAAAAGAAACGCCGGATTTCTAAAAATCCTATAGATCATTTTATCAAACTTGGATGCGGCTTCATACTCTGTTGAGGTCATGGTCCAGATATCTCCAACACCTCTTTCATCTAAATTCCCCACTGTTCCATGATGAATATTGTGTTCCTTTTTCCAAGGCTCGTAAGGTGTAAAAACCAATATACCAAAGAAATTACCCAGTAATTGATTGCCCTTACTGCTGCTTACATAAGATTGGTGGGTACAGTCGTGAAAAAATATAAAAGTTCGAACCATGAGCGCTGCAGCTACGATGCTCAAAGGGAATAATATAGCAAAACTAGTACCCTGACTGCCCAGATAGAAAATACTAACCAGAAGCAATATGTATGGTATAACTGTATTAAATATTTGTAACATTACTTTTTTATGGTCTGCTTTCGCATAGACTTTAAGATAACTGTTCCATTCTTTTCTTGACATAATAATCTCCTTTATGGTCATTCATAAATATTTGACGTAGTATTGATTACTACTTAATATTGTATTGCAAACGATTATCAATGTCAAGTCCTTTTTATTAATACTTTCTGCTCTAAGAATTTTCCTAGAAAACTAAAAATCTCCCAAGGTGATATGTCACCGGGAGATTTTATAAGTTTTTCACAAACATTATTCTTTTTATATAAGATGAATTTTGTTATTATACAACTTTTGTTGTCCAATCTTCAACATTCCAAACGTCTGTTACCCAATCCTGATAAAACTCAGGTTCATGGCTCACCAGTACGATTGTGCCTTTAAAATCTATTAAGGCTTGTTTGAGTGATGCCTTTGCGTCTACATCCAAATGGTTGGTCGGCTCATCTAGTACCAACCAATTTAATTCTTCTAACATAAGCTT
Organism: Petrocella atlantisensis; assembly: GCF_900538275.1. Lineage (GTDB taxonomy): Bacteria > Bacillota > Clostridia > Lachnospirales > Vallitaleaceae > Petrocella > Petrocella atlantisensis. The sequence continues at coordinate 2,272,387 of NZ_LR130778.1, read as the reverse complement.
GCATAGTCTAACTTTTGCGTTCTCGCCACCACTTAGTACCATCATCTTACTGGTGATGTGTTCCGTGGTCAAGCCGCATCTGGCTAAAGCAGCTCTGACTTCTGCATTGGTCATAGAGGGGTAACTTGACCAAATTTCTTCAAGAGCGGTATGATCTGTATCTCTAATAGCCTCTTGTTCAAAATAACCGGGTGACAAATAATCACCAAGGATTACTTTGCCCCCAACCGGCTTTAGTTTACCGAGTAAGGTCTTTAGTAATGTTGATTTTCCAAGGCCATTGACGCCTTTGATGGCTATCTTTTGTCCACGCTCTAGCTGTATATTAAGGGGAGACGTAAGTGGCTCATCATAACCAATCATAAGATCTTGAGCTTCAAAAACGTATTTACTTGAAGCTCTTGTATCCTTAAAACCGAAATTCGGCTTAACTTTTTCTTTGACCAATTCAATGACATCCATTTTATCCAACTTCTTCTGACGGGACTTTGCCATGTTAGACGTAGCGACTCTTGCCTTATTTCTTGCAACAAAATCTTCCAACTTTTTAATCTCTTTTTGCTGTTTATCATAGGCTTGTTCAACTTGTCGTTTCTTCAAATCATACATACGAATAAAATTCTCATAATCTCCAACGTACCTTGTCAGATCTGCACCTTCAACGTGGTAAATGACGTTGGTAACCCCATTCATGAAAGGAACATCATGGGAAACCAGTATGAAGGCATTCTCATAGTTGATCAGGTAATTCTTAAGCCATTCAATATGCTCCACGTCCAAATAGTTAGTCGGCTCATCCAATATGAGAATCATGGGTGCTTCAAGTAATAATTTCGTCAACAATACTTTTGTCCGTTGACCACCGCTTAGTTCATCCACCAATTTATCAAGTCCGATATTGCCAAGGCCAAGTCCATTAGCTATGGATTCAATCTTAGAGTCAATAATGTAAAAGCCATGGCGTTCCAAATCATGTTGAATCTCCGAAACATCATCCATCATCTCAGCAAGTTCTGTTTCTGATGCGTCACCCATCTTTTCGTAAATGGCCAACATTTCTTCTTCCATTTCGTACATATGTTTGAAGGCCAAACGTAAGACATCCCTAATGGTCTGTCCTTTTTCTAGTACGGTATGTTGATCAAGATAGCCGGTTGTAATTCGTTTACACCATTCAATCTTGCCTTCATCCGGCATGAGTTTTCCTGTGATGATGTTCAGAAAGGTTGACTTTCCTTCTCCGTTAGCACCTACAAGACCTACATGTTCACCTTTTAAAAGTCTAAAAGATGCGTCTTCTAATATTTTTCTGCCGCCAAAATCATGGCTGACATTTTCAACTGTTAATATGCTCATTGCTTACTCCTATTTCTATTTACACCGTAGCATCCACTTCTGAATGTTTGCGTTTATGCCACAACTTTTTAGTGATTGCCGCCAAAAAATAACCACCGATTGCCACCAGTATGATTGTCGCACCGGATGGAATATTGGCATAATATGAAAGACTAAGACCTGCTAAACTAAAAGTAATCCCAAATAAAACGGATAAACCCATCATCCATTTAAGTTGATAGGTAAAAAGTTTGGCTATCGTTGGTGGAATGGTTAATAAGGCTAAAGACAAAATAACACCTACTACCTTAATTAATATGACGATACTAAAGGCGATTAATACATATAGTACCGTCTCCAGTAAAATCACCTTAACGCCCATTATTTTAGCATATTCTTCATCAAAAAGATAGAGCTTCCAATAATTAAACAAAGGGAAAATAATAAATAAAATAATAAGTGTTAGTAGGACCATAAGGCGAATATAAGTTTGACTTACGGCTAATATATCTCCAAAAAGATAGGAGGTCATGTCCGGTGGGTAACCGGGTGTTAGCGCTACAAAGAAGATACCAAGTGCCATCCCGGCTGACCAAAACATACTTGCGATCGTATCCGCATTGTTTTTTGTTTTTCTTTGAATGGCACCTACACTGACGGAAGTTATGGTTGCAAAAACCAAACCACCAATAATGGGCTCGATAGCAAGAAAATAACCTAAACCAATGCCACCGAAAGAAGCATGAGCGATACCACCACTCATGCTAACCAAACGCTTTTGAACAATAATTGTTCCCATAACACCACAGATTAAACTGGTTAAGATAGCTGCCATCAAAGCATTTTGCATATAATTATATTTAAGTATGGCTTCAATCATTTTTTGCCCCTTTACCAATAAGTAATTCTTTTTGAATCTTTTCACCTTCAATAAACCAATCAATCGGGCATGTATCCATTACTTCAGTCATTTTACCATTTGTAGCCTGATCATGAAGATGAACGGTTTTATTAATATAGATGACTCTATCTAAGTATGGCCACATAAGGGCTGTGTCATGAGTAATCATAATCACCGTCATCTTTTTGTTCAGTTCTTTTAGCATTCTGTATATACTCTCTTTGGTCTTTTCATCGACACTGGCTGTCGGTTCATCTAAGATAAGAATACTCGGATGGTTCATGAGTGCTCTAGCTATTAGCACCCTCTGCATTTGTCCACCGGAAAGCTGGCCAATCTGCCGTTTTCTCAGATGCTCAATCTTAAGGCGCTTCATCACCATCATAGCATGATGCCTATCATGCTCATTAAACCGATGACCGATTTTTATTTCCTTTGGTAGATGACCCATCAATATGACTTCCATAACTGTAATCGGGAATTGACGGTCAAAAGTGGTCATCTGAGGCACGTAACCCATCACATCTTGATGATCTACGGTTATGGTGCCGGAAGAAGGTTCAATAAGACCTAATATGGCTTTAACCAAAGTTGTCTTGCCGCCACCATTAGGACCTATAATACCTAGAAACTCATTTTCTTTAATTTCAAAAGTAACGTCTTTTAAGGCCGTCACTTGATCATATTTGACTTCTAAATTATGAATGCGTATGCCTGACATACTGTCACCTCTATTTTAATACTGCTTTAAAAACATCAAAAAGACGTGTTAGACTATCTAAATAATCTTTCGATAACGGCTCAAAAACCATGGTACTACCACCGATCTCATCCGCTAATGTCTTTGCCTGTTGGCTATCAAATTCTTGTTGGTACAAGACGACCTTAATATTATTTGCATTGGCAAAATCAATAATTTCACCTAAACGCCTAGCTGTCGTTGCTTTACCGTCTTCTTCAATGGCTATCATTTCAAGATTGTAGTCATCGGCAAAATAGCCGAGTGATGGGTGCATAATGATGAATTTCTTATTAGATACTGTGGCTATAAAATCCCTAATCTGGTCATCCAAAGCTGTTAATTCATGGATATAGGCTTTGGCATTATCCTCATAAAAAGAAGCGTTTTCAGAATCGAGTGTTATGAGTTCATCTCTTATGGCTTCTATCATCACCATAACTCTTTTTGGTGACATCCACATATGAGGGTCTCTACCTTCGTGACCATGATTATCTTCATCTTCATGCTCATCTTCATCTTCATCATGATTTTGATTGTCTTCATAGTCTTCAAAATACATAGCCGGATATACCTGGTCCACCACTTCGTCTAGATGAATGACTAATAGGTTCTCATTTAAAGATGTCATATTGGGTAATATGTTGGCTACTTCCGTGCCCATGCCAATACTAAAATAAATCTGTGACTCAGCAAGTGCATTCATTTCTTTCGGAGAGGGCTGATAGTTACTTTCACTCGATCCTGGAGGTAAGATGACATTAACATCTACACGTTCACCACCGACTTGCTTGACAAAGTCACCTATAGGTCCAATAGGAACGGATACTTTGATTGGATCTGATGTTGCAGAATCCTCTGTTGTTGTTGGTGTTTGCTCATCAACATTTGTTTCAGTAATTGTTTCTTTTGGTCCACAGCTGACGAATAATACGATTATAATACTCATGTATATCAGCGATTTTATATATTTCATTTCATCATCCTCCTTGTTGCAAATCATTTGCATTTGTATTTAATGATACCACAGGAAGATGAATTGTCAATCCGTAATTGGTTTTGACCCTATAACCTAAATCATAATTTTCTCTTTTAGCCTGCTTATTTTCCTTCTTTTATAGACGTCTTTTATAATCCTCATATCCAAAATCTTTGAGAACTCTGATACCGGCTTCATTGACCAATGCAATCGATGGTAAGTTCACACCGTTAAAGGTATTGTTCTTAACCATGGTGTAATGGGCCATATCCGTAAAAACCAATCGGTCTCCAATCTTAAGGGGCTTCTCAAATGCATAGTCGCCAATAATATCACCGGCTAAGCACGTAAGTCCTCCTAAACGATAGGTATATGGTGATTCACCTGGCTTCTTAGCACCAATAATTTCCGGACGATAAGGCATCTCGATAACATCCGGCATATGACAAGCAGCGGATGCATCAATAATTGCTAAGTCCATCTGATTCTTAATAAGATCCATCACTTCCGTGACCAAGAAACCGGTATTTAATGCAATAGCTTCGCCAGGTTCAAGATAGACTTGAACATCATAGGTGGTCTTGATTCTATTGACAATCCTAATTAAACGATCCACATCATAGTCCGCTCTGGTAATATGATGGCCACCACCAAAATTAATCCATTTCATTTGATGAAAATACTTGCCGAACTTAGCTTCAACCACTTCCATAGTACGCTCTAGGGTGTCTGAGTTCTGTTCACACATCGTATGAAAATGAAGACCATCAATGCCTTCTAACTGGTCTGGTTCAAACTGGGATAATGTCACGCCTAATCTAGAACCGGTATAGCAAGGGTCATAGATGGGTGTTGTAATCTCAGAATATTCCGGATTAAGACGTATACCGCATTCAATTTTTTTGTGTTTAACAGACTTAACTTTTTCTTTAAATCGATGCCACTGATCAAAGGAATTAAATACAATGTGGTCGCAAATGGATAAGATTTCATCCATTTCTTTTTCCTTATATGCAGGTGCATAGATATGCACCTCTTTACCCATTTCTTCATGGCCTAAGCGGGCTTCATTTAATGCACTGGATGTAATCCCTGCAAGTACTTTCCCTATTTGAGGGAAAGTCGCATACATAGAAAACCCTTTAAGCGCTAAAAGGATCTTACAACCTGTTTCATCTTGTACTCTGGCCAATACATCCAGATTTTTCTGAAGCAAGCGTTCATCTACCACATAACAGGGTGTTGGGACTTGATTAAAATCTATATTTAAGTCTTTATTCACATCTTTGTTCTCATCCATATTAATCCACCAAAGCAGGGTTGAAATCTTCAACCCATGGAAGACCTTGCTTGTTCAACTCTTCCATAAAAGGATCCGGGTCCATTTCCTCTACATTATAGACGCCTGGCTTTTTCCATTTTCCTTCAAGGAGCAATTTAGCGCCTATCATTGCCGGTACCCCTGTTGTATAAGATATGGCTTGTGATCCTACTTCCGTATAGCAAGCCTCATGGTCACATACATTATAGACATAATAGGTTTTGGGTTGACCGTCCTTTGTACCTGTAAAAATACAACCGATATTGGTTTTACCTTTTGTTCTTGGACCTAAGCTGGCAGGGTCTGGTAGTACGGCTTTCAAAAATTGTAAAGGCTGTATCTCCATACCTTCATACATAATCGGTTTAATAGACGTCATCCCCACATTTTCAAGTACATTCAAATGGGTGATATATTTTTCAGAAAATGTCATGAAAAACCGGATTTTCTTAAGACCTTTTATATTTTGTGCCAAAGATTCCAGCTCTTCATGATAGAGAAGGTACATGTCCTTATCTCCTATTTGAGGAAAATTGTAGACGCGTTTGATCTCAAGAGGTTCTGTTTCAATCCATTCGCCTTGTTCCCAATATCTACCTTTTGCTGTAATCTCTCTAATATTAATCTCAGGGTTAAAATTGGTTGCAAAAGGATAGCCGTGATCCCCTGCATTGGCATCTAGAATATCAATCGTATGTATCTCATCAAAATAATGCTTCATGGCATAAGCTGAGAAAACACCGGTAACACCAGGATCAAAACCACTACCTAATATCGCTGTAAGACCAGCTTTTTCAAATTTTTCTCTATAGGCCCATTGCCATTTATATTCGAATTTTGGTATGTCCAGTGGTTCATAGTTAGCTGTATCCAGATAATGAACACCGGTAGCAAGACAAGCATCCATGATGGTTAAGTCTTGATAAGGCAATGCTACGTTTAAAACCATATCCGGTTTATATGCATTGATCAGCTCTATTAATGCTTCAGTATCATCTGCATCTATTTGTGCTGTTGTAATCTTCGTCTTACCACCATCTAGAACCGCCTTCATTGCGTCGCATTTTGATTTTGTACGACTGGCAATACATATCTCCTCAAATACTTCAGGGTTTTGACAGCATTTGTGTACAACTACATTGGCAACACCACCGGCACCAATAATTAAAACTTTTCTCATTTTATTACCTCCTATTTCACTTTCAAATTTAGTCAACCCTCTAAGCTTTTATCCTTGGAGGGTTGAGTTAGATATTGCTTTATCTTTTGTACTACGTCTGTCTTTTTATAATACGTCTATCTTTCGTAATACGTATAGCCTCTTAGGCCATTATCAAAAGAGAGCATGATTTCCTTTCGATCACTTGGTGTCATTAGACCTTCACGTATAGCTTCTTCAGCCGTTTCTCTGAAATTAGCACGCATTTGTTTCACATCAAATTCCACGTAAGATAGTACGTCTTCCACGCTATCTCCTTGAATCTCCTTAATCAATTCAAAGCTACCGTCTTTATTAATACGAACACTGATAACATTGGTATCTCCAAATAGATTGTGTAAATCTCCCAAAGTCTCTTGGTAGGCGCCCACTAAGAAAATACCTAAATAATATTCTTCTTTTTTCAACTCATGAAGCGGTAATGTAGACCTTTCATCATGCAAATCAATAAATCGATCAATCTTGCCATCGCAATCACATGTAATGTCTGCAATAACGGCATTTCGCTTGGGCAGTTCTAGCAACCTATGGATGGGCATAACCGGAAATAACTGATCTATCGCCCAACTGTCCGGAATCGACTGGAATACTGAGAAGTTACAATAATAGATATCTGCAATCGCACTTTCAATATCTTCCAGTTCCGGTGGTGCAAATTTTAACTTCTTTTTCGCTTTGGCGATTTGATGAATTGTATTCCAAAAAATCTTTTCAGAAAAAGAACGATCCCGCAGACTAATCCTGCCGTGCTTAAACATATCCTTGATTTCATCTCTATAATAAAGAGCATCGTTATAACATTCCTGTATGTTTTTATGATTAATACTCTTGTTCACTTCATAAAGATTTCTAATTTGTTCCGGTAAAGATTCATCTAGCTTTTCAGGAATCTCGTATTCTTCAAAAATAGCTACATCCAGTACATTAAAGAGCAAAATGGAATAATAAGCAACCAATGCACGCCCAGATTCTGTTATAATAACCGGATGGGGTGTATCTCTTTGGTCCATAACGCGCATAACCGCTTCAACCACGTCCATGCAATATTCTTCTACAGTATAATTTCTGCTATTGGTATAATTGGTGCTTGAACCGTCATAATCGATGGCAAGCCCTCCACCTAGATCTAGATAGCCCATGGCAGCACCTTCATTCACCAATTCAGCGTAGACCCTTGCAGCTTCTAGTACAGCATTCCTAATATCTCGGATGTTCGGAATCTGTGAACCCAAATGGTAATGTAACAACTTTAAGCTGTCTAACATACCTTTTTCCTTCAATTCATCCACGATTTCAATAATTTGAGACATATTTAGGCCAAAAATGCTACGGTCTCCACCGGAATCTGTCCAATGACCTCCGGCCTTTGCGGATAGCTTAATACGGACACCAATATTCGGCTTAATATTTAATATTTTTGATCTTTCAAGAATAATATCCAACTCATTAGGCATTTCTATAACAAAGAAACAATTAAAACCCATTTTTGTTGCATAAAGCCCTAAGTCGATGAATTCTTCATCTTTATAGCCATTGCAAATAAGACATGATTCTTTGTCTTTAATGTGAGATAAGGCCGCAATCAACTCCGGCTTACTACCTACTTCAAGACCATGATGGTATTTTTGTCCGAATTTGGTGACTTCTTCAACCACCTGTTGTTGTTGGTTCACTTTTATAGGATAGACACCTCTATAAGTGCCTTTGTAATCCAATGACTTCATAGCTTTGGCAAAAGACTCGTTCAAGTAAGTAATTTGTGAATCCAATAAATTCTCAAACCTTAATAAGACAGGCATATCTAGACCTCTGTCTTTAACACCGGATACAATATCCATGAGGCTTACTGCTGATTTTTTATCGCTATAGGGATTAACTAAGACTTCGCCTTCGTCTGAAATTGAAAAATAAGTACTACCCCAGTTCTTAATACCGTATAATTCTTCAGATTTTTCTTTGGTCCAACGACCAAGTATTTCTGTTTTATTCATAACCACTTTCCTTCCGTTCACATATTGCCCTATCGAACCAATCCCTTGCTTCATAAAGATATGAAAGGACTATGACAAAAATATCATGTCATAGGTTACTTGTCAACATTTCATTTTTTCCTTTAATCTTTTAGGGTTAGTACAACCGGACAATGATCGCTTCCCATAACTTGTGAATGAATCTTCGCATCCTCAAGTCTTTCTGACATACGTTCTGAGACAATAAAATAATCGATTCGCCAACCTGTATTATTGGCTCTTGCATTACCCATATATGACCACCAGGTATAGGCATCTTCCAGTTCAGGATAGAAAAACCTGAATGTGTCAATGAAACCAGAACCCAGAAGCTTGGTCATCTTTCTACGTTCTTCATCTGTGAAACCTGCACTTCTATGATTGGTCTTATCATTCTTAATATCGATTTCCATATGGGCAACATTTAAGTCGCCACATAAGATGACGGGTTTAACTTCGTCTCGTTTTTTTAGATATGTTCGAAAATCATCTTCCCATACTTCCCTATAGTCTAGGCGCTCAAGTCCTCTTTTGGAGTTAGGGGTGTAACAATTCACCAAATAAAATTCATCAAACTCTAAGGTAATTACGCGCCCCTCTTGGTCGTGGTCATCCATCCCTATACCGTAAGTTACATTTATAGGCTTGATTTTTGTAAAAATGGCGGTGCCTGAGTAGCCTTTTTTCACTGCTGCGTTCCAATATTGTTCATAGCCCGGTAAATCCAAATCAACTTGGCCGACCTGACATTTGGATTCTTGAATACAGAAAATATCCGCATCCTGTTCTATGAAATACGCCATAAAACCCTTTTTAAGGGCTGCTCTAATACCGTTTACGTTCCAAGATATCAACTTCATAACTGTCTCCTTTGATGTACTTATTAAGTGGCTACATGTTCATGATACTATTCGTAGCGCACCTTTGTAAGACATAGCGCATGAGCCATGGCCTTGTGGCCAACGTCTTTGTTATCTCTTGTCTTAAACCCACGGTGAATAGAGTCCACTTTTCGTTCAAGGAGACCAATTTGAATCAAGGTTCCTACAATATACCGTTCCATATTTAACAGATAGCCATTTGCTGTCATTGTGATTATGATTTCTAAGTCAGTTTCCTCTATATCCATCGACATAATTTCCCTTGTGGTGCTACCTGATTTACTCTTGGTAGCATATGCGGCAAAATCATGACTACCTTGGAAAACCTTAGCACCTTCTCGCATCAATGTCACATCTAATGGCTTCTCCATCACATTAACAAGCTGTCTCTCAAAAAGTGGGCGCCTTGGTGCATTCTGTTTCCACAACCTGTATGTATAGGTAATCTGTGTTGCCAAATAACGACTATGAAAACGATCATCCGCTTTTTCTACAGAAAGTGTAATAATATCGTCCGGTAGATAGGTTTCAAAGTATTCAAAAATCCCTTTTTCATCCAGTCGCGCATCCGGTCCGTGAAAGTTAATCACCTGATACTGTGCACAAACCCCGGCATCGGTATTAACGGCACTGATGACCTCTACGTCTTTTTCATAGAGCTTATAGAGTATTGTTTCTAATTTACCTTGAATGCTTTGCTGACTATTTGTTTTGGTTTTTCGATAGCCTTTGTATCTTCTGCCGTCATAGGCAATGATCATTTTATAATTTTGCATGGTGTCCTTTCAGGATCCTAGATTTAATCATACTTATATGGGTCATACTTGAAAATTCTTAATGTTGTTATCCATTTTTTCTATGACCTGTGACAATTTATACGCCATTTCAGACAGATGCTCTGCTGAAGCCGTTTGTTCTTCACCGGTACCAAGAACTTCTTCGATGGCAGCGGCTGATTGTTGGGCAACAGCTGCGATACTGTTTATTGAATCTGTTGCTTTTTGTTCAATTTCTTCTAAGCCAAACAATAAGATATACACATTATCCACTTCATGTATGATGCTATCCATGTCTTTCACAATCTCTGCAAATGTGGTTCCTGTGTTCTTAGCTGCTTCTTCTTGTCTTTGATAGATCGCTTCTCCACTTTCAATCATATTGCTTGTTTTTTGTGTTGCTGTATTTATATTTGTAACAATGGCACTAATACTTTTAGCCGCTTCACTGGATTGATTTGCAAGTTTTCTGACCTCATCGGCTACTACAGCAAATCCTTTACCGGCATCACCTGCTCGAGCCGCTTCAATAGCTGCATTGAGGGCTAATAAGTTGGTTTGAGAACTGATTGCATTAATCATATCGATGATGCCCAAGATTTCTTTAAACTGCATGGTCAGTTGACTCATATCACGTTTAATATCGTTAAACAATACAATGGTCTCGGTAGTCGTTGCATTCAAATCGTCAATGGTGGAGGAAGCCTCTACGCTGGTTTTTTTGGTTCTTGTAGTCACCCTAACCACTTCATTGAAGCTTTCTTCTGTTTTATTCATCTCTGTTACCAATTCCTTGATAACCTCTACCGCTCTTTCTGAATCATGGGCTTGTTCAGTTGCCCCTTCTGAAAGTGACTCTACAGCTTCGATGACTTCCTTAGAAGCCAAAGCTGAATGAGACGCAATGCTTTTTAACTCTTCAGAATCTATGGCAACTTCACTGGTGATCTCACCTGTTTCTTTTATAATCTGTGCCATGGTTTCTGTCATGGCATTAAAGCTATTTGAGAGTTGGCCTATTTCATATTTACCTTTGATTGCACTACGAACCGTCAAATCACCTTGTTCCACTGCTTTCATTTTTCTACGAATATAGTCAATTGGCTTTGCAATATTAAACGCCAACAACAGACCTATAACAACGGCTAAAACAAAACAGAACAAAACGATAATTGTTGCTTGTGTTTTCATATTGTTGATACCGCCATAAATGGTTGCTGTCGGTATTTCTGCTACATACATCCATCCATTTTTTAATTCTTTAAATACAACCATGGTTTCTGAACTTACTTGGTTACTCGTAACAAAGGATCCGTTCGCATGAGGTACTTCTTCTTCACTTTGCTCAATACTTTGCATAGCATTGCCCATAAGCTCTTGTGATATCCCAATCATACTACCCACTTCTAACGTTTCATCTGAGGAAACCACCACTTGGCCATTCATATCAACGATTGACATCTTAGCCCCTTCTCCTAACTTCTCAGGGTCTAATATTTTGGTTAGATAAGATGGGTCTACGACTAACATCATTACAGATGGCTTTGTCATATCGTATACATTCGCTACGGTTTTATATAAAAAAAGGTCTGAAGTATCATACTTACCATAGGACCAATAAGGCTGTGAACCTGACTCTAATATTTGGGTTCTCTCATCACTGGCCATAAAATTTTCTATAAACGAAGGGTCATTTATAAAATCAATATTAGAATAATCAATAATTTCATTTTCTTTAATAAACGCAACTGTTTTAAGCTCTGGTTTGGAAACATTTAGAGATACGTAGAGTGTCCTTATATTATCTCTTCTATCCTGAATGAAGGTAAATGTATTATCATAATCCTCTGGTGAGCGACTAACCAATTGGCCGATTTTAACATTAAATAAAAAAAGGTTAGAATCTGAGTCAATGGCATCCAGTTTCAGATTGGCTTGCTCTGTAACTTGATCTGCTAATGCAAGATTTGCTTTTTGCACTTCTTCCAATATGGAATCCTTCCCATTGGTAAATAATAATACTGCCACAATGGCTATGGGAATGATAGAAATTAGAACGTGGGACAACGTAAGTTTAAACTTAATGGACATACTTTCGTTCATCCTTATTTCTTGATTGACAGCAGTCGCCTTGACTTGCTTCGTGAACATTTTTTTCTCCGTTTTCATATGCGCACCTTTAATCCTTTTTAATTTAGTTGTTGCTTCCAATTACTCATGTTGTATGTATGAACTGACTCACTTTATGATATGGTTGCATCTAATTCAATATGCGTGTAAACACCTACCTTTTCTTTGGATTTTCTTCTTTATTCTTAATATAATAGTTTATGCCATATAAGCTATTGGGATTCTTACGTTTTAGCACATCAAACTGCTCAAGGCTTAGAATCAATGGTGATAACTTTGAATGACCATAGTTTCTTGTATCAAAATCCGGGTATCTTTTATTCAGTCTTGTACCGACCTCTCCTAGATTAACCCAACCTTCTTCATCAGAAGCCTCTGTAATGATCGTCTTTATAGACTGAATCAATGCTTGCTTACTGGTGATACCTTCTTTTCTTGTTTCTTCTTTCGCTGGTGTCTTATCTGACTTTACTTCGCCCCTTGATGGTGCTGCCAGTACTTCAAGATACTTGAAAATCTCACATGCAGAAATAAAAGGGGTTGGTGTTTTCTTCTCGCCCATACCGACCACATACATACCGGCTTCTCTTAACCTGGCTGCTAATCTTGTAAAGTCACTATCACTGGATACGATACAAAACCCATCCACATGGCTTGAATATAAAATATCCATGGCATCAATAATCAATGCCGCATCTGTTGCATTCTTTCCGGTGGTATAGCTGTATTGTTGAATGGGAGAAATCGAATAATTCAGTAGAACATTCTTCCAAGAAGCCAAATTAGGCTTCGTAAAATCTCCATATATCCTCTTATAAGTTGGTGTTCCATGGTTGGATATCTCATCCATAATGTATTTTATATATTTTTCAGAAACATTATCTGCATCAATCAAGACTGCAATCTTTTTATCTTTTTCATCCATCTACGTAGGACCTCTCTCTTCTCATCCATCACTCATCGGTTGTAACCGGTAGATCTTCTTCCTCAACAGAAACACAATATGCACCGAAAATCCAACCCAATACATCTTTTTCAGTTTTTATCTTGTACCAAATCTGATCTTCATCATCCATCGCTTCTTCAAGGACCTCAAATATAGCATTCTCCTGAACCTTATCAACGATGGTGCTATTAATTGAAGCTGATTCGCGTACATTTAGAACATCTGCAATAATCTGAACATGTAAAATATCGGTTTTTTCAGGTTCGGGAATCATCTCGGGTTCTTCAACAGGTGCTTCCTCAATCACGACCGGACCATCTTTAGGTTCGGATAATCCATCATTAGGCTCTAACCCCTCAATGGGTCTACAACCTGATAAGAATAAAAAAACCATTATTAATACGAAACTTTTTACTATATTACGCTTATCTGTGATATTCATATGTTTGTCTCCAAATAAAAGTAGTCGCTTTATTATATTTCAAAGTTCGTTTACATAGTTTTGATACTTTAACCATTATAACGTATAAACGTTCTATAATAAACCCCATATGTCGTTTATGTATCAAAACATCCTTAAATTCTTAAGAGCGATCTAGAAGCAGCATACCACATTTTTTGCAACTTGGTGTTTCAAACACATCGATTTTATAAATAGGGTTCTTCGTACCACACATGGTACATACAACCACTTTTATTGGTTGAGCAGATTCAGTATCGGACTGATCCACGTGAAGCTTTTTCTCAAGGTCCTCAACCGACACGATGGTATCAATATGTACCTTTTCAATATTTAAATCCGGTGTATCACTGGGTTGATGTTCATTTATTGGTTTATCAAAGTTTGTATTTGATACTTCATGCTTTTGTTCCATCTCAAAAGCTGTTGGTTCATTCACCTTTACATCTATAACATTTCCAACCTCATCGGCATAAGGCGTTTTTGTTGGTATCTTGACATCGTCTATCCGAGGTTTTGGTTCAAATTTTCTTACTTCTCTGGCATCTTTAGAATAGCCACTGTCTTTATTATTTTGAGATTGTAGAATCATGAAAATAACCTTGCCAATGATTGCAATAAATCCAAGGGGTGGAAATATGAAAAATAATACTATAACAACTAACCAAGTCTTATCCATTGATATACTTTGTCGCATAATGACCCATCTCCTTTATGTGTTGGTTGATGGCCTACTTATTCATATATTTCTTATAGGCTTCATATGTAATTTTATCTTGGCAAACCATAAGAACCTTTTCAAGGTGCTCATGTTCATTACAAAATGCTTTTATGGTCCTAGTCGCAATTTTAGCGGCCTCATCAATCGGATAACCATACACGCCAGTACTGATGGATTGAAGTGCTATTGATTTTATTGGATGATGCTCGAAATAATCCATTAGTTCAGATTTTGTATCCTGTGTATAAGCAATTTTTGCAGAACCGTCTAAATGACCAATATATTTATCCAACACATCCAGACATTGTTTCATATAATGTTTTTTGTAATTGACCGTTAGCTGTAGAGCTGCTTCATAACTGTCTGCCAGAAGATCATCTTCAAAATACATACCACCTGCATACCTTGGACCGACTGCATGAATAATCCACCCAATCCCTTTAGCTTCAAGATCATAAGACATGGTCAACTTGGCCTTACCGGTTGAACAGCCGCCCAATTCGCTACATTCTTTACCTAAACTTTCACCTGCATAACTAGAAATAAAATCATTAAGACCGCCCTTATAATCCAAGTTCTGGTTTGTCAGGTTCAAAATAACATCGACATCTTGTTCTAATAACTCTCCCTTAATCAATTCAAACTTAATCATATCCATCTCCTATACAAGACAATTATTTTTATATCCGTAGGCCTTATTGACCGGCTACAGCTTCTAATTCATTTAGAAAAGCATTGACACCCAGATGCCAGTTGCTATCTTCTGCATACTTTCGGTTAATCCACTTAACAGGATCTTCACCAAGTGGGCGATCCTCACTTAATGTTAATATGGTTCTTGATGCAATACGTGTAGCCTCGTCAAAATCTGTGTTGTAAAGCTGCCAACTTCTGTAGATATTATATGGATTATTTATCATAAGCTCCGCAAAATCATGGTCTTTTTGCACAAAGTTCTGCTCCTGCCCTGTGATGGCAACCAACAACAGAGGATTAACACCATATAACTTAGAAACATCAATAAGGTTTTCCAAATAAATATCTTCGCTAATCTTAGCATTGCGCGCTTCAAGCCATGCTTTAAGCGCTGTCTTGTCAATTTCTTTATACTGAATACTTGTATCTAAATGACTGGCATCAATAAAAATATCTTCCGATTCCGGATGTGCTATTTCTTCCATTTGTTCTGTATTAACAACCGGCCATGTCATATACAAATCGTTTTGAACCATTATGTTGTCTTCTGTCCTTGATAACTTACCAATCAAGGCAAGAGCCACCACAAGCAATACAAGAGCACCCACAATAACAATAACAAATTGTTTAAGATCCCGCCTATAGCTACCAAAATTTATATAGCTTTTCAGCCTCATAATCCATGTCTGTTCTTCTTCCAACTCATTTTGGACGGATCTAAGAATCAAAGGTTCAATTGTTCTCTCACGTTCTACTACAATAATTGGTCGAGGATCCTTGACTTCTTTTTCTAAAGTAGACTCATCTACTTGAAGATTCTCTTCCGTCATGGTTATATCTTTAACTTCAAAGGATGCTGATCTATCTGTCGTCTGACTGTTTAAATCCTTATAATTGATATCAAAAAATCTTTCATCTAATGATTTGGGATCAAGCAACAGATAATCCGAATCCAAATGTGTTGCATTCGCTGTAAAAGCCGCTTCTAACTGTTCTAATAATGCGTGGCTTTCTTCGTCCACTTCTTCAGTATTAATCTCCAGAAGAAGTTCTTCTTTAATGACTTGTGTTATTTGAAGTAGGGTATCTTGATTAACCGGTACTGGTTGTTGGTGGTTGATCCAGCTGGTCAAGTGCTCTATAAAAGTATCTTCGTCTATATCTAGGCCAACACATGTTTTCATAATATCATAGGCACAGATTGAAAATACTGCTTTTTCTGAAACTTCTGAAAATAAAGCTTCTTTTATACGTTTCTGGTCACCTCTTCTAAATTCCCGTATGTGATCATTAATAATCTTATGAACAGCATCGGCAAAAACCCTGACTCTATAAGCACTTGTTGAATCAGGGTATTTTTTTTCAATATACTGTTTGAGTAAGTCTACAGATTTTTGATAGATGATTTCCTTTTTTTTAAGGTTATTAATGACCTCAATCATAGCCTTATTCACTCAATTCTATTGAATATATTCTTTTAAACTGTTACGGCTGTATCTGATACACCTATCATTTCCATCAACTCTATTATACCTTCATCCATTTTTTGATAGTCTGACTGGGCTGCAGCACCTTTAAATTCAACAGGCTCTACAAATGTCCACTTCATCCCTTTATGCTTCATAATCTCATCCAACTCTTTTTGTGCACCGCCGGACCAGCCGTAGGAACCAATTCGAAGCGCTTTTCGGTTATGAACTTTTTTATTGCCAAGCTCTTCAAGAATAGCCGCCATAGGTGGAAACATCTTGTACTCGTATGTTGGCATTGCTAAGATTACTACAGGTGAATTCCATACGGAAGCCAAAATAGTCCCCCATGAAGTTTCAGGTACTCTATGAACATTCACTTTTACATCATAGTTTTTAAGACTTTCAATAATATGCTGCACTGCTTTTTCAGTCATACCATACATGGAACCATATAATACGGTTACTTCATGTAAATCTGGATCTTTTTGATAAGCGGCATATCGCTTATAATCATCTATGATTTTACTAGGGTTCTTACGCCATACCAAGCCATGCCCTGGAGCAACTACTTTAATCTCTATGTCTTTTAATTTATCTAATGCTTTCTTGGTGAAATCTGAAAAAGTCGCTACAATATTGGAGTAGTATCTAACACCCTCCTCTTCAAATATGACCAATTCCTCTTCTGTTAAATCTTCATCAAAATGCTTTCCTTCAATATAACCATAGGTTCCGAAAACATCACAAGAAAATAATGTTTTTGTCATTGTGTCATAGGTTACCATAGCATCTGGCCAATGAACGTTAGGTACGGTTGCAAATGTTAAGATGCGTCCATTACCAAGGTCCAGCGTATCACCGTCTTTTACCACACGTATGTTGTCGACACGACCATAGAATGCTTCAAGTAACTGCTCTGCAGGTTTTGTGCAGATTATGTTTAGATTGGCTTTTATACTTCTTAGATCTTCAAGCCAACCGGAATGATCCGGTTCCATATGGTTAATAATCAGGTAATCCACATCATCAATTTTCATATTCATCTGATCAAGCATCTCAAAAAGGTGTTCAGGAACACCATCCCATCCACAGACGCCATCCACCAACGCGATTTTCTCACCTTTGACAATGTATGAATTGACAGAAACCCCTCTTGGAATCTCCCAAATACCTTCAAAAAGCACATTTTCTAAAGAAACACTTAGTTTAAATATATCATCACTTATTGTTGTTATGTTCATTATGACACCTCTTTCATTCTAAGTTATACAAATAATTATGGCTAAAACGTCAAAACCAAGCTTCTCTGCGTCTATCGTTGGTTTTAACCACTTGCACATTGTTAGTGTTAATTATACATGATTTTCTTCTATAAATCATCAATAAATTCCAATAACCTTAATTTCATCTGGTACTTACTTTAATTATTTCTTTCCGGCAGATACATAATGACATAATGACATATTTCTTTTCATGTCTATTAATGTTATACTCAAACCAGTCAGTCTAGTAAATGAAATCTAGAATAGAAAAGGGAGTGATAAAATGAATTATATGAACATATATGAATCATGGCTAAGCAGTGATGATGTGGATGAAAACACCAAAAAAGAATTATTAAGTATCAAAGATGATCCCGCACAAATTCAAGATCGATTTTATAAATCTCTTGAATTTGGAACTGCAGGACTAAGGGGTAAACTTGGCGCCGGTACCAATCGCATGAATACTTATATCGTAGCAAAGGTCACACAAGGCATTGCCGATTATATCCTGGATTATGGCAAAGCATATATGGACAGTGGCGTCGTAATCGCCTATGATTGCAGACATTTTGCACCGGAGTTTGCCAAGCTAACAGCATTGGTATTTGCTGCTAACGGTATTAAGGCTTATCTTTTTGAAAGTTTGAGACCAACACCAGAGCTCTCTTATACCCTTAGAGAACTGGACGCTGTTTCCGGCATAAATGTAACCGCCAGCCATAATCCTAAAGAGTACAGTGGCTATAAGGTCTATTGGGAAGACGGTGCACAAGTACTGGATGATATCGCTAATGGGATGACAGAAAAAATCAACCAAGTGCCAATCTTTAATGGTGCCAAAATGATTACAGAAGAAGAGGCCCTTAATCAAGGCTTATTGGTTATGCTTGGGCAAAAGGAAGACGATGCTTACATCAAAATGGTCAAATCTCTATCTCTGCGTGATCAGGATGTAGAAAAAGACATCAAGATTGTCTACACGCCTTTAAATGGTGCCGGCAGCATTCCGGTCATGCGTGTACTTCGTGAAAAAGGATTCACCCAAATCACCATTGTCCCTGAACAGGAACATCCGGACCCTAACTTCACCACCGTTGATTATCCAAATCCAGAGGATCCTAGGGCTTTTGAATATGCCGAGAAACTCGGTTCATCACTTGGTGCTGAACTTCTTATTGCAACTGATCCTGATGCAGATCGCCTTGCTATTGAAGTTCTTGATCAGGCTGGGAACTATGTACCTTTTAACGGTAACCAAACCGGCGCCATTCTTGTCCAATATATTGCACAAAGCATGGAAGAAAAAGGTATTCTACCTAACAAACCAGCCATTGTTAAGTCCATCGTCACAGGGGATTTAGGTAAGGTTATCGCTGCTGATTATGGCTTCACCACATTTGAATCTTTAACAGGTTTTAAGAACATTTGTGGCCGTATTCCTGAGCTTGCTAACGAAGGATACCAGTACATTTTGGGTTATGAAGAGAGCATTGGTTATTCCGTTGGCACAAGTGTACGCGACAAAGATGGTGTTAGTGCTACCATGTTGCTTTGTGAAGCCGCCGGTTATTACAAATCCAAAGGTAAAACCTTATTGAACGTTCTTGATGAAATCTATAAAACTTATGGTTATTACAAAGAAAAGCAAATCTCGTTGGTGCTTGACGGTGTAGAAGGACAAAACCGTATTGGTCGAATGATGACCCATTATAGAGCCCATTATCCTCAAAAGATTGGGGCTTTTAAGACCGTTGAAGCCATCGACTATTTAGGTGGTTACATGGATATTCCAAGTTCTAATGTATTGAAGTATATGTTGGATGATGGTAGTTGGTATGCTGTTCGACCTTCCGGTACTGAGCCCAAAATTAAGCTCTATATTTATACCAAAGGTGATACAGATGAACGTGCTGCTGCTATTATTGAGTTGATAGAAAAGACTGTACTTGGTGTATTGGAGAGTGTAGAGTAAAAGGAACTTCATGGTCGATGTTGGCTAACTTTATTATTGCTGATTGATATTAAATTACTATAGAATTACTTTTAGCGTCGAAGTTGGTGAGAATCATCGACTTTGGCGTTATTTTTATTAACGATTTAAAAATATAGGTTAAAGATGTATTTAAATAGATTTTCTATTGAATAATATGCATGTACATGGTAATCTTGAGAGGATTAATTTTAGGGGGTGTATTATGAAACGTGTTTTTAGATCTGCATTTCCATTGACCATACCGGTGCTTCTTGGCTATATCTCTGTGGGTATTGCTTTTGGTCTTCTGGTTGTTAAGTCGGACCTAGATTTTTGGGTAGCGCTACTTATGAGTGTTCTTGTTTATGCGGGCGCTATGCAATTTTTGGCCATACAGCTTTTGGTTAATCCCGTCAGTATATTACAGGTGGCGATTATTACTCTATTTGTTAATATCCGTCATTTATTTTATGGCCTGTCTTTTATCGATCTTTTTAAGACTTTTGGTTTTAAAAAACATTATATGATTTTTGCCCTTACCGATGAGACTTACTCTTTACTCTGTGCCATTGCACTAAAAGAGGATATGGACCACGAAAATCTATTTTTTGCTGTCTCTTTTCTGAATCAACTTTATTGGATTTCCGGTACGCTTATTGGATATCTCCTTGGTTCTTGGCTAGTTTTTGATACGACTGGTATTGAGTTTGCCATGACCGCATTATTTGTTGTTATTTTCATCGAGCAATGGCTGGGCTATAAAGATCACAGACCCTCCTTGATCGGACTTGCCACTTCCCTCATCGCGGTCATGGTCTTTGGTCCAAAAAACATGATTTTGCCTGCCATGGTTATGATATTAATCGGGCTTATGGGTAGCAAGTCAATAATTGAATCAAAGGAGGTGCGTCCATGACCCTTATTCTGATTCTTGTTATGGCTCTGGTTACCTATCTTATACGCATATCTCCTTTTATATTGTTTGGAAAACATCAGAAAACCCCTTTATGGGTGACTTATCTTGGCAAGTATCTACCACCAGCTGTTATGAGTATGCTGATTATCTATAGTCTAAAGGACATTAATCCTCTTGATTATATCCATAGCCTTCCAGTATTTATTGCCATCCTTACGACAGGCGTACTTCATCTTTGGAAGCGCAATAATTTGCTCAGTATCATAAGCGGTACTGTTGTCTATATGCTACTCCTTCAGAAAGTTTTTATCTAAAAAGCAGTGATCAAAGAAATTCGTCTTTGAACACTGCTTTTTTTATTTAGCTTTTATTTGTTTTAATCTGTTATGGCCCCTCTTGAAGATGAGCCTACCAACTTGGCATACTTTGCCAAAACACCTCTTTGATACCTAAGCGCTGGGGCTACCCATGACTCTTGCCGCGTAGTCCATTCTGCTTCTGTAAGTTCTACGTCAATTTCACCTTTGGTTGAATCTATAATAATACTGTCACCATTTTTTATTAATGCTATCGGTCCACCCACTTGAGCTTCCGGTGCGATATGCCCGACCACAAAGCCGTGACTACCACCTGAATAACGACCGTCTGTGAGTAAAGAAACTTTACCACCTAAACCTTTACCGATAATGATGGCACTGATGGAAAGCATTTCCGGCATACCCGGCCCACCTTTTGGACCTTGATAACGTATGACAATCACATCACCTTCCATAATCTTGTCCGCCATGACCGCTTCTATAGCTGCCTCTTCCGAGTCAAATACTTTAGCCGGTCCACGCATCTTCTTAATCTTTACACCGGACATTTTACACACAGCACCTTCCGGTGCCAAATTACCTTTCAAAACATAGAGTGCGCCTTCTTTTTTTAGAGGTTGGTCCATGTCTCTGATAACTTCTTGTCCTTGGGTTAGATCCGGTAAGTCTCTAAGATTGTCTTCCAATGTTTTTCCGGTTACAGTCATACAGTCTCCATGAAGCAGTCCTGCGCGAAGCAATAACTTCATGACACCTGGTACGCCACCAACATTGCTCAAGTCCTGCATAACAAATCTACCACTTGGCTTTAAATCTGCTAAATGAGGTACATTTTTCCTTATTCTTTCAAAATCATCATAGTTTAAATCCACATCAACAGCATTTGCCATTGCCATCAAGTGTAAAAAAGCATTGGTAGACCCACCAAGAGCCATGACCACGGTGATAGCATTTTCAAAAGCCTTCTTTGTCATGATGTCTTTAGGGCGAATATCTTGTTCAAGCAATCTAATAACTGCTTTACCCGCATCCTCACACTCTTGGGCTTTTGAATTCCCTATTGCCGGATTTGATGCATTTCCTGGCAAAGCCATGCCCATAGCTTCTATTGCTGATGACATGGTATTGGCCGTATACATGCCACCACAAGAACCCGGTCCCGGACAAGCCTTACACTCAATCTGGTGCAGTTCCTTATCATCAATTTCATGTTTATTATGTCTACCGACTGCTTCAAAAGCCGAAACAATATCGATATCTTTCCCTTTACTTTTACCGGGTTGGATACTACCGCCATATACAAAAACCGCCGGAAGATTCATTCTACCAATGGCAATCATACAACCCGGCATATTCTTATCGCAACCTCCAATGGCAACGATACCGTCAAAACGTTCTGCACCCATCACAGTTTCTATAGAATCTGCTATGATCTCTCTGCTCGGTAAAGAATACCGCATGCCTTCATGCCCCATGGCAATACCGTCTGAAACTGTAATAGTATTAAAAATAAGAGGTGCACCGCCACCCTCCCTTGCGCCTTTCTTAGCCGATACTGCTAGCTGATCTAGGTGCATATTACAGGGTGTCACCTCACTCCACGTACTGGCTATCCCAATCATAGGTCGCAAGAAATCTTCATCTGTAAATCCTACTGCACGAAGCATCGCTCTATTCGGTGTTCTATTACTGCCTTCACTGATTACAATGCTTTTTATTCTTAAGTCTTTATATGTGGACATTTGCATCATTCCTTTCCGAAGTATTACATACCATTATCCATCAATTGATAATGATTGTCAATATTCCGATATCTATATGACTTTAATCTCATGGTCTTCATAATAATAACGCACGGGCAGGTTTGACTTATCTTTCACTAAAATCTGTTTGTCCAAAAGCTTAATCAGGACATTCGGATAAATGAGTTTTTTTGCTACTACTTCTCCTAAACCTTTGGTGTGTAAATAACTAATATAATTCTTCTGCGTCTCATACAGATTCGCAAGCCTTTTTTTATAGGTCATGTATTTGTGTCTGGTTTCCTCATAATCTTTATAATCTTTTTGATTGATTTCTCTTTTACCAAAGGCTTCATAAGTTTTTCTGTAATGATCAAGCTTTTCTTTCGTAAGTTCTACTGCAGTACTTAGCATATTGTAGTCTTGTGTAATTTTCTCCCGATCAAAACCACCCACGATGATTTTTGTATGAATACCGGCACGTCCGCCTATTTCACTGGCTTCTACTTTGACTGATGCTCGTATTACACCACCGATAATCTTACTTGATGGCGATTCCAAGATGACTTCTTTTGCCGTAATGTCGCAGTTCATAGCATAGAATCCGATATGGACTGTACCTTCACAGATGATGGTACAGTCAGAAGCGAACTTCGTATAAATGTTTTTTTTAGCTTTTATAATGGCTTTATGTTTACCGGCTATACCACCCTTGACATATATATCACCCATTCTGCTTTCAATCAGGGATACAGCACCAATACCCATCTTACCTAAAATCTGAATATTTTCAGTAGCTATGACAGTGAAATTATCATCCACTGTATGATTGACCTCTACAAAGCCATCAAAATCCACATTACCTGTTGCAAAGCCAACATCACCATCTATTCGAATGGCATTTTGTACACTAATCAGATTGTCCGTATAAACAACAGCACCATTTCTTTTGGCATATAATGTGGTAATTCCCTCTTCTTCATTCAATACACTGATTACAGAATTCGTATCAAAAACCAAAGCTTCTTGATGACCTGGAATAGGTGGAATCTCTTGACCTGTTACTGTCATACCGGGTATTCCAGGGGTAGGCTCTAATCTTTCTCCCAACCAGTCACCTTCATTCACACGGTTGATAACACTCAGTTCGTAGTGATCCACACCACCTGTTTCAACGATTTTTGGAACAACTTCCCCGATGGTGTACATTCTAATCTTGGCATCATCACCATTAATAGGTTGTCGCCCTTCTGCTACAGTTATTTTTTCTAAAGGCATCAAATTTTTATAATCCAACGCCATATTGAGTCCGTATATGATATTAGCATCTTTACAGGCTAGGAGCATCTGTCCTTTAAGCTTCTCTTTGTCATAGGTTTCGTATTCTATAGGGGTCATCAAAATAATCGCCTCTGCAATAAGGCCATCGTTAGTCATTCGTATATCCACAAGAGGTAACCACTCGCCCACCTCAATTGTACTTGTCAATCCATCTCTTAGCGCAGCACTTAGTGCTGAGAATTTTGTAATTCTCAGTCTTGGTAAGGTGGTGGCTACATCATTGTTAAATGTCATGATGGTCATGCCCATTTTCTTTTGACGCATCCATACTTTTTGATCTTCTTCTTCCAACTGTATATACTCATCTGCAAATATGATTTTACTCATAAAACAACCTCCTTGATTCTTGGGTGTTGTTGCGTTCACTTGTCATTATGGTATAGCTTTATAAGAATATCGTCATAAATCCTAAGATACCTGAACCTATGATCAATATTATGGGATGAATTTTCGTTTTTAGCTCAAGAATCAATACAATGATGCCAATAGCTAAAGTTTTAAAGTTTATCTGATTCAAACTAGGGGTATGGTTAATAAACAAAGCGCTTTTCCCTATAGATAGAGCAGCTGCAAATATTAATCCCGCGATTACCGGTTTTATACCATAAAACACTTTTTTCATGATGATATTTTCACTGTGTTTGAAGAAAAATGAAGATATAAACAATACAATCAACAAAGAAGGTAATGCTACACCAAGTGTCGCTATTGCCGATCCTCCTATGCCACCCATCTTATAGCCGACAAAAGTAGCCGCATTAACAGCAATCGGGCCCGGCGTCATCTCCGCAATGCCGATAATCTGAACGAACTCACTTTCAAGTAACCATCCATGTCTTTGGATTTCACTGGATATAAGGGGAATCATGGCATAACCGCCACCAAAACTAAACAGGCCCACTTTAAAAAAAGTAACAAACAAATCCCAGTAAATCATAATGGTTTTTTCCTCTCTCGGATTTGTCTATAAGAAACCATCCCTAATACACCACCAAGAACAATAACCCATATAGGGCTCATGTTTGTAAGGGTAACACATAGAACTGTCCCAATAAAAATCATGAGCGTCATCCCATCTACAACCGCACTTTGTATCATTTTTTTAGCAGCCATTAGAATCAAGGCAACCACAGCACCATTAATACCAAGAAATATAGCTTTTACTGCAGGCGTATCTGCAATCATGCTAAAAAAAGTAGCTATGGTAATGATAATGACAAAGGAGGGCAAGATGACACCTGAGGTCGCCGCAATGGCACCACGACGCCCCGCAACTTTATAACCAATTAGAGTAGATGTATTAATAGCAATAGCGCCAGGTATTGACTGTGCTATTGCAAAAAGATTAATAATTTCATCTTTATGGACCCATTTCTTATGGACAACAACTTCTTTTTCAATCAAAGGGATCATGGCATAGCCGCCACCAAAAGTGAAAGCGCCAATTTTTAGAAAAGCAAGAAACAATTCCAGATAAGTCTTCATAAGTACTCCTCAAATGTCAAAACAAACGACTTTACCATAATTTTACATATCTCACCTTAATATTACCATTTTTAAAATTTTCAGTCAATGAATGCTTAAGCCGTAAAACTATTTAGTTGAACTTCAGTCAAAGTTACATAGTATCGAACGCTTCTACGGTACTATGTATTACAGGTAGATTAGTGAAACTTAGTTTTGATGCTTTAACACAGTGCTTAGGCCGTAAAACTATTTAGTTGAACTTCAACCACAAAAAACCTCAAGTCAATGATTAAAATCAATCCCTAACTTGAGGTTCTAATATTATTTTTTACAAAGCGAGGCGTAGCCTCTTGGCTCTATACTATTGATTTTCTGTTTTTTTACGTTTGATAATTTTAGCACTATGCGGGAGAAGTTTCACCTCTATATGACCTTTGATTACGGAGTAGTTAACTTCATTGGTAAAGAAAGCATCTTTCGTGGTTTCTAAGGTTTGCTGGCATACATCCATATTTCTGATACCAATCTCCCAAACCGGAATTCTAACACTCTTTTCTTCACTACCATTGTTACATACCACCACAATCTTATCTTGTTCATCAAAACGTCCATAACTGATGACCATATGTTCACCATGTAAAAATTTAATGGAGCCTGTTTTCAAGGCCGAACAAGCTTTCCTCATGCTGATGAGACACTTGTGAAGATTGAGAAGTTCTTTGTTTTCTCTGCCCCACGGGTATGCTCTTCGATTATCCGGGTCTGTCCAACCGCAAAGTCCAGCCTCATCTCCGTAGTAGATGGTAGGTGCACCCGGCCAAGTCATCTGAATCACAACCGCTTCCTTCATAATACCAAAGTTAATATCCTCTGAAGCGGATTCAGGTCCATGGGTATGGGTTCTACCTACTTTATGGTTTGTTCTCGTCAAAAAACGACTATGATCGTGATTGGATAGCTCGTTCATGGCCACTTGTAGAGACTGTTCTTGAAACCTAGACATATTATGGGTCATGGCATCAAAAAATGCCCTATGATTCCCTAGCAAATCTCCACGAAACTCATCACTATGTTTTTCCATACCTGTCAAAAACCAAGTGATCGGTTCCATAAAGGCGTCATAGTTCATCACAGTATCCCATTGATCACCATTTTTTATCCAATCGCTTGGATCACCATAATGCTCTGCTAAAATAAGAGCTTCCGGATTAGCGCCCTTAACCGTGTTCCTAAAGTCGCGCCAAAACTGATGGTTAAATTCTTTAGTATAGCCAAGATCTGCTGCTACATCCAAACGCCATCCATCGGCATTATAAGGTGGGGAAACCCATTTCTTAGCCACTTCAAGTACATAACGATATAGCTTCGGTGATCCTTCAAAATTCAATTTCGGCAGGGTATCATAGCCCCACCAACCGTCGTAATGTGGGTTGTCCGGCCACGATTGTCGATTATGAAAGTGGAAGAAAGTTACATATGGACTGACATTTGAAGTATAAGCACCTGCCTCGTAATTTCTAGCATGGGCATAGAACTTCTCTCGGTCCATCCATTTATTAAAGGAACCGCAGTGATTGAAAACGCCATCTAGTATGACTTTCATACCAAGGGCATGTGCTTTTTCAACCAACTTGATAAATAAGGCATTACTTGCTTCTATATTCGCAGGTTCGGTTGTTCTGGTGATATATTTTGTAGCATTATTATTATCCGGTTTGAGCTCATCAAGAACCTTACCACCATCTAATACAATGGTTCCAAAATGTGGATCAACACTATCATAATCTTGAGTATCATACTTATGATTGGAAGGTGACACAAAAATAGGGTTCATATAAACCACATCAACACCCAATTCTTTAAGGTAATCCAGTTTATCCATAACCCCTTGCAAGTCTCCACCATAAAACTCTCTAATACCATCCGGATTTGGATATTGCGTCCACTTCTTAACTTTTTTTGCAAGTTTTCCTACATAAAGATATTCGTTATCCACCACATCATTGGAGGGATCACCGTTGTTAAAACGATCTACAAAAATCTGGTACATCACTGCACCTTTGGCCCAGTCCGGCGTCTTAAAGTTCGGTACCATCATGAAATGGTAATAGGCATCCGGTTCTCTTGTTACCCCTCTTTTGTTATAGTAACATTTCAAATTACCGGCATGGATTTCAAAATAATACTTTATCAATTTCGCAATCGGGGGCATCTCGGCACTGTAGTAATCAAATAACTCATCCGAAAACTCTACGGACATGGGCATCTTTTTTCCTTCACTACAAAGCCATACATCCTCTACGTTATTTTTAGCCGTTCGAATACGTATCTTAATTGTATCCTTACTTGTTGGTTCTTGTGGCATCCTGTAGAAATTTGTACCATCAGAAAAAATTGCTTTTTCATCTAATATAGGCTGTCTCGTCTCAACATACAGGAACAGTTTTTGTGCTCTTGTTAAGTGTTCATAGGGTATATGCATATTCATAAGATTATCTGACACTAAATGTCATCCAGCCTCCTTTCGGTTTATATCTCGTATCCTCATCACATAAAGTACATTGTATATGAAAGCTGTCTGATTTACAACTTTTCCAGCCATATCTTTACATGAACAGTCATAAAATTGAAGTATTTATACTTTTTTAGGTTCTGGACCTTTGTATGTTTTCTTAAAAGTTTCTCTTAAGAAATCAGCAGAAGCTCTGAGTTTTGACGTCTCATCAACACTAAGGGGTACTTCCAATCGTCTACCGATACCATCTTTGGTAACAATACATGGAAGGCTAAGCGCGACATCCTCAATACCATACTCTCCTGTAAGTGTTGTAGACAAGGGCAGAACGCTTAATTCGTTGATTAATATGGCTTGAATGATACGGTCCACACTTTTAGCAATCCCGATATTGGTATAGCCTTTATTAATAAGAATTTCATAACCAACCTGTTTTACTTCTTCTACAATGGCCTCTTTATCCAGTGGCACATCATCATAAATAATATCGAAGTCATCTATAGGTACGCCTGCAATATTCGAACTACTCCATGTTGCAAAGGCTGTTTTACCGTGCTCACCTAGGATATACCCATGGACATTTTTTGTGTCCACCAAATATTTTTGTCCTAGAATACGTCTAAACCTAGCTGTATCTAAAGTGGTCCCAGTACCGAATATTTTTTCAACCGGGTAACCAAAATAATTTTGTGCGTAATAGGTTAAAATATCCACCGGGTTGGAAACCATAATAATAATAGCGTCCATGGTGTAGGTAATAATCTGTTCCATGACTTCCTTTACCACTTCAATGTTCTTCTGAGCTAAGGCGATTCGGTCAACCACTTCATCCGGCTTAGCACTCGGTCCAGCTGTTACAACAATGATACTGGCATCTTCACAATCCTCATAAGTACCTTGTTTCACCTTAATGTTAGGACTATAGGCAAAAGCAGTGGAATGCGAACCATCAAGAGCCTCTCCGTATGCTTTCTTTTCATTTTTATCAATTATGACAATCTCCGCCAAAGAACCCGATGAAAGCAAAGTTGACAGTACTGCTGAACCCACTTGACCTGCACCAATGATCACTACTTTATTTCTTTGAATTTTCATAAGTCACCTTCCTTTATCCCTTTATTGTTCTACCAATAAGGTTCTAATACGGTCTCTAATCATAGACAGAGCCACTTTGTTATAACCACCTTCAGGCACGATAATGTCTGCGTGCTTCTTTGAAGGTTCTACAAATTCTTCATGCATAATCTTGACAGTAGTGAGATACTGCTCGATGACAGAATCCATGCTTCTACCCCGTTCTTTTACATCTCTCACCAGACGTCTAATAATTCTAACATCTGCATCTGTGTCTACAAATATCTTCATATCTAACAGCTCCCTAAGAGACTTGTGCTCAAAAATCAGGATGCCTTCAACTATAATGACTCTCTTCGGTTCTACATGGACTGTTTCCTTGGCCCTTGTGTGATTCATAAAGTCGTATACAGGATGTTCAATCGCAAACCCCGCTTTTAAAGTTTGTATGTCTGCCACCATCATATCCGTATCGAAGGCATATGGGTGATCATAATTCATTTTACTTCGCACTTCAAAAGGTTTATCCTCATTCGCCTTATAGTAATAATCATGGGTAAGGGTAACAACTTCATTACCCACCACTTCCTTAAGCCTATTAACTACAGTCGTTTTTCCGGATCCCGTACCACCTGCGATTCCAATCACAATAGGTTGCTTCATCATTCTTTCTCCTTTGCCCATCCTTCGTTCTTAACGATTCTCGAGTACAGTTCATAAAGTCCACCGGGGCAATCCTTAAGCAAAAAGCATTGCTCACATTTTGGTGAACGAGCTGTACACAAGGTACGCCCATGAGCGATAATCTGTGTATTGTATCTGAGCCAATGCTCTTTTGGTATTTTTCCCATTAAATCAAACTCTATTTTAACAGGGTCGGTGAATTCCGTAAATCCCAATTTGTTAGATATTCTCTTAACATGAGTATCTACAACAATCGCCGGAATATTATATTTGTGCCCCAATACGACATTGGCCGTTTTTCTACCAACACCCGGCAGGGCCGTTAGTGCATCAATATCCACAGGAACCTTACCACCATGTTTGGTGAGGAGCAGTTGGCAACAGGCTTGTATATTTTTCGCTTTGTTTCTATAAAAGCCGGTTGAATGTATGGCTTTTTCAATATTACGAATATCCGCCTCTGCAAAAGCCTGCACAGAATCAAATTCTTCAAACAAGGCCGGCGTGACCATATTGACACGATCATCCGTACACTGGGCACTTAATTGGGTTGCAATTAAGAGTTGCCAGTCATTTTCATTATTCAAATAGCAGACATGCTCCTTACCATATACCTCGTCCAACTGATCTAGAATTCTTTCCATTCTCTTCTTGTCTATCATACGTCACCTATAAGGCTCTATAACCTGATTCTGGTGGCTATTGCCTGTCCTGTCATCTTGTCTCTCATTTTGTAGTTATAAAATATGTAGCTAACCACGTTATCCTTTGGTCCTTCAAGTGGGTTAAAATCATACCGTTCTACATGGGTCATGCGCATGATTTGTTTGGTGTTGTAGCCCTCATAGGCTTTAAAAAGACTATCCGAGTAATCCTCACTCTGATAGAAATTCTTTACTTCCGATAACAATCCATCTTTGACATGAGCAAAGTCCGGCCATTTCTTTGGCTTTTCTTGTAAGCATAGATCATGAATCAACCACTGTGACAAATGGTCTTCGTCCACTTTTGACGCTTTTTTACCAAATTCATATAAAAGGTCATAGAACTTGATTTTATGATGTTTGATATGATGCAACCCACCCGCTTCCCAGTATGCACGTAAATCTTCAAAAAAAGCAAAAGGATGGTCATATAAATCCATAAGATAGGCTATGCTATTAGAAAACTGTCCGCTGTTGTAATAATATTCAAGTAGCACTTCTATATCTTTAAGTCTTCTAAGATCTTCATAGCTCATTTCTCGTGTCTTTAGAACTTCATAGGGTGGATGCTTCCTGCTTACGATGCCATAAGTTTCTTGTTTTTTGTCTATTTTAGAGCCTTTTAGTACTTTAAGAAATCCTAATTGTAATTGTTCCGGCCTAATCGCCATAACATCATTGAAAGATTTTCCAAAAGCCAAGTAGGTTTCTTTTGGTAATCCGGCAATCAAATCCAAATGGAGGTGAATATTACCATTTGCTTTCAGGCTCAATACCCGCTTTTTTAACATTTCAAAATCAGTCTGTCTATTAATATCCACAATGGTTTCATAATTGGTCGACTGAACACCAATCTCAAATTGAAACAAACCTGTCCTAACAGTTTCTAGAAAAAGAATTTCGGCTTCGTCCAGTAAGTCTGCCGTGATTTCAAAGTGAAAATTTGTTTTTCCATTATCATGGTCCTTCAAATAAGACCATATGGCCATGCTGTGGCTTTTTTTTGCGTTAAAGGTACGATCTACAAATTTAACCTGTAAAACACCTTGATCTAAGAAAAATTGAAGTTCCTCAAAGACCCTATTAAGCGGCCTAAAGCGTACACCTTTCTCAATAGAAGAAAGACAATACTCGCAATTAAAAGGACATCCTCTTGAAGTTTCATAATAGATAATTCTATGTTCAAGTCCCAAAAGGTCTTTCTTATAAGCAAAGGGAACTTCCGCCATCGACATAGGCGGTACTTGATGGTTTTGTTTGATTCGATCTTCGTCTCTATAGCATAAGCTACCAACCTGCTCTAATGCGTCGTCATGACCCTTTTCAAGACACGTGAATAAATCAACAGTAGATATCTCGCCCTCTCCAGAGATAACATAATCTATTTCCGGATAAGTCGTCATCCACGTAACTGGATTATAGGATACTTCAGGCCCCCCTAAGACAATCAGCATTTTCGGACGAATCTGACGTATCATTTGAAACAACTTCACGATGATCTCTATATTCCACAAATAGCAGGAAAATCCGACAACATTCGGTTCCTGCTTAATGATTTCATCTAATATATAGTCCAAAGACTGGTTAATGGTATATTCACAATACTCTATGGTTAATCCCTTTTTTTCACCATAAGCTTGTATATAACGTATGGCAAGGTTGGAATGTATAAACTTTGCATTAATGCCAATCAATAAATGCTTCATTGGTCACCTAACTTTCTAATTATCACGATCATGCCTATTTGAAACTCTAAAACTATTATACACAATAACAACCCAAAATTGTTATACTTTCGTACTTTCTCTATGTATAATTTCAAAGCCCATGGTCATCTCATGGTGGTCTTTTAAATCGCCTTCAATTAAATCAATCAGCATCGTTGCTGCAAGTTTCCCCATGACATATTGTTCCACCCTCACTGTTGATAAACTAGGGGTCACATACTTTGCAAATTCTATGTCATCATAGCCAATGATTTCTATTTCCATAGGTAATTTGATGCCTTTATCCTTAAGCGCCTTCATAGCACCTATAGCCATATGATCATTAGCAGCAAAGACTGCTGTTGGCATATCTTTACAGCGTGTGAAAATCTCCAACATAGCCTCATAACCTGAATCAACGGAATAAGCACCTTCAGCAACTAGGCCCTCATCGTAGGTTAGTCCTGCTTTTTCCAAAGCAACCTTATAGGCTTCTAAACGCGCTTCGTTTGACTGATCATAGGAGGAACCTTTAATAAAAGCAATCTTTTTATGTTGATTTTTAATGAAATAATCCATGACCTCCTGAGTAGGTGACACAAAATCCTGAATCACACATGGTAGTCTAAGGTCTCTTATTTCTTTATCCGTAATTACCACTGGCATTTTTTTGCGAATATGTTTAATAATATCAATATGTTCCTGCATCACATTAGTAGGAAAATAAATAATACCATCCACTCTTTTTTCATATAAGAGGTTAAAATTAGCAATATCTTCTTCAGTTGAGTTGTTATCCTTGTAATTGGCCGTAATCATCAGTCCATAACCCCGTTGTTTACAAACCTTGTTTATGGCGTCAATTCGGTCACTATAATAATTATTCATCCCTGGCATAACAATACCCAAGATATTGGTTTTATTATTTGTCAGGCTTTTAGCAATCTGGTTGGGTCTAAAACCTGTCTCTTCAATCGCCTTTAGCACTCTTTCTCTAGCGGCCGCACTAACACCCGGTTTATTGTTTATAACTCTTGAAACAGTTGCTATAGAAACATTCGACAACTTAGCCACATCATATATATTCATATTTGTTCCACCTTCATTTTAGCGAGTTTGCTACTACCTTTATAATATAGTGAATGGGATTTGTCAAGCATTGCTCATACTTCTACTTTCATTAATAAAAACATAAAGAAGACGTAGTATCGTCTTATCTTAATAAAACGACGCTACGCCTTCTGTATATTGATGCTTTCGCATCTCTTTCTTATACGTATCCCATCATCAGTACATAGTGACATGCACTACCGCCCATGACAAACAGATGAAACAACTCATGAAATCCAAACCATTTACGATGCTTTAGTGGCCACTTAAGTCCATAGATAATACCACCAATGGTATAGGTGATGCCACCTGCGACCAACCATCTGAATCCTTCTTGTGGCATAGCTTTGAATACAGGATAGATGGCAACAATAACGAGCCAACCCATTAGAAGATACATGCCTGTGGTCAACCATCTAGGTGCATCTAACCAGAATGCTTTCATAATGATACCGGCTATGGCAATCCCCCATATAACCACCAACAAGATGACACCTAAGGTGCCTTTTAGCGAGATGAGACAAATAGGGGTATAAGTACCTGCAATTAGTATAAAAATCATCATATGATCAATGCGTTTGTACTTACGTCTTAAGCTTTCAGGTTGATCAATGATATGATATACCGTGCTAGCTGTATAAAGCAGTATGAGACTAAGTCCAAATATTGTAAAAGTAATGATGTATGTCATGGAGCCAACTTCAATTGCTTTTATAATTAAAGTGGCTGCTGCTATACATGCTAATACAGCACCTATTAGATGCGTTAATGCACTGATTGGATCTTTAACTTTCATATCATTACGCCTCCTATGTAGTAATCAATACTATGTGTTGTTATATTGATATACTATCATAAGGTATCTATAAAAGCAAGAAAAAAATACACCTATACCCTAGATACTTATCCATGGTTAGATGTATTCATTTATAGTTCTAAAGTCATTATAAATAAGATGCTACAGCTGAAAGTACCAAACTCAATACGATGACTAAGGATACCACGATACTCACTTTTTTAATTAGCTTTCGGTTCTGAAAAAACATTCTGTTCACTCCAATTCTGAAACGTTTATATTTGGTTTACATGCTTTGACTGTTCACCATTCAATAATTATATTATAATGGAAATAACAAATAAACTCAAGCACAAGAAGTTGACTTCGTGACGGTTTGCTTGCAAATTGTTCCGGCAGGAAAGTTCCTTGACGCTTAGCTAAATCAAAACTTTCCTAGAGCACAAGAAGTTGTGCCTCGCTTTGCTAAGAAAGGATATAATCATATGGCATTTCCCATTTTTTTTGTATGGTTCATAATAGGTATTTTTATCTTTAGGCATCACCTTAAAAAGGGCTCAAAAATAGAAGATGCTGCACACGATGCTTTTTGGAAAAGGGAAGCTTCCTCCCTTGTGGTAAGAAAACGTGATTTAAATCCTAGTGACTATATACAGACTTCATTATCTTCAAATCTTAAAATGGATTCGGCTTTTTTTGATAAAATACAAGCGCCGGATCTCTATCGTCAACAAAAATACGTCTTCGACTTGTCCCAAAAACCTATGGTTAATTTTCAAGATCTGGACAATGCAGATATAAGACTTCAATTTGGCACCGCTACTATAACCACCATTGAGGCTTATGAAAATAACTATGTTCAATATATCAAGACCCTTCACTCACTCGCTAAAGGTCTATTTGCAGCAGGTCAAGAAGACTTGGCAAGACAGTATCTCGAGGAAGGCCTTACAGTAGGTACTGATATCAGCGGTAATTACACGCTATTAGCCACCATCTACAAAAGACATCAACAAGAGGATGCTATCGCTCATCTTTATGAAATCGCCAAGAATCTTAATACATTAACAAAAACCAAGCTTCTAAAAGAATTAGATCAAATCAAACAGGGTAAAGAAACAAATTAATAGCCTTTGCCATATTGACCAATCAAGCCATCAATTCTTTGACTGGCTTCACTCTTGGTCAATGCATCTAGATCAAAATCTAAAGCAACTTTATGTTTATTCATTAAACTTAACAAAAATTTTCTTTGTTTATCCGTCATTGGTGATTGTTTTTTGGGCTTCCACATCAAAGGACTGGGTCTAAGTTCAATCACCTTATGGGTATCCATATATTTATGCTTAATGATTTGAAAAAGCTCATGGGTCGCAAGTGCATCATCCAAAGCCCTATGAGCGTTTTCTCTGTTTATTGAACAAAACTTTAAAAGATGACTTAAACTATAGCTATTTTGATAGTCCATATACTGTCTGGACAATAACAAAGTATCCAATGCATTTTTTTCGAAATGCAAGTTCAACCGCATAGCGTTTGTTTTGAGAAATGAAAAGTCAAATGGTATATTATGTCCCAAAATTGGTAAATCTTCGCAAAATAATAAAAACATTGGCATAACTTGACTAATTATAGGTGCATCAACAACCATCTCATTCGTGATGCCTGTAAGATTGATGATATTTTCCGGTATGGCTACTTCAGGATTGACCAACATATTAAAGACAGCTACAGTTTGGTCGTCTATGACTTTGGCCGCTCCTATTTCTATTATTCTAGCATAATCCGGATGCAAGCCTGTCGTCTCAATGTCTATAACAATATAGTCTTTCATATTTATTCCAGGCTTCCTCTCAACTTTATATTTATTCTTTATAAGTGGCCTCTACAGCATCCAAGAGAACAACAATCTCCTCTAACACATCTTTTAACGCTTTTGAAAAAGCCTTTAAATCCGATGCCTTCGTGTCTAAATCCGCTTCAATGGCTACTTCTAATGCTTTAGATTTTTCTACTAGTTCCATAGCGCCTAAATTACCACTAAGACCTTTGATACTATGTGCTAAAAGACGGGCATCCTCTTGGTTACCCGTCTCTAACAGTTTCTTAATGTCTTTATCTACATGCCTATATTGATTATAGAAACCATCAATTAATGTATCAAATAAAGCTTTGGACCCCCCCAATGCGCTAAAGCAGCCTCCATGTTCATTTTCTTTTTAACCATAGTATCACCCCTCATAACTTGATACAAAAGTTGACGCATACATACTTCATATTATAGAATTCGACTGATCACGGCTTTCTCTTGATTCTCAATATGTCTGGCCGCAATTTCTTGAGCTTCGATACCGTTTTTCTCCATGATGGATTTGACAATTTCCTCGTGTTCTTCAACTAAAGCTTTAAAATCACTCATTTGACGAATATATTCCACTCTAAACCTATAAATCTGCTCTCTTAAATTGTTAATCATCTGAACCAACTTTTCATTATTCGTAGAATGGTAAATAACGTCATGAAATTCAACATCTTTCTTAATAACTGTTTCCACATCCATAATGCTCGCTGCCTCTGTAAAAGCGTCATTAATACTTAGAAGGCTTTTCATATCCTCATCCGTCATTTTTTGACATGCTAATTTGACAGCTAGACTCTCAAGTGCCGCTCTCACCTCTAAAACATTTTTAATGTCTTGCTCTGTAATTTTGGCCACTTCAGCACCTTTTCTAGGTATCATAATGACCAAACCTTCAAGCTCCAACTTTCTTATGGCTTCACGAATGGGTGTACGGCTCACGCCCATCTTTTCAGCCAATTGTTTCTCCATCAAGCGTTCACCAGGAGCTAACTCTCCCTTTAGTATTGCTTTTCTAAGTGTACTAAAAACAATATCTCTAAGGGGTAAATATTCATTAACTGTAACTTTAAAACTTGTATCCATGATTCGTATCCCCACTTTCAATCTTCATTCACAAGCCAATTATTTAGCTTTTACCCTTACTGAACATTATACGTTGTTGTGACAAAAACTTGCTTGACCTCTTCAAGGCGTTTTAATTTTTTGGCCGCTTGATGTGCCATACCTTGATCTTCAAAAATACCAAAAACTGCTGACCCACTTCCACTCATCAGTGCTCCAAGTGCTGCATTGTTGAATATAGCCTCTTTTATCATTTTAACCTCGGGATATCCTCTAAAAGTAACTTCTTCAAGTACATTACCTAGGTTTTGCACAATTTGCCCCATATGATCTTCTTCTATACCTCTAACCATGGCATCTATATTAGGATGATTGCTAATGGTCATTACATCAAGATTCCCATATACATAGGCCGTAGATACACTTTGTTTTGGCTTTACAATGAGCAGATGAAGTTTCATAATCGGTTTTATAGGCGTTAATATTTCCCCTATACCTTCAGCAATCATTGTGCCACCTCGTATGCAATAAGGTATATCTGCCCCGAATTTTGCACCTATTTCTTCCATCGTTTCTATATTAAGACCCAACTCAAAAAGTTCATTCATACCAAGGACACTCTGGGCTGCATCCGTACTGCCACCAGCTAGACCGGCACCAACAGGAATGACTTTATAAAGATCAATATATACCCCACTCTTAATACCATAAGTAGTTTTCATATATTCAACCACCTGGTAAACCAGATTCCTGTTATCTCTGGGTAAATAGGGTAGATTCGTCTTCATAAGAATTTTATCGGATTTGATCTTTTTTAACCTGACTTTATCATGCAATTCTATAGTCTGCATAACCATACGGACATCATGATAACCGTTTTCTCTTTTGCCAATAACATCTAAAGCAAGATTAATTTTGGCTCTCGCTTTTCTCTTCACTTCTTTCATATACACCTGCTTAAGATTCATTTGTATTTTGTATACTTAATATTATATACAATAATGGTTAAAGTGTCAAAATATATAGTTGAACTTTTACCTATAATATATAGTTATGAACGCATCAACGTAATCTATATATTGTAGGTAAATTAGAGAAACTTTGTTTTGATGCTTTAACCAATGTTAAAGTGTCAAAATATATAGTTGAACTTTTACCTATAATATATAGTTATGAACGCATCAACGTAATCTATATATTATAGGTAAATTAGAGAAACTTTGTTTTGATGCTTTAACCAATGTTAAAGTGTCAAAATATATAGTTGAATAGTAAAAAAACATCAAGGATTAATCCTTGATGTTTTTTTACTATTCGCCACAAATGGATAATTCTACATTATGTGTTAATAAATCTGTATAACTATAGGAAACACTCCTAAATGAATTTTGCTCTAAATTCTTTACCTTAACTACGAAGATACTAGGATATGTGTTTTCCAACACACCTTCCTTTACCACAATTCTCTTCCGTCCTTTGTTGGCCCGAATTAGAACCTTGCTGCCGACATGAGCTTTAACCTGTTCTCTAACTGCAAATAAGTCCTCTTTTGCGATCATTCATACACCTCATCTTTACAACGTATTGGGTTCATGATGTTATCTCTCTATATCCCCTAAGTTACTAGATTATAGCATATATACACTAAAAAGTCAATTGCGTAATCAATTATTCTAACAAAAGAATTTTCCATTGTCAATACTTTTTTTAATATTTATAGTTCTATGTACTTATATATTTGTAGGTCCTATGAAAACTCAGGGACAATATGTGAATACTACAGTGGGTACGATACAAAACAACAGAAAATAAAAAGAGCTAAAACAATAATAATGTTCTAGCTCTAGCTATTATGCTTCTGTCTCTACTTCTTTTTCTTCTTCACTTTTACCAAAAAGTAAACGTTCTACAGAGGCTTCATCTAATTCAACTTCATCCAAAATACCCTCTTTTTTTGCTTCAAAAAGAGCTCTAAACTGGGCACCTGTAATTTTTTCTTTCTCTATTAACAAATCTGCTGTCTTATGAAGTATGTCTATATGATTCTCAAGTATTGATTTTGCCTCTTCATACCCAGAGTCAACCATACGTTTGATTTCACTATCGATAAGTCCGGCAATATTCTCACCGTAGTTACGGGTATGACCCCAATCACGACCAATGAAGACTTCTTCATTATCGGAACCAAACTGTATCGGTCCAATGACATCTGACATACCGTATTTAACCACCATATTTCTTGCAATGGCACTTGCCCGTTCAATATCATTTGAGGCTCCGGTTGTTATGTCATCTAACACTAATTTTTCAGCCGCACGGCCTCCAAGTAAGGATACAATTTCTTGCTCCATTTTCTTTTTGGTCATATACATAGGATCTTTACTTGGCAATGGCATAGTATAGCCACCCGCCATCCCTGTCGGGATAATGGAAATGCTATGTACTGGATCTAACTCTTCAAGTTCTTCAAACAATATCGCATGTCCGGCCTCATGATAAGCTGTTATACGTTTTTCTTTTTCAGATATAACGCGACTACGCTTCTCTGTTCCAATACCGACACGAACAAAAGCATGTCTAAGATCCGATTGGT
The DNA here is from genome assembly GCF_900538275.1 of Petrocella atlantisensis. Taxonomy (GTDB): domain Bacteria; phylum Bacillota; class Clostridia; order Lachnospirales; family Vallitaleaceae; genus Petrocella; species Petrocella atlantisensis. The sequence continues at coordinate 2,232,677 of NZ_LR130778.1, read as the reverse complement.
TGATGACTTTTTGATCAGATCTAGCTGCATATATGGCAGCTTCATTCAAGAGATTTTCTAGATCTGCTCCGGTAAAACCTGCTGTAGTTGCCGCTATCTCTTTAAGACTGACATCATCTGACAATGGTTTTCCCTTTGCATGAACCTTAAGAATCTCTTCTCGACCTTTTACGTCCGGTCGTCCGACAAAAACCTTACGGTCAAATCGTCCCGGTCTAAGAAGGGCCGGATCTAATATATCCACACGGTTGGTTGCCGCTATGACGATAACACCTTCGTTGATGCCAAAACCGTCCATTTCAACAAGCAACTGATTTAGAGTCTGTTCACGTTCATCATGACCACCACCAAGTCCGGCACCTCTTTTTCGTCCAACAGCATCGATTTCATCTATGAAAACAATACATGGTGCATTCTTTTTTGCATTCTCAAATAAGTCTCTAACCCTTGAAGCACCTACACCTACAAACATCTCAACAAAATCCGAACCGGATATGCTAAAGAAAGGTACACCGGCTTCACCGGCAACAGCCTTTGCAAGTAATGTTTTACCTGTTCCGGGAGGACCTACCAATAAAACACCTTTTGGTATCCTGGCACCAACTTCAACAAACTTCTTCGGACTCTTCAAGAATTCGACAACTTCTTCCAATTCATCTTTTTCTTCTTCAAGACCTGCGACCTTGTCGAAATTCACATTCTTATCCTCGTCTAACATCATCTTTGCCTTACTTTTTCCAAAAGACATGACTCTGTTACCGCCGCCGCCACCTTGAGCTTGATTCATAATGAACATAAACAAGAATATTACTGCCACCATAATAACAATAGATGGTAGTAGACTGATGAACCAATTGGCTCTTGGTACATCTTGTGTATAAACCGGAATGCCATTCATTTTCAAATCTTCATGAATCAAATTCACATCCGACATAAAGAAACTCTTGCTCTCAACATCATCGGTCCAAACGGTAATCTGACCTGTTGGAATCTCAATATTGGGTTTGATTTCTACGCGTTCAACCCTATCAATTTCGGCGAGGAACTCTGTGTACCCATATTGATTTTCATTCGTTGGTGTATTTTGTGTTGAAAAGAATAGGGCAAACATAAGAACTAGAATAAGTAATAGATAGAAACTATAACTTTTAAAATTCTTCATAACTTTTCCTCCTTTAACTTTAATGCCTGAGGCACTTTTTTGTACTGCATCTTATATCATTTTTCTTTACTCAATCCCGACTAATTTACCAATATAAGGCAAGTTTCGGTATTTTTGTTCAAAATCTAGTCCAAAACCTAAGACGTAATAATCTGGAATTTCAAATCCGACATAATCCACTTCCACATCCACAATACGACGATCCGGTTTATCAAGCAATGTACATATCTTAATACTTTCCGGTTTTCTATCTTTAAGAATCTGAAGCAAATAACTAAGTGTCCGCCCAGAATCTATGATATCCTCTACAATAATGACATCTTCACTTTCAATACTTTCATCAAGGTCTTTAACGATTTTTACGATACCACTCGAACTGGTTTCATTCCCATAACTGGAAACCGCCATGAAATCCATGGTCACCGGAACCGATATATATTTGGACAAATCTGACATAAACATCACGCCGCCCTTTAAAACACATATCAAGTGTACTTCCTTCCCTGCATAATCTGCAGATATTTTTTCGCCCAATTCTTTAATCCGTTGCGACAGTTCTTCTTGTGATATGAGTACCTGAATCTCACCTGTCATAATCGTTCCTCCTTAGAATATACCACTTCAATAATGGTTTTCGTTGCATCTGTCACGGTATAGGCTTCATTAATTCTGTAACCCACAATCCATATGACTTCATGACCCAATACCAGCATTGGTACCTGATCTCTAACCGAACGATTTACCTTTTTGTCAATGAAGTAATCTTTAATCTTTTTCTTGTGTAAAGCAGGCGAAAACCTTATGAAATCGCCATTTTCTCTGGTTCTTATGCGTAAATTACCTCTTATTTTATCATAGTCAAACCATTTCGTACATGACTTTTTCGAAAATTCCGTTTGTTTTTCATAAGGGAAAAGTCTTATGGTGAAATCATCGTATGTATAGGTCTCATAAAGTGTCATACTTGTCAAATCTATTTCTATTGGCTCTGGTTTGACTATTTCTTCATGGTTACCTCTATCTAAGGTAACAACATCATAGTCACACCTAAGTCGTCTGTTCATGGGTAAATCCATGGCTTTTCCCGTCTTCCCCGATTTTACTAGAGCCATCATCTCATCCGTATGTTGCTTACTTATGTTCCTAAGACCACCCTCTAACCGGGCCATACCTTGGCGTAATACACGTCTTAACACTACCGAGTCTAAGTTACAAAGATCCGTTCTTTGCCATTTTATCTTTTCTATAGACTGATAAATAACAGCTTTTTCATAGGCCTCTACCGCCAAGTCCTCCAAATACCTATCATCTTCTCTTATAAGTGAAGCTGTTGCACATACGTGTTCGGATAGCTTTGGTTGTATCTGCTCTGTAAGCATAGGTATAATCTGTAAACGCATTTTATTACGTGTATACTTGGTCTCATAATTGCTTTCGTCCACATCAAAAGCTATGGCTTTTAGGCGACAGTATTCCATAATCTCTTCTTTAGTAACCTCCAATAAAGGCCTTATATAAGCGCCCCTTATCGGTTGCATGCCACCAAGTCCTTTAAGGGAACTGCCTCGGAAAAGATTCATCAAGACCGTCTCAGCTTGGTCATCCAGGTGGTGAGCCAAAGCTACTCGTCCGCCTTCTTCTTTTATAATACGATCAAAAACCTCATACCTTAAGTCTCTTGCTGCCTCTTCAACCGATTTGCCACAAGCTACAGCAGCTAAAACATCTACGTGAAATGTCCGACATAAAATACCCAAGCCCTCACAATGAGCCTTAACATGTGCCGCTTCCATATCCGAAGCCTTCCTTAAACCATGGTGCACATGAATCGCTTCAACTTCTATACCAAATGTATTTTGATATTGAATGAACAAATCAAGCAGTGCCATGGAATCTGCACCACCGGATAAAGCAACATGAATCTTCCTTGCTTTACCTATTAAATCATATGCTTCTATAAATTTTATAAATTTTTCCATGTCATCGCTCACTTTTTTAAAATACCGAACCAATAGCACAAGACACCCACTGACGATGTCTTGAGAATGATAGAAAAGGCCATCCAAAGGACAACCTTAATCTCTCATTCTTTTTCAGCTATATCAATTAATGTCTCATCCGGATAAATTAACCCAAACTTACTTCTTGCTGTTTTTTCAATAAAGGCTCTGGTTTTCATTTCTTCTTTGACTTTAAGCAGTTCTAGTTGCTCAAGTTGTTCTTCTTTTATCATTTCCATAAGAACCACAACTTCGGCTTCTCTTTCCTTATTATCTGTATAGGCTCTCGATATTTGTACAATGCCAACGCCAATAAATAGCATCAAAACAAAAATAATAAAAATCATAGCCTTTTTCTTACTTTCTTTCTTACGTTTCATCCAATCACCCTTCTTAACACATAGCTAATCGCTCAGGTATTCGAACATTTCCTTGGCTTCATCCTTTTTGCTGGTCTCTTTAACATCTAGAATTATTGCCTTTACAGTTTTGTTTCCAAAGGTGATTTCAATAATATCGCCTTCACTGACTTGAGTTGATGCTTTGGCAACTCTATTGTTAATCATGACACGACCTGCATCACATGCTTCATTGGCCACCGTTCTTCTTTTAATAATTCTTGATACTTTTAAGAATTTATCTAATCTCATAATAATCTTCACTCCTCATTATATCCATATACCTTTTGAATCTCAAGGGCAGAATGACAAAAAATCTACACCGACAGTGTAGATTTTCAGCATTGTACTATTTAGATGGTATTATACGTTTACTGCGTCTTTTAATGCTTTTCCAGCTTTGAATCTTGGTGCTTTTGATGCTGGTATCTTCATTGCATCGCCAGTTTGAGGATTTCTACCTTCTCTTGCAGCTCTTTCTGCAATATCGAATGTACCAAACCCAACCAATTGAATTTTTTCACCTTTTGCTAATTCTTCAGTGATGACATCCACCAATGCTTTTAATGCTTTTTCAGCATCTTTCTTGCTTAACTCAGTTTTTTCTGCCATTGCAGCTACTAATTCAGATTTGTTCATAAATAACTCCTCCTCTACATTTTTATTGAATTATTAAACAACTTTTGCGCCATATTATTTGGCTATATAATAATCGCTAAGCGACTATTCGTCTTTTTTAACTTCACTCCAGAGTGCATCCATTTGTGTTAAATCCATTTGTCTGATATCCTGACCTCTTGATACAGCAAGGTTCTCAATGCCCTCAAATCTATTTATAAACTTTTCCAAGGCATTTGTCAAGGCATTTTCGGGATTTAATCCCAAAAATCTTGAAATATTAACCACTGAGAACAGTAAATCCCCTAATTCTTCTTCAATTGCCTTCAAATCCTTATTTTCATAGGCTTCCATCAGTTCTTGGGCCTCTTCCGTCAATTTTCCAAATGCCGAATGAAAATCCGGAAAATCAAATCCGATTTTACCCACTTTCTTCTGAACTTTTCCTGCTTTGATTAAAGCGGGTAAGACCTTAGGAACTTGCCTTAGATCTTGTGTAACCGTTGTAATCGATTTCTCCTCTAATTTAATCTTATCCCACTGGTCCAAGACAGTTTCACTATCTTCTGCCAAAACGGTGTCAAATACATGAGGGTGTCGACGTAATAATTTCTGAACTATACCATCTACCACTTCATCAATCGTAAATGTCTCAGCTTCCTTACCTATTTGGCTATGAAAAACAACTTGTAACAACAAGTCTCCAAGTTCTTCTTTAAGATTAGAAAGATCATTCTTATTGATGGCTTCTACCAATTCATAGGCTTCTTCGATAACCGCATTTTTTATAGATACATGGTCCTGTTCCCTGTCCCAAGGACAACCTTCTTCACTTCTCAGTATGGTCATAACTTCAAGTAAGTCCTCAAAGGAATATGTATCACCTTTTTTTACAATATTTATCATAATTATCCTTTCGCCAACCTGTCTGTTTTACAGATATAGAGGCCTTGGAATTAATTCTTTATGGCTTCTAAAAAGTCAAGTTCTAACCATTTTGGTCCTAGTTCTATCGCTACACCTTGAAGCCATTTACTGTATATAGTGTCAAAAGCTTCTTTGTATAAATTCGCTCGTGCTTCTTCGTAAAGAGACTTTTCCCACACATCAAATTGAGTGTTATATTCTCCTATGGTGTCTTTATCCGGTGTCTCTACAAAAAGCAACTTAAAAATATGAAAACCATATTCGCCTTCAATGATTGGTGTCATCTCGCCTTTATCGACCTCTTGAAGGTGAACAATAAAGTCTTCCGGTAATTGAAATTTGGATAGCATGATGCCCAAATCCTCTGCACCACTTAAAGGATCTTCTGAGTATTCTGTTAGAACGTCTTCAAAAGGTATACCTTGATTTGCCGCTTCATAGGCAGCCTCAATCTTACTCCGGGCTTGTATTATTTTCTCTTCATCCAAGGTTACCCATACCTCATCACTGTTCTTTTCATGGGTATAGACAACGATATGCTGAACATAGTAAGAAGTTAGAATATCGATTGCTTTTTCACTTTTCAACTTAACATATTCCGTATTTTCTCTAACTTTTTCTTCAACATCTCCAGGATCCAGTTCATAGCTTTCTATGGTTTGATTCTCCAAGCCTTTAGCCCTATAATTATCTTCAATGACATCATATATTGTTTCTAATGAAATCCCATGATTTGTTTTAAAGTTTTCAGGTAGACTATCATAATAATTTTTTGCTTCCTGTTCCAGCAGATTGACTTCACTTTCTGATAAAGTCATGATGCCCTGTTCCTTAGCTTTTTGATTTAGAACTTTCACTTTAATAAGGTTATCAAGAGCGCCTTGTTTAGCCACTTCATCGGCTGATTTTCCACCGCTAAAATCCTTGATATCCCAAACATCTTCGCCACCAAAGGCTAAAAAATCATTATAAGTCTGAAACAGATACACCATAACCTCTGCTTCACCTACTTCTGCATTACCTACACTAAGCCAAGTGTTTGGATTAGTTTTATTTGAGCTGCAACCGATTACGACTAAGGTCACTATGAGCAGACAAATTAACGATGGTATTATCTTTTTTATTAAAACCAATGCCAAACAGCTCCATTTCTATATTACTAAACAACATGAGGGTAAAAGTTCAACTATATAGTTTTGACACCTTAGACCTATTGGGGCTAACCTCTCATAACTCATTTTCTATATAGTTCTTCATACTCATTATATGCTACTAGAGTTAAACCTTCAAACCCTTTAGAGCTTGTAACAAAGTCTTAATATGTCTGAAAACTTCCTTTTTACCTTCTCCCGGCATCTTAAGTTCAAAATAGGGTTGGTCTACTATGGCAAATTTTAATCGGGTCTTTGACACTTGCCGAAGTAACTAAAACAGCGAAAACCTTATAACAAGCCTATTTAGGCTTATTTTTTTGTCAAATTCTACTCTTTTCATTTACGTTCTACTACGTTCTATGATATAATATAGGGTATTAGGAGGTGTTGTTATGAGGCTGAAAGTTGTAAATTCTAAAATGTTCAATTATTATATGTCATAGAAACTATTTATGTTGATGGAAAACAAAAACTAGAACCGTCGAAAAACTTGGCAGATATTCTGATTTAGAAAAAAGCTAAATGGTGCTAATCCCATAGAGTGGGCCAAAAAGTATATCGAAGATCTTAATCGCCAAGAAAAAGAACAAAACGTGAGGTTATTATCAAGCTTAGGCAATCCACGCTTATTGATAAAGAGATTCAACGTTCCTACAACGGTGGCTATCTTTTTCTTCAACAGATTTATTACCAGTTAGGGCTTCATAAGATTTGTAACGATATTTCTTCAAGGCACAAGTTCACCTATGACCTTAACGGTATTCTCTCTCGTTTGATTTACGGAAGAATTCTTTTTCCTTCTTCCAAGCTTTGCACCTTTGAATCTTCTAAACGTCTTCTCGAACAGCCAAACTTTGAATTACAGAACATTTACAGGTCTTTAGAAGTTGTCGCTAAGGAATCCGATTTCATACAATCACAGCTTTACAAAAACAGTCTAGCAGTTTCTAAACGTAATGATCGAATTCTTTATTATGACTGTACCAACTACTTTTTTGAGATTGAACAAGAAGATGGCCTTAAACAATATGGACCCTCCAAAGAAAACCGTCCTAACCCTATTGTAGAAATGGGCTTGTTTATGGATGGAGATGGTATTCCTCTCGCTTTTAACATTCACAGTGGCAATACCAATGAGCAGGTGACTCTAAAGCCTTTAGAAAAGCAAATTATCGAAGACTTCAAACTATCCAAGTTTGTTGTATGTACTGATGCCGGCTTATCTTCAAATGCAAATAGGAAGTTTAATAATATAAATGGACGTTCTTTTATTACAACTCAATCCATCAAAAAACTTAAGCAGTTTTTAAAAGAGTGGGCTTTAGAACCAACTGGATGGAGGCACAATGATTCCAAAGAAACCTTTGATTTAAACCTGTTTGATGAAAATGAAAGTCTTTGTGAGCAATATAAGAATATGACCTTTTATAAAGAGAGATGGATTAAAGAGAATGATCTTGAGCAAAAACTGATTGTCACCTTTTCTCTTAAATACCGTTATTATCAACGTCAGATCAGAAACAAACAACTTGAACGTGCCACAAAACTCATTAGCACTAACCCAAAAAGTATAGGTAAGAAAAGACAAAATGATTATAAACGATTTATCGCTTCCACCAATGTTACAAGTGATGGTGAAGTTGCAGAAGAGACACTTTACCATCTTAATTCAAATACTGTTGCTGAGGAAAGTATCTATGACGGCTTCTATGCAGTATGTACTAACCTTGACGAAGATGCTTCTGAAATAGCTAGAATTAACCACCGACGTTGGGAAGTTGAAGAATGTTTTAGAATTATGAAGAGCGAGTTTAAAGCAAGGCCTGTTTATCTTCAAAGAGACGACCGTATAAAAGCGCATTTTACAACCTGTTTTCTAGCACTTGTTTTATATAGATATCTGGAGAAAGACCTAGACAACCAGTTTACAACGAACGAAATCGTCGGCCAGTTAAAGGATATGAACTTCTATTGCGTTCCTGGACAGGGTTTTATTCCGACCTATACACGTACTGATTTTACAGATGCACTACATGATACCTATGGATTTAGAACAGACTATCAGATTGTCAGCGACAAAGAAATGAAAAATATATACAAAAAGACTAAAAAGTAAAAAAAAAGTACGCAAAAATTAATGACATATAAAAAGCTTGAAGCCCCTATTTATAAGGGATTTCAAGCTTTTTCTGTTTCACAACTGTCAAAGACAGGATTATATGCTACTAGAGTTAAACCTTCAAACCCTTTAGAGCTTGTAACAAAGTCTTAATATGTCTGAAAACTTCCTTTTTACCTTCTCCCGGCATCTTAAGTTCAAAATAGGGTTGGTCTACTATGGCAAATTTTAATGAGCGCCCATAAGACTTAATCAAATCCGGTATACCTGACGGATTAATTTTTGCATCTTTTTTAATCTCAAAGACACATGTGTCGCCTTTATCCATAATCGCCAAAATTCCAATATCATGAGCCAATCCCTTGATATAGCCAATCTCCAGTAAATTCATAACCGGCTTCGGCAATTCACCAAAACGGTCCATGAGTTCATCTTGTATATCGAGGTAGTCTGCTTCCGATTCTATGGTTGCAATTTTTTTATAGGCTTCTATTTTCCTAACCTCGTCCTTGATATAAGTGACAGGTATATAGGCGTCCACATTGATATCTATAAGCGTCTCAAAACTTTCTTCGGTATCTAGGTCATTTTTTAGTTTTCGGACTTCTTTTTCTAAAAGTTTACAGTAAAGATCGTACCCTACAGCATCCATATGACCATGTTGTTTAGCGCCAAGCAGGTTTCCTGCCCCTCTTATTTCCAAATCTCGCATGGCAATCTTGAAACCGGCACCGAATTCAGTAAACTCACGTATGGCTTCCAGTCTTTTTTCTGCTATTTCCTTAAGCACTTTATCTCGTTTGTACATGAGATACGCATAAGCCACGCGATTGGACCTTCCGACCCTCCCTCTTAGCTGATAAAGCTGAGATAAGCCCATTCGATCTGCATTATGTATAATCATAGTATTAACGTTTGATATATCAAGTCCTGTTTCAATAATGGTGGTGGCCACTAAGACATCGATGTTGCCATTAATAAAATCAAACATGATATTTTCAAGTTCTCTTTCACTCATTTGTCCATGGGCATAAGCCACACTGGCTTCAGGGACCTCCTTGGCTATCTGATTGGCAACTTCGTCAATCTCTTTTACCCGATTATAGACATAATAAACCTGCCCGCCTCTAGCCAATTCTCTATATATAGCATCCTTTATAAGGGCTTCATTATGTTCCAAAACATAGGTTTGAATAGGGTGACGTTCTTCCGGTGGATCTTCAAGAACGCTCATATCTCTGATGCCAATCAAACTCATATGAAGGGTTCTAGGGATGGGTGTTGCTGTCAGTGTTAGTACGTCTACCGTCTCTTTCATGGATTTGATTGCTTCTTTATGTTTAACACCGAAACGCTGTTCCTCATCTACAATCAACAACCCCAAATCTTTAAAAACGACATCCTTGGAAACAAGTCTATGGGTACCGATAACCACATCAATTAAACCTCGTCTAAGTCCCTCAATGATTTTTTTCTGTTCTTTTGCGGTTCTAAATCTGGAAAGCATTTCCACTTTAACCGGAAAATCTTTCATTCTTTGTACGAAATTATTATATTGCTGTTGTGCCAAAATAGTGGTGGGCACCAAATAGGCAACTTGCTTATTTTCTTGTATCGCTTTAAAAGCAGCTCTAATGGCCACCTCAGTTTTACCATAACCGACATCACCACAAATTAGGCGATCCATAATTCTAGAACTCTCCATATCCCTTTTTGTGTCTTCAATAGCCGTAAGCTGATCATCTGTTTCCTCATATGGAAACATCTCTTCAAATTCATTTTGCCATACTGTGTCCTTATCATACCGATAGCCTTTTGCCATTTCCCTTTTCGCATATAGGGCTACGAGATCTTTGGCAATCTCTTCTACGGCACCTTTGACCCTTTCCTTTGTCGCTTTCCATTCACCGGTACCAAGCTTATTCAACTTAGGCTTTTTACCTTCTGCACCAATGTATTTTTGAATAGCATCCAACTGTGTTGTGGCAATATATAGATTGCCATCATCTTTATAAGAAATCTTAATGAAATCTTTTCCGATACCATCTACTTCAATTTTTTCTATCCCTTTGAAAACGCCGACACCATGATTCTCATGTACCACATAGTCCCCTTGTTTTAATTCATTAAAATGACTTAGTTTTTTTCCGCCTTTGAACTTCTTAGGTCGTTTGTGTTGTTTTTTTCCTACCAATTCGGTTTCCGTTAGCACCACAAGCTGAATATGAGGGTATTCAAAGCCTTTATGCATGGAACCATAGGACACAGCAACAGAACCACTTGTAAGACCCATTTCAGTGTTATAAAGGGTATAAGCTTTAATATCTTGTTCTTTTAATAATTCCACCATATGGGTGGCTCTGGTTTTTGAGGCGCACAGCAAGAGAATCTTATAATGATTTTCAGCCCAGCTTTTTATATCCTTAATCATAAGCTCAAAACTACCATGATAGGGATTAACCGATCGTACCAGCATCTCTATCTTTGAGGTATTATGAACAAGGGCATCCTTATGATTTAAAGTACTAAGACTCACCACCGCATGGTTTTCAATTTTCTTAATAATCTGTCCTTCTTTAAAAAGTACATCCACTTGGTCTTTTAATAGATATCCTTTTTCATAGCGGCTACGCATACTTTCATTAAATTCCGAAAAAAGATTGGTCAGTCTTTCCTTGATCCTTTGGGGCTCATCTAAATATATAACAGGCTCTTGGAAATAATCTAATATAGAAGCGACCGCGTCTTCATAATAAAGTAAATTTCCTTCTATACCATTAAAGTTGCCTTCTCCTTTTATTTTATGTATCAAATCATCAAAGCTACGCTCCAATCGTTCTAAATACTGGGGATCGCCTTTTAAAAAATATTTTTTTGTCTTATCATAATCCTTTTGAACGGCTTTTTCAGCTCTATGTATTGAAGCATCGGATACCACAACTTCTCTAGCAGGATAGATTGCCACTTCTTCCAAAGCAATTGTTGATCTTTGAGTCTCCATATTGACCTGTCGTATAGAGTCAATCTCGTCACCCCATAGTTCAATACGCACCATTTCAGTCTCCGTCAAAGGGAAGATGTCAATAATGCCGCCACGGATGGTAAATTGACCTCGGCTTTCTACTTGCTCTGTTCTTTTGTACCCCATATAAATCAGGCGCTTGCCAAGGCCCGTCATCTCTAGCACTTCACCTTGTTTACAGAAAATGATACTTTCCCTTATGCTATCTAAAGGCATAAGGGTATCAACCAATGCATCTGCTGACATAACTACAACTGCTTTTTGTTGTTCAATCAATTGTTTAAAAAGACGCATTCGTTCCTTAACAATATCATTACTATGTACATCTGCACTATAAAAAATAATGTCTTTTGAGGGATAAATATAGACATCCTCCTGAAAAAACATCATATCTTCATAAATTTCCCTGGCTCTAACGTCATTATAAGTAATGATCAGCTTCTGGGGATGGTCGGATAGTGCTGATACCAAGTGACACTTTTGAGAATCAATGGCGCCATAGATGGCAATAGGTGTTTCTTTATATTTAAGTTTTTCTTTTGCTATATGAAAAGCTTCCAGCTTTTCCAAAGGCTGATTCAATATATTCATACATAACCTTACTTTCTAGAACCGCACAAAAGGCCTTAACCTAGCGGCTAAGACATCATGAATTTTCCTATATACTTTGACTTCATTATACTTTATAAAAACGGTAAAAACAACCTTGGAAGTGATCCCATAAAGACCCACTTTAAAAAAGGACAAAAAATTGCCTCTTAGTTCATGAGGGATTGACTAAGAGGCTAGGGCCAAAAATTTTTATCAGAATCTATTACCGCTGCGAATTGCTTTGGTTCTAGAGTTCTTTCACTTTTTGATACACAGTGGTATCTTTTTCAAACGCGTAGAGTTGATTGTTTCTCTTCATATAAGCATCATATGTAGCGTCAACGACAACCCATCGGTTTTCACTTGCCAAGTACACTTCATTCCAAGCATGGTAAACACTTGTCCATGTCGTATAGCCCTTAGCCATTTTGGTTGGTATACCTTGACTTCTCAACATAGCCCCTAGCAAAGCGGAATAATCATAACATATACCGGATTTGTCAAGTATTGTTTGATCTATATTGGGTAAATAATTATAGTTCAAGGTTTTTATTTTATTATAGTCATAAGATATATTGTTGACGACATAATTATAAAGCACATTTACCTTTTCTCGCTCTGATAATTGAACCGTCGTATTTTTATGACTTTGTTGCTTTTTCAAGGTTGCCTCTTGTAGAAGTCTTCCCGCAAGCAAAACAGCTTGACTGTCTTGCCGCCAACTGATTTCTTGAACACTGTTTAAATAGACTTTTTTCACATCTGTGATGGTCACATAAAAGCTTTTTGTGTGGACTGCTCTGTATTTGCTGTCCGTTGTATTCTCATAAATTCCTACGGTATAAGTGCCATCTCCGAGTTGCAACGGAAATCCGATATAAGCCTCACTATTTGACAGATTATATTGAACCCTTTGCTCACCTTTTGATATAAGCAGCTTCACCTTTTTTGTTGTTCCTGTATTAAATTTAACCCTTACTATACCATTATTAACTTGACTTGAATCCACATCTACTGTCGATGAGGCCAATGTTGTTGTTTCAGATATGAGAAAGAGAAAGATCACTGAAAAAATAAAAAATACAACCTTCTTCATTTGAAACTCTCCTTTCGGTAACCGGCTACCACCTGCTGTGCAGAAGGCCCTTGGCTTTGCGTCCCATCCTTTCGAATGGTTTGCGGTATCGTTGAAAGCTTATTTTGAAGTGTTGTATCACCTGAATAATGCATGCTTTGAGGGTACAAAAAAACTTCCCTTTCGGCAACCGGCTACCACCTGCTGTGCAGAAGGCCCTTGGCTTTGCGTCCCATCCTTTCGAATGGTTTGCTATTATCGGTGAAAAGCACCAAAATCATAAGCTATATTAATCTTGAGTATATTATAGCATAATAGGTCTATAGAATGCAATCTTTGTTAATAATTCACTACTTAATGCCTACTTGCATGATTCTTTAGACCTATTTTTCTGTATTTTATTATTTTATAACACCATGAACAATCAAACGGTGGGTGGATGTATACAGGGGATGGCATGTGATTAGCGTAATCACTTTGTGATTACTACTGCCTCTTAAAACTGATAAGTCATCCGGTTCAACAATAAGTGTTTCATACACTTCATAGGTATATGTTTGTCCACCTGTTGTTACTTTTATGGTATCACCAACTGCCACTTCATCCAAACGGTTAAAATACGTACCAAAACTATGGCTTCTATGCCCAGCAACAACGGCATTTCCCACACTGCCAAGTGGAGCTGTTTTTGGCATATGTCCGAGTGCAAATTTCAAGGTCGCAAGATCGACACCCTCAGCAACTGGTAATTTTATGTCTATTTTATCAATTTCAAGAATAGCCACAGCCTTAGGTCGTTGTTTTATGATAACCGGTTCCTCAAGATTACCCTCTGTACCATTTTCTTCCTCTAAAACTTCTATAGGGGATGAAGGGTCTGTAACTTCAATTGATTCTGATAAGTCCTCTTGATTCTCTTCTTGTACGCCCCACTCTAATGATGCACTTAGGTCATCATAGCTATCTGTATCTTCTATCATTAAACTTTGCTCAAGAAAGTCTGCCATTAGGGCTTCTTGTCTTTGATTTGCTATGTATCTTCCCACAAGTGGCACCGTTATAATCACGATACCAATAATAATGAGTAAGGTTCCAATATGCTTTCTCAATCTTATTCACCTGCTTTTCTACTATTATAATGATTCATGGCTTTTTCTACACCGACGTCCAATATCATAGCTACTGCATCTGCTGACATTTTTATGGATGCTTGAATTGTTTTTATTTCTAGTTCATCAAATCTAGAAAGGACATAATCAGCCAGATCCCAACCCGGTGGTTTTTCGCCCACCCCTACTTTAATCCTAATGAACTCCTGAGTTTTCATATGGGCAATAATATTTTTGATACCATTATGACCGCCAGCACTTCCTCTTTCCCGAATTCTTAGCTTTCCCACATCTAGACTGGTATCATCATAAACGATGATAATCTTATCCGGTGTTTCCTTATAAAAGCCAAGAACATCAGCAATAGCTTCACCACTTAAATTCATATAGGTTTGAGGTTTCATCAATACGACTTTTTCACCCTTAATGACACCTTGACCAACAAAAGCCTTGTGTTTTTTGCGGTCTAACTTTATATGATAATCATATGCTAATCTTTCTATAACTTCAAACCCAATATTATGACGGGTTCCATTAAACTTTGTTCCTGGGTTACCAAGACCTATGATAAACAGCATCTTATACCTCTTTCACTCTTACATATTCTGCCAAAGTTAAAGGCTCAAAACGATAGCGTTTTAACACCTTAACCGTTATTCCATTATACGTCAGTTGTATTGGTAGTGCAACAAGAAAAGCGTTCTAACGAACGCGTTAAAAAGCTGGCTCTTTACGTGAGTTGGCTTTTTTAACATTCTTCTTCATTTTATATTGTTTTATTGATGATTTTTTGTTATAACATTATTGGTGATGTTATGAACAGTAAATCTTTTAAGATAAAAGATATTTTTTCAGACCGTTGGGATGATTTTGTTGCTCTAGGTTATCCTCTACGTCCCGCTATTTTACATAATGTCAGTAAAATCATTAATTGTGGTGATCCTTCCATGGGTCATGCTCTTTATTTTTGTGACCATTGCGGCAAAATAAAGCATGTTCCATTTACTTGTAAAAGTCGTTTTTGTAATTCTTGTGGTGCCAAATACATTCAAGACAGAGCTGCTTCTATATCTTCCAAACTTATTCAGTGTGAACATCGTCATATTGTTTTTACCATCCCTAAAGAACTTCGCCCTTTTTTTCGCAAGGATCGTTCCTTACTTCATCTTCTTTTTCATGCTTCTGCTGCAACTATTCATGCTTGGTTTTACTCCATTAATAAATCTGAATCTTTCAAGCCTGGTTTTATCTCTACACTTCATACTTTTGGCCGTGACCTTAAATGGAATCCTCATATTCATATGCTTATTACTGAGGGTGCTTCTGGTAATAAAACTGTTTGGCGTAAAATACCTCACATCCCTTTCACTATGCTTCGTAAACGTTGGCAAACTACTTTACTTGACTTACTACATCGTTATCTAGGAGATTCTTTTTATAAACTTAAGACTTCCTTATTCAAAACTTATCCTTCTGGCTTTTATGTCTATGCTAAATCTAACATGCTTTCTAATTTTGTTGATTCAATTAAATATATTATTAGGTATACTGGCAGACCAGCTATGGCTCAGTCCAGAATTCTTGATTATGATGGTGAATTCGTAACTTTTTTTTATAATCGTCATGAAGATAATGAAAAAGTAATTGAAAAGATACATGTCTTTGATTTTTTTAAACGTCTAATAGTTCATATTCCTGATGAGCAGTTTAAAATGATTCGTTATTACGGGTTATATGCCAAAAAATATAAACATTCTTCTAAGCTATTTTTACTTATGACTGCATCTAAACGTAAATTTTTCAAATAAAATTCTCATTGGCGTGCACGTCTACTTCTTCATTTTGGTATCGATCCACTCAGGTGCCAATGTGGTAATACAATGAAACTTCTAAATATTTTTGCTACTTCTAAAACCCACCTTCTTGATAAACCGCCTCCTCAGCTTTATAATAGTGCTTAGCATAATTATGGAGGTTAATTAATAATGAATATTTTAGAAGGCTTTACTAAAAATGATGATCTCGTTGAATTTATCTGTACTAAATGTAACTACTCTTTGTGGGTTCCGCGTTTCATTGTAGAAGAATTAGAGCAAGACAATATTTTTGATGGTCTAGATCCATCAACTCCACCACAACCTGATTGCCAAGTTTGTGATGGTACTATGACACCTAAATTATATATCGGTGTTCGTGGTATAAAGTACGAATATAATAAATGATTTATTCTTGAATATATCCAAGGTTTATTTTTTATGCCCTAAAAAATATACTCCTTGTTTATTAGGAAAGTAGGACTTTCCTAATAAAGAACAAAGAGGCTACGCCTCGCTTTGCAAAGCAAATTGTACCGGCAGGAAAGATTTCCTTGATGGTTAATGCGACACTTCAACGCGTTAACATAGCATAGGCTTTCCTAAAGAATACAAACAAGGCTGCCAAATTGGCAGCCTCATAATTAGTTAATATATATGTTTTGTTCTCGATCCGGTCCAACACCAACCATGGTGATCTTGGCACCGCAAAGTTCTTCACATCTTTGAATATATGTTTTCACTTCTTTAGGCAAATCTTCGTATTTTCTAATGTGATCGATTGGACCCCAACCGGATAGTTCTTCATAGATTGGCTCACATAGAGCTAAATCTTCAAGACTTGCAGGAAATTCTTTGACAACTGCATCGCCTTTTTTATAAGCTACACAGATTTTTACAACATCTACATTAGCCATAACATCTATTTTGTTAAGTGCTATACTGGTCAATCCACTTGTTCTAACAGCGAATTTTCCGATAACCGCATCAAACCAGCCCACTCTTCTTGGACGACCGGTAGTCGTTCCATACTCGTGACCTACGTCCCTAATCTTGTCTCCTACTGCATCAAATAATTCTGTCGGGAAAGGCCCTTTTCCAACTCGCGTAACGTAGCCTTTCATAACACCGATACATTCATCAATGGCAGTAGGTCCTATACCTGATCCCACACAAACACCACCGGTTACAGGATGAGAGGATGTAACATAAGGGTAAGTCCCAAGGTCAATGTCCAACAATGTACCTTGAGCACCTTCAAATAGTACTTTTTGTTGCTTACTAAGGGCTTCAAAAACTTCAACAGTCGTGTCTTTTACATACTTTTTCAGTCTTTTGGCATACTCTAGGTAAGTCTCTATAATTTCTTCAGCATCTACTTGAATCTCTTGATCGTAGACATATTTGATTATTTTGTTCTTGATTAAAACATTTTCTCGGACCTTCTTTTTAAAAACTTCTTCATTATATAAGTCACAGACTCTTATACCGGAACGTTCTGCTTTGTCCATATAGCATGGTCCAATACCTTTTTTGGTTGTTCCAATGTCACCATCACCCCTATGATCTTCCTTTATACCATCTAAAATCTTATGGTAAGGCATAACCAAATGTGCACGGTCACTGATACTCAACTGATCTGTTGAAATGCCTTTTTCATGAATATGGTCAATTTCTTCTAAAATACCTTCTGGATCTATGACCACACCATTGGCTACGATACATTTTGTACCCTTATACAGTATTCCTGAAGGTATAAGATGGAACTTATAGACCTCATCGCCAACAACTACGGTATGACCGGCATTGTTTCCACCTTGGGAACGTACGACCACCTCAGCCTCTTCTGATAATATGTCAATGATCTTGGCCTTACCTTCGTCGCCCCATTGTGCGCCGATAATTATTTTTGCAGACATGTCAACAGCCCCTTTCGTTCCTATATCTTAATTTGAATTGTTCAAACACAATTTGATGTACATATATTTCTATAGCGTGACCAAAGTGTTAATTTTCAATGAATCCCTAATATTTATCTTGCCATTGTACACTTTATGTCCGATAATAATTATACCACAACAACATAGCAAGTAGGCTACCAAAAGCAACCCTAACAAATAGTATCAGATTTGTAGGTATAAATCAACTGTTTTCGAACATTTTTTAGAATTTTAGAGAAAACATTCGGCTTTGCTTTTTCCATACTCCTGTCTTTGACAGTTGTGAAACAGAAAAAGCTTGAAATCCCTTATAAATAGGGGCTTCAAGCTTTTTATATGTCATTAATTTTTGCGTACTTTTTTTTTACTTTTTAGTCTTTTTGTATATATTTTTCATTTCTTTGTCGCTGACAATCTGATAGTCTGTTCTAAATCCATAGGTATCATGTAGTGCATCTGTAAAATCAGTACGTGTATAGGTCGGAATAAAACCCTGTCCAGGAACGCAATAGAAGTTCATATCCTTTAACTGGCCGACGATTTCGTTCGTTGTAAACTGGTTGTCTAGGTCTTTCTCCAGATATCTATATAAAACAAGTGCTAGAAAACAGGTTGTAAAATGCGCTTTTATACGGTCGTCTCTTTGAAGATAAACAGGTCTTGCTTTAAACTCGCTCTTCATAATTCTAAAACATTCTTCAACTTCCCAACGTCGGTGGTTAATTCTAGCTATTTCAGAAGCATCTTCGTCAAGGTTAGTACATACTGCATAGAAGCCGTCATAGATACTTTCCT
Source organism: Petrocella atlantisensis (assembly GCF_900538275.1). Taxonomy (GTDB): domain Bacteria; phylum Bacillota; class Clostridia; order Lachnospirales; family Vallitaleaceae; genus Petrocella; species Petrocella atlantisensis. The sequence goes on along the minus strand of NZ_LR130778.1, from coordinate 2,213,953 downwards.
CAGCAACAGTATTTGAATTAAGATGGTAAAGTGTCTCTTCTGCAACTTCACCATCACTTGTAACATTGGTGGAAGCGATAAATCGTTTATAATCATTTTGTCTTTTCTTACCTATACTTTTTGGGTTAGTGCTAATGAGTTTTGTGGCACGTTCAAGTTGTTTGTTTCTGATCTGACGTTGATAATAACGGTATTTAAGAGAAAAGGTGACAATCAGTTTTGCTCAAGATCATTCTCTTTAATCCATCTCTCTTTATAAAAGGTCATATTCTTATATTGCTCACAAAGACTTTCATTTTCATCAAACAGGTTTAAATCAAAGGTTTCTTTGGAATCATTGTGCCTCCATCCAGTTGGTTCTAAAGCCCACTCTTTTAAAAACTGCTTAAGTTTTTTGATGGATTGAGTTGTAATAAAAGAACGTCCATTTATATTATTAAACTTCCTATTTGCATTTGAAGATAAGCCGGCATCAGTACATACAACAAACTTGGATAGTTTGAAGTCTTCGATAATTTGCTTTTCTAAAGGCTTTAGAGTCACCTGCTCATTGGTATTGCCACTGTGAATGTTAAAAGCGAGAGGAATACCATCTCCATCCATAAACAAGCCCATTTCTACAATAGGGTTAGGACGGTTTTCTTTGGAGGGTCCATATTGTTTAAGGCCATCTTCTTGTTCAATCTCAAAAAAGTAGTTGGTACAGTCATAATAAAGAATTCGATCATTACGTTTAGAAACTGCTAGACTGTTTTGTAAAGCTGTGATTGTATGAAATCGGATTCCTTAGCGATAACTTCTAAAGACCTGTAAATGTTCTGTAATTCAAAGTTTGGCTGTTCGAGAAGACGTTTAGAAGATTCAAAGGTGCAAAGCTTGGAAGAAGGAAAAGAATTCTTCCGTAAATCAAACGAGAGAGAATACCGTTAAGGTCATAGGTGAACTTGTGCCTTGAAGAAATATCGTTACAAATCTTATGAAGCCCTAACTGGTAATAAATCTGTTGAAGAAAAGATAGCCACCGTTGTAGGAACGTTGAATCTCTTTATCAATAAGCGTGGATTGCCTAAGCTTGATAATAACCTCACGTTTTTGTTCTTTTTCTTGGCGATTAAGATCTTCGATATACTTTTTGGCCCACTCTATGGGATTAGCACCATTTAGCTTTTTCTAAATCAGAATATCTGCCAAGTTTTTCGACGGTTCTAGTTTTTGTTTTCCATCAACATAAATAGTTTCTATGACATATAATAATTGAACATTTTAGAATTTACAACTTTCAGCCTCATAACAACACCTCCTAATACCCTATATTATATCATAGAACGTAGTAGAACGTAAATGAAAAGAGTAGAATTTGACAAAAAAATAAGCCTAAATAGGCTTGTTATAAGGTTTTCGCTGTTTTAGTTACTTCGGCAAGTGTCAAAGACCCGTGTTAATTTTCAATGAATCCCTAATATTTATCTTGCCATTGTACACTTTATGTCCGATAATAATTATACCACAACAACATAGCAAGTAGGCTACCAAAAGCAACCCTAACAAATAGTATCAGATTTGTAGGTATAAATCAACTGTTTTCGAACATTTTTTAGAATTTTAGAGAAAACATTCGGCTTTGCTTTTTCCATACTTTTATCGTATAATATAAGTATAAGATGCTGAATTGCTTTCTATGTAGTGAATGTAACTGACCCGAATTTGTTGCCTTCGAAAAGGAAGTGATGATATGAGAATTGAAAAAATAAGTAGCAATCAAATAAAATGTGTACTCGACAAGGAAGAACTCTTAAACAGACACATAAATGTCAACGAACTTGCATATGGTTCGGAAAAAGCTCAAGAACTATTCAAAGACATGATGCAAAAAGCTTCCTTTGAGTTTGGCTTCGAGTCAGGCAATACACCCCTGATGATCGAAGCAGTCCCTCTATCATCCGAAGGCATTATGTTAATTATCACCAAAGTAGATAACCCAGATGAATTAGACGATAAATATTCAGGATTGTCCATTCCAAGTGCTCGCACCTTCAAGAAAAAAGAAGAAGCTGCAGAACAAACAGCCAGTGAAGAGATACATCCGGAAGAACATCATAAAGAACCTTCAATAGAAGATGAGAAAATAGCAGCATTTTTTGTATATGGATTTGAGACATTGGATGATTTGACAACTGCAAGCAGATTTTTACTAAAGTATCCTTTTGACCAGAGTCGTGTATACAAAACAGATTCACCACAAAAATACATCTTCAGCATGCAATCCGAAGGACTTTATAAGTCAGATTGTAAAGTCATTCGTGGAATCTTATCTGAGTATGGTGAAGCCATACATTGTAGAAAATCAAAACTGGATTTCTATGATGAGCATTATGACATCGTTATTAAAACACAAGCAATCAACGTCTTAAGCAATTTATAAATATGCATTATTTGCACAAAAAAGCTGTCATAATTATGACAGCTTTTTCTATGGTTTTCTTTCAATTATAGGCCTTTTAAGTATGTGTTAATGTCATCTGTTAATATATCAACATCCATACCATGAACCATACATGCTTCCTCAAGGGATTCACCTTGTGAAGATGGACATCCTACACAGTGCATACCAGCTTCCATAAGAATAGGAATGACACCTTGATCAACACGGATAATATCGCCAATAATCATATCTCTAGTAATTTGAGCCATGACTTACCTCCTTTATATCTATTGAATGATTTTAATTATCATATAACATAAGCTATTATAAACCATTTGGTCATAAAAAACAAGTTCAACCCGGTGAAGACAAGAATTTTATAAACCTATTGGATTTATTCCTCTATATACCGTACTATTGGTGCTTTCATCACCATAATATGATATAATGGTTACAGGGTCAAAACTAAGTTTCACTAAGTTCACATACAATATATAGATTACGTTGATACATTCATAACTATATATTGTATGCGAAAGTTCAACTATATAGTTTTGACACCTTAACCATATAATAAGTCTAAGAAACAAATCATTCACTGGAGGTGTTTTTATGTATGTAAAAAACCAAATGACTACTGATGTTGTAACTGTTTTTAAGGATGCTTCAATCGATTTAGCTTTTCAACTTATGATTGAAAAGGGATGCAAACAATTGCCGGTTATAGATGACGGTCAACTTGTTGGTTGCGTTACCGAACAACTTCTTTCAGAAGTTAGCCCTTCAAAAGCCACAACACTTAGTATGTATGAACTAAATTATTTACTCAGTAAAACCAAAGTTAAAGACATCATGATCAAGGATATGCCTACGGGTACACCGGATATGCTTATGGAAGATGCAGCACAACTTCTAATTAATAGTGGTGTAGATTCTCTACCTATAACAGAAGGCAAAAAATTAGTCGGCATCATTACCCGTACCGATATTCTCAAATCATATCTTGAGTTAACCGGTGTTGGTGAGATGGGTACACGTGTATCCATAAAAGCCAAAGACGAGACAGGCATACTAGCAGACATTACCGGTATCATCAAAAAATTCAACATCAATATCGCCCATGTAGCAAATTATGATCACATCGGCAGTGATGATGCAGGTGAGATTATCATCCGTCTAGCCTCAACAGAAACCGATGAACTCATCAAAGCCCTAGAAGCCTCCGGATACGAGATTCTAAGCGTCCGACAAAACCTAAATGAGTAAAATATTCGCATCAAATTAAAAAGGAGCTTTACTGCAAGACTAAAGTCTACAGTAAAGCTCCTTTGTTATTCACAAAATCTCCTACTACCAACACCGACCATGAAGTTCTCGGAAGCAGTGTGTATGACTAGGCTCATAAGAAAGTAACTTCATGCATCATGTCAGTCTTCAAGACATGATGCTAAAATGAGAACTTTCTTATGAAATTGCAAGACAGCAGGAGCTGTCCGCCGACTTTTGGTGCAGGACGCACCAACTGGAGGCCGTAGTCATACATACTGCAGAGAGGTCTTCATGGGACCCACATAAAATCTAATTCTTAATATCAAACCCACCAAACAATGCAAACCCATTAATAACCAAATCCACTTCTCTATTAGGATCTTTCGACAACCTTGTCTTGTTGCCCCATCCACCAAACAAAGGTATACCCGTTACCATAACTTTCCATTCCTCTGGAACTTTTAGATCTACACCACCAAAAGCGACAAAAATATCCATTTTAGCAGGTAAATCAACAATCTTTGCACCTCTTAGGTCCAGATCAACACCACCGAACATGGCGAAAATATTACCGCCTTTAAAGTTCTGGGATAAGTTGATGGTCTCTGCACCTGAAAATAGTACAACATTCTCCACAATATCCTCACTCACTTCACTTTTCCCAAATATTCCTCTTGGTCCTTTTGAAGTCAGAATCCATAAACCCAAGGCAATAATGGCGAGTGGCCATATCATTTCCCATAAGTGTAAACGCTCAAAATACTCAAATCCTAGATTTCTAAGTAAAAGTAAGGTTCCTACAATTGCCATAATTCCACTAAAAACATAGTTCTTAGGCTCATCTATTAGGTTTATTAATCCGATGGCAATAAGTATAATCGGCCAAAAAGTCCTAACAAGACCATCTATTTCAACATAGCCAAAGCTCCCAGCCAAAGCTAATAAACCCACAGAAAGAATTAAGATTCCTATAACTGTTCTTTTGTTCATAACATCTCCTCCAATATCAGCTAAATAAAATATAGTTTATCTTTATTATAGCTGATTATGCAGGTATTACCATTAGAGAATCATTAGAAATGAAAACACGCCTTATAATCCTTTTATCCAAGGTATGCTTTTTTTACATCCTCATGGTTCAACAATTCTTTTGCATTGCCTTCAAGAACAATCTTACCTGTTTCAAGAACATAAGCTCTGTCTGCAATGGATAATGCCATGTGTGCATTCTGCTCTACCAACAATACCGTAACCCCTTGTTTGTTAACCTCTACAATGGTGTCAAAAATCTCTTTAACCAGTATTGGTGCAAGACCCATGGATGGTTCATCCATAAGTAAGATATCCGGTTTGCTCATCAAAGCACGTCCCATAGCCAACATCTGTTGTTCGCCACCTGACATGGTGCCTGCAAGTTGTTTACGACGTTCTTTAAGTCTAGGGAATTTCTTATAGATATTTTCATAACTTTCTTCAATCTCAGCTTTATCTGTTCTTAAAAATGCACCCATTTCAAGATTTTCCTGAACAGTCATTTTTGCAAAAACACGGCGCCCTTCCGGTACCTGTGCCATTCCCATGCCTAAAATCTTATGAGCCTCTACACCGGTTATGGTCTTATCCAAAAGGCTGATACTACCTTCAGTCGGTTTAAGTAGTCCTGATACCGTATGTAATGTAGTTGTTTTCCCGGCACCATTGGCACCAATCAGTGTAACGATTTCACCCTTGTTAACCTCAAAGGATAACCCTTTAAGAGCATGAATCGCACCATAGTATACATTCAGATTTTCTACTTTTAACATTTTGTCACCTTCCTTTTATTGGCCTAAATAAGCACCAATAACTTTCTCATTGGATTTGATCTCAGCCGGTGTACCGGCAGCAATCATCCTGCCGTAATCTATGACGACAATTCTTTCACATATACCCATTACCAGACTCATATCATGTTCAATCAGAAGAATGGATACTTTAAATTTTTCACGAATGAAAGCAATGGTTTCCATTAACTCCTTGGTTTCTTGTGGGTTCATACCCGCAGCCGGCTCATCTAGAAGTAGAAGTTTTGGATTGGTTGCAAGGGCTCTACAAATCTCAAGCTTCCTTTGTTTACCATAAGGTAAATTACTTGATAGTACGCTTGCATCCTCTTCCATATTGAAAAGACCAAGTAGCTCTCTTGCTTTAATATCAATTTCTTTTTCTTCTTTCCAGAATTTTTTCCCTCTAAAGACAGCTGATATGGTGCTATAACTCATATCCTTATGAAATGCAATCTTTATATTGTCAATAACTGACAATTCTTTAAATAGGCGTATATTCTGAAATGTTCTACCGAGTCCCAGATTTACAATCTGATAGGGTTTTTTCCCATTAACCACTGTTTCTCCAAGATAAACCTTACCTTCGGTTGGTGCATACACACCGGTCAACATATTAAAAATCGTTGTTTTGCCGGCACCATTGGGTCCAATGAGACCCACCAGTTCATTTTCTTTTATTTCTATACTAAAATCAGATACGGCTTTAAGTCCTCCAAAAGTCATACCTATATGTTCCGTCTTCAATAAACTCATGGTATTACCTCCTAGTCCGCATTTTCTATTTTAGTTTTTTTACTGAATCGATTGAGTAACTTTATAAGTGAGAACTCTTTTCTTCCTAGTAAACCATCTGATTTAAATATCATCAGTATAATTAATGTTAATGCATAGAAAACAAGTCTAAGCTCGTCAATGGAGTATAAGAATTCATTAATGAATGCAAGGGCAAGTGCCGCTATAACGGTACCAGTGATACTACCCATACCACCCAATACAACAATAATAAAGAATTCAACTGAAAACATAAAATTAAATTTTTTGGGATCAAGGATTCTTTGATAAAAACCTAAAGCACCACCGCCAACACCGGCAATGAATGCAGAAACAACAAAGCCATAGACTTTATAAAATGTGGTTGGAATACCCACTGACTCTGCTGCAATTTCATCCTCTTTGATAGATAAGATGGCTCTTCCGTGTCTTGAACGTATAAATGCAAACAAAAACGCAATCACCAGTACCACCAAGAAATAGATTTCAGTAAAATTAATATATCTTGGAATACCTTTAAGTCCTGCTGCACCACCTGTAAAGGAAAGATTAAGCAAAGCAATACGAATGATTTCTCCAAAACCTAAGGTGACAATACCAAGATAGTCTCCACGAAGTCTTAGGGCCGGTATACCGATGATTAATCCAAAGATTCCTGCCATCACACCGCCTAAGATTAATCCGGCCACAAGCTCCACATATTTGGGTAATTCGACTGCAATGGCAAACAATGCCGCTGTATAGGCCCCAATAGCCATAAATCCTGCATGACCGAGGGCCAACTGACCCAAATAGCCCGTTGCCAGATTTAAGCTGGCTGCAACAATAATATAGATTCCGGCCAGAATAAGAATACCATTTTGATAATTATTAATAACCTTGATTTGAATCAAATAAAACACAATTGCGTAAACAACCATAATGGCTGTTATATTTTTTATATAACCCGAAACAACTTTTTTATCCATGATGATTACCTACACTTTCTCTCTCGTATTTTTTCCAAGGATGCCTGCAGGTTTGAAGATTAACACAATGATTAGGAGACCAAACACAAAAGCATCTGCCCAAGTGGTCGATACATAACCCTTCGTCAAGGTCTCAATCAATCCAATAACAAAACCGCCCAGCATCGCACCCGGAATAACACCGATGCCACCTAACACAGCTGCAACAAAAGCCTTAAGACCAGGCATCATACCCATATAGGGTTCAACTTGATAGTAGTTGATTGCATATAACAAACCACCAACTGCGCCAAGTGCCGAGCCGATTGCAAATGTAATTGAAATGGTTTTGTCCACATTAACACCCATGAGCTTAGCTGCTGATTTGTCCTCCGATACGGCACGCATTGCTTTTCCTGTTTTTGTCTTCTTAACAACAAATTCTAGGAGCAACATCAAACCTACAGAAAGCAGAATCGTAATAATAGCAAGATTGGAAATAGCTATGCCCGGTGCAATCTCAATTCTTTGAAGTTCAATAACTGCAGGCATTCTTCTAGGTTGTGCTCCAAAAAGAAGTCTGAATAGGTTTTGCAACAACATACTCATACCAAGTGCTGTAATAAGAGCAGAAATCCTTGGTGCATTTCTAAGGGGCTTGTACGCCAATCTGTCAATGGTCATACCCACCAATGCACATAATATCATGGAGACAACCAATGCAAGGCCAAAAGGTACATTGAACGTGGCCAATGCAAAAAATCCAAAATAAGCACCAATCATTAATATGTCACCATGCGCAAAGTTAATTAATTTTACAATACCATATACCATAGTATAGCCTAAAGCAATCAAAGCATATATGCTTCCCACATTTAGACCGTTAATAATTTGTTGTATAAATTGTGCCATGAGCACACCTCCTAGATTGATTTGAGTACTGCCGCAAAGTCGCTAATAACTGGGTCAGAACTAAGTTTCACTAATCGCATAAAATCTATAGATTACGTTGATACATTCGTAACTATAAACACCTTACCTATTAGGTTAGAGGGTGAAAACTAAGTTTCACTAGTTAACCTAACATATATAGATTACGTTGATACGTTCGTAACTATATATCTTATGTTAAAGTTCAACTATATAGTTTTAACACCTTAACCTATTTATTAGTGCTTTTGCGGATGCACCCAACAGTTTCGTACATTAAACCGTTGAATTCATCCATAACGCAAAATAATAAGGGGATAACCCCCTTATTATCTTACTTTATGCTTAAATATTCAACTATAATTTTGATTATTGTGATACCTTTGCTTCAAGCTCTAATTTACCATCTTTTACTGTAATAATTGAGATGTCTTTGATTGGGTCACCATTCTCATCAAATGTAATGTAACCACAAACTGCAGGCATATCTGTTGCTTTCAGTGCTTCAACAATTTTTTCACCTTCTGTAGAACCAGCTGCTGTAATTGCCGCTAACATAACATTGGTTGCATCATAAGCAAGTGCACCTAGTGCGTTTGGTGTTTCACCAAATTGAGCTTCATAAGATGCGATAAAGTCTTGTACGATTGGATCTGGGTCAGTTGTTGAATAGTGGTTTGCAAAGAAGTAACCTTCAACTTCATTCGCATAGTCGTTTTGAATACCATCCCATCCGTCTCCACCAAGTAATACAGACTCAATACCTAGTTCACGTACTTGTGAAGCTATAACGCCAACCATATTGAAATAGTCAGGCACAAAAATTACATCCGGTGCATTGGCTTTTACTTTAGTAAGGATTGCACTAAAATCATTGTCAGCATCTGTATACCCTTCTGCATCCGTAATGGTTCCGCCAGCTGCTTCGAAAGTCTCAGTAAAGGCTTTTGCCAATCCGTCAGAATAATCACTACCTACGTTTGTAAATACCGCTGCAGTTTTTGCTTCTAAATTGTCCATTGCAAATTTTGCAACAACGCTACCTTGATATGGATCAATGTAACAAGCTCTAAATACATAATCAAGACCAGGTGTTACATCTTTGTTCGTTGCTGTTGGTGATATCATTGGAATACCTAACTCATTGGCAATAGGTGCCACTGCAAGGCTTGTTGTTGAGATAACGGGGCCGATTAGAGCGTCGATTTCATCAACATCTACTAATTTGTTAAAAAGGTTAACGGTTTTAGTTGAGTCACCTTCGTTGTCATAGAAGAATAGTTCCACATCAGCGCCATTTACGCCGCCAGCTGCGTTAATTTCTTGAATGGCAAGTTCCACTGAGTTCTTAACCGCTTGTCCGTATGGTGCAAGATCACCACTTGTTGGTGCAAGAAGACCAAGTCTTACAGCTTCGCCGGAAGCTTCTGTCTCAGTTCCTGTTTCTGTTTCTGTTGCATCTGGTGTTGTTGGTTCAGCATCATTACCTGCACATCCTGTTAAGAACGTTGTAAGGACGATGACTAAAACCAATGCTAATGATAAAAGTTTTTTCATATGATTTCCACCCTTTTCTATTTTGCTCTTTTGAGCTATTTTTATCATGGTCACATTAAAAATGAATCCATGACTTCACAATAATGAAATTATACACGCTTTTTCTTTCATTTTCAAGCGGTTTTGCACTTTATCTTGCTATAATGGTGAATTTATGCAACGTCAACGTATAATTTAAGCTGAAACCTTGATTTTTGGACTTATTTTCGAGTGTAATTTCATAAACTATCCTTATTTTTTTTAGTTTTCTTTTAATTACCATAATATATTAAAGAATTATAGTGAAAGTTTTTAAGTCCATTTATTCATTTTTATTGAAGGCCAACCATTAAATCAAAAAAATAAAGCCCCCATATAATATAGCCATAAGTTTTGGTTCTATAATAAATGTTGGGGTGAGATATTCACCTCAACATTTATTTTTTTACAAAAAAAGTTGAGCATAAACTAAATCCCTTGTAAAATAAAGTCACCACAACCAAACAACAAGGAGGTAAAGCTTATGCTCAATAACCATTATATCGAAAAACTGTTAGGATTAAAAGACATAATCGTAACTAAAATCGAAAATGACCCTGATGCATTACACATCTATTGTGAATTACCCAGAAGAACTCATCATTGCCCCCATTGTCATCAAAAGACCGATAAAGTACATGATTACAGGTTTCAAGTGTTTAAAGATGCTCCTGCTTTTGGCCTCAATACTTTGTTTCATTATCGTAAGCGTCGTTATACTTGTAATCATTGTAATAAGCGGTTTTATGAGAAGAATACTTTTCTTCCTCGCTATTTTAGAATGTCTACGCGTTTAGTCCAGTATGTCATTGATAGAATGCGTTCTACACATTCCATGACCGATATTGCTAAACATTGTAATCTTTCTATAACCACTATTTTTAGACTCTTTAAATTTATCGACTATACCAATACCTCTTTACCCAGAGTGCTGTCTATTGATGAATTTAAGGGTAATGCGGGACGCAAATATCAAGGTATTCTTACTGATCCGGTTAATAAAAAGGTCTTAGATATTTTGCCTGGTCGCGAACATCATATCCTTTCTGACTACTTCAGACGCTTTAAGAACCGTGATAAAGTAGCTTATTTTGTTATGGATATGTGGCAGCCTTATCGCGATATTGCTGAAACCTATTTTAAGAATGCAACAATCGTCATAGACAAGTATCATTGGATTAGACAGATAACATGGGCCTTTGATCGGGTTAGAAAACAAGAGCAGAAAAATTTTACAAGACGAGAAGGAAATACTTCAAAAGAAGCCGACACCTACTATTAAAAAGACGTCGATTTTTAACAGATGAGCAAGTCGACCAAGTAAGCGTCATGCTTGATACATCCTCAAGGCTTAGGACAGCTTATCTTCTTAAGGAAAAGTTCTATGACTTTGTAGATGCTCCAGATAAGGATACAGCATTAAAACGCCTTAAAGAATGGTACGTTTTTGTAGCAACACAGAATGAACCCGAGTTTATAACGTGTATGAATACCATCATAAACTGGCAAAAGTATATTCTTAACTCCTTTACTTGTCCTTATACGAATGGCTATACAGAAGGCGTTAACAATAAGATTAAGGTTCTTAAAAGAAATGCATATGGTATGCGTAATTTCAATAGGTTTAAAAATCGTATACTCCACATGATGAGTTAAAGGTACCAATAATACCATGTTAGTTAGCACCGACCATGAAGTTCCTGGAAGCAGTGTGTGTGACTAGGCTCATAAGAAAGTAACTTCATGCATCATGTCAGTCTTCAAGACATGATGCTAAGTGAAAACTTTCTTATGAAATTTGCAAGTCTGCATGGATGCAGACCGCCGACTTTTGGTGCAGGACGCACCAACCGGAGGCCGTAGTCATACACACTGTGGAAGGGTTTTCATGGGACCCACCATTAAAACCCCCTTTCATTCTATCCCCAGCTTGTATTAGGGTTGTAAAAAGAACATCTAACTTCATCTAAAAAAGTCCCTAAGCTTTTTTTCACTTAGAGACTTGGTTGACTCATCAATATAGGGATTACCCCAAGATTTGACAAAGAGCCTAAGTTTTAAGGTATTTAGGGGCTTTTGAAGTATATCTGCCCATCAGGGCAGTAACTTAACCGCGTCATGGCGGACGGCTAATAAACTACCGTGACATGATAGCTTTCATCGCGAAGGGCTTTTTTGATTTCTTTAACATGTTTATGGCCATTGGTTTCAAGCGTGATCTCCAACTGAACATGCATAAACCGGTCAATGGTTTTAAACTGATTGTGCTCAAGCTTAATAACATTGGCCTTGTGATCTGCCAGTATCTTAGCAATCTTCAACAATTCACCAGGGGTATCATGTAGTTCCACCGAGAAGCAGAACAGACGGCCTCTGGATATTAAGCCTCGGTTTATCATTTCCGAAATGGTCACCACATCAATATTACCACCACTTATGACACTTACTATTTTCTTATTCTTATAGGGTAGTTTTTTTAACGCAGCTAAAGATAACACCCCTGCATTTTCAACGATTAACTTTTCTTTTTCCACCATTAAGAGAAACGCTTCTAATACATCCACATCCGATACTACAACAATCTCATCTACATAACGCTTAACCATGGAGAAGGTCAGCTCTCCCGGTTTCTTAACCGCTACGCCTTCAGCAATGGTAGATACAGCATTAAGCTCACTCACACAGTTGTTTTGCAAAGAATAATTTAGAGTCTGTGCACCCTTTGGCTCAACACCAATAATACGTATTTTAGGATTAATTTCTTTGATCGCACAAGCAATCCCACTAATAAGACCACCGCCACCTATAGGAACGACAACGATATCCACATCTTCAAGGGCTTCCATAATCTCAAGTCCTATGGTTCCTTGTCCAGCAATAACATAAGGATCATCAAAAGGATGGACGATGGTTGCCCCTTTTTCTTTATGAATTTCCAAGGCTTTACCTTGGGCATCGTCATAGCAATCCCCATATAGTACCACATCAGCTCCGTACTCTTTGGTTGCTTCGATTTTAATCAAAGGTGTCTGACTGGGCATAACAATGGTTGCCTTAACACCTAGCCTGCTTGCTGCAAAAGCCACACCTTGGGCATGATTCCCCGCTGATGCTGCTACAATACCGCAGGAACGTTCCAGTTCTGTCAGATGACTGACTTTATTATAAGCACCACGTATCTTAAAAGCACCTGTGATTTGTAAGTTTTCCGGCTTCAAATATACCTCATTACCGCTTTCTGTACTAAATACCTGACTATAAATTAAAGGCGTCTTCTTAATCACATCCGCGAGTAAGTCAGCCGCCTCTTTTATCATCTCTATTTTCATCATACACCTCTTATTCTAGAATTAAGGATGTTGAATAAACATTCAACATCCTTAATTAAATGTAACATTATGATTATAGCTTGTCAACCAACTCTAAAACTTATTAAACCGGTAGCCGGCACCCCAAACAGTTTCTATTATTTTTGGTGTCGAAGGGTTTTTCTCAATTTTTTTTCGGATTTTCTGAATATATACCGCCACCGTTGCGATGTCTCCATATTCATCTTCACCCCATATACGATCAAATAGAATGGTCTTACTATGAACAATATCCGGATTTTTCATGAAGAATTGGAGCATGTCAAATTCTGTTGCAGTAAATGCCACCTCTTTTCCTCCGATAATCACTTTTCTAGCTTCCTTATTAAGTACAATGTTATGGTACTCTAAGGTGACCCCGTCTTCATTGGTTTTTAGGAACCGTTCATAACGGGCCAACTGGTTCTTGACTCTGGCTATAAGTTCACTGGGACTAAAGGGTTTCGTAATATAATCATCTGCACCAAGTCCTAGACCTTTAATCTTATCAATATCATCATTTCTTGCCGACACGATGATCATAGGTATGCTTAACTCATCACGAATCATAGCACATATATCAAACCCATTGATTGTAGGCAACATCACATCAATAATAATAAGATCATATATTTTGGTTCTGGCTTCCTTAACGCCTTCTAAACCGTCTGCTATTATTTTTGTTTCATATCCGTTCATTTCCAAATAATCCTTTTCAAGACTTGCAATGTTTTTATCATCTTCAATAATTAATATCTTCGCCATGGTTTACCTCCTTATGTTGATCCAATAAAGTGAAGTGTATGGTCGTACCTGTTCCTGGTGTGCTTTCTGCCCATATCGTGCCACCATGGGCCTCAACCAACTGTCTGGATATGGAAAGGCCCAGTCCGGTACCACCCACATCCTTACTTCTGGAATCATCACCTCTATAAAATACATCAAAAACCTGATGAATATGGGCTTCATCTATACCGATGCCATTGTCTGAAACGCTTACCATAATGCCATGCTCTTTACCTTCTATGGCCTTAACTTGTAAGCGTAAGTTCAAATTCGGCTTGTCATTATATTTAACTGCGTTGCCAATAAGGTTACTTACAATCCTATGGACCAATTTCGAATCTATGGCCATGACAAAGTCTTCTTCCAAATCTATGTCATAAACGACTTTAGCACCCTGTTCTTCTAAATCTATTTTCTTTTCAACAAATATATCCAAAAAATAGTCTTTGACGGATATGAGCTCAAAATTATAGTCCATTTGATTGATATCTAGCTTTGAGAAAAGAAAAAGGTCGTCAATGAGTTGATTTGTATACTGAGCATTTTTATAAATAATATCCATATATGTCTGCATTTTCTCTTCTGTATTGGCCACCCCTTCATTAATACCTTCTATATAGCCAAGAATGGAAGTGATTGGCGTTTTAAGGTCATGAGATATACCGGCTATAAGCTCTTTACGGTTTTGCTCATATTTTTCTTTAACCGCTTGTCCTTCTTTTAATTGTACACTCATTTTATTAAAAGAATGAAAAAGACCACTGATCATGGTAGGGACTGTATCATCAACTGTATAGCCGTAATTGCCGCCTGCCACCTCATCAACCGCTTGCTGAAGATGCTCTAGTGGTCGTAAGATATTGTTGCGCATCCTAAAAGAAAAAATCAATGTGCTGACCTCACGGATAAAAATAACCATGAAAATACCTGACAAAATTAATCTAGGGAAATTATATCTTGATAGATAAAAGAGAAGATAGAAAAACCCAGTGGTCACCAGTAAAAAAATAAATGGAAACAATCTTAAAAATAGCAGATATTTTTTAAGCCTAAGGCGCTGTTCCTCTGTGGTGTTTGTATTATTTCCGTTAGTCCTAATAAAGGTTTTGATAAAAATCTGGTTGGTCATCGGCATCTCAAGTTTCTTTTTCACCGGTTGCTCTGTTTCTTTTTTCTGATTGTTGTCCACAAAGCCACCTCCTTTATTTTGGGCCTATTTTTTCTTATTTTAACACGTACATCTATATAAGTTCATAAAAAGTTATAAAAGCTTTATAAAAAAACAATAATGTTTCTTTAGTCCATGGAAAAATAGATTTTAAAAAATATTGATAAATTATTGACAAACTCCCAATAATCTTTTACAATGAACTTATAAATTCATTTTCTAAGCTCAAGGATGCGTCTAAGAGTAAGGAATTCAAGTATTTCCAGTCACTATGTGAAGTGGGTATCCATGACACAGCAGGGTTGGGTTTTCTTATACCTTTTTTCACTTACACTTTAACCCTACACCATTGAAAGTAGGTTATTTATGGATTTTCGAACAGAAAAAGATCAGTTAGGCTCTATCTCTATAGATTCGGCTTCCTACTATGGCATACACACCAATCGGGCTCTTCATAATTTTTCACTGGCAGGTCGCCCAGTTCATATGGATTTGGTCCATAATCTGGTACTTGTAAAAAAGGCCTGTGCTATGGCCAACCAAAAAACAGGCGCACTTGAGCCCGAGATTGCGGGTAGTATTATTATGGCTTGTGACCTTATTATGACAGGTACCTACGATAACTATTTGATAACCGATGCCTTACAAGGTGGTGCAGGTACCTCCACAAACATGAATGTCAATGAAGTTATTGCCAATGTAGCCCTTGAACAGTTGGGTCTTCCCAAGGGGGATTACAAAAAAATCCACCCTCTCGACCATGTGAATCTATCCCAATCCACCAATGATGTATACCCTACTGCTTTAAGGATTACTGCCATCTACAAGGTTAGAGCCCTTGCAGATCATTTGGCTGCTTTACAAGAAAGCTTACAAGAAAAGGAACAACTTTTTTCAGATGTTCTAAAGCTGGGGCGCACTCAACTTATGGATGCATTACCCGTCACTCTCGGTCAAGAATTCGCCGCTTATGCAAAAGCCATATCAAGGGACCGATGGCGTATTTACAAAGTTGAAGAAAGACTTCGAGAAGTCGGCATCGGTGGAACCGCGGTTGGCACAGGCCTTAATGCAACCATGCCTTATATCTATATGGTAACGGACTTACTTCGAGAATTGACCGGTCTTGGCATTGCGCGTAGTGATCTTCTTATGGACACCTATCAAAATATGGATGTTTTTGTTGAGGTCTCGGGTTTTCTAAAAGCCTGTGCCACCAATATGATCAAAATAAGCAGTGACTTAAGACTAATGGCATCCGGACCTGCCGGTGGACTTGATGAGATTAGAATGAAGCCTTTACAAGCCGGTTCTTCCATAATGCCAGGTAAAGTCAACCCTGTTATCTGCGAATCTGTGCTACAAGCCGGGCTAAAAGTCATTGGTAACGATGCTGTACTTACACAAGCTGCTTATCTCGGTCAATTGGAGCTTAATGCCTTTATGCCCTTAATCGCTGATACCCTTCTTGAATCACTGGACTTACTTATACGAAGTGTGGATTCATTTGATCGGTTGTGCATTCAGACCTTAACCGCCAATGCAGATAACTGTAAAAAGCATCTGGAAAAATCCACATCACTTAGCGCAGCATTGATCCATCACCTTGGTTATGAAGAAACCGCAACCCTAACATGTGCTGCAAAAGAAGCTGATATGACCCTTAGAAATTATCTTATAAAGCACAAAGTGATGCCTGAAGCCACCGTTGATCTTATTCTTAATCCCAGGCAAGTGACCAAACCGGGTATCCCCGGCATGTCATAAGGAGAATCTCATGAGCTTAAACCAAACACCACAATCTAACCGCATACATATTGCTTTCTTTGGGCAAACCAACGCAGGCAAATCCAGTCTGATTAATGCCGTCACCCAACAAGACATCGCTTTGGTCTCTGATGTAAGTGGCACCACAACAGACCCTGTATACAAAGCTATGGAACTTCTCCCCCTTGGCCCTGTTATGTTAATTGATACTGCCGGGCTCAATGATGCCACCCAGCTTGGCGCACTCAGGAAACAGAAAACTTTGGATGTCTTAAACAAAACCGATCTGGCGGTTCTGGTTATGGACAGCCTCCAAAAAAATCATGCATTTGAAATAGAGCTTATCAAAACCATTCAAGACAAAAAAATACCGTTAATCGGCGTCTTAAATAAATCTGACTTAAATACTTTAGATGCCCATCGATTAGAATCCTTGTCAAAAGAAATGGGCATCCCCATCTATCCTGTTTCAAGTATTACCAAAGAAGGGGTTAAGGAACTAAAAATTGCCATGAGTCTTGCTCTTCCAAGCGATGAAGATCAGTTCAAAATTGTTGGTGACCTGATTCAACCCGGCGATTTTGTCGTCTTGGTCACCCCTATAGATAAAGCGGCTCCAAAAGGACGTCTCATTTTACCCCAGCAACAGACCATAAGAGACATACTGGAAAGTGATGCCATAGCCATTGTTTGTAAAGAACATGAACTTAGGGAGACTTTGGACCGACTGGGTACAAAACCCAAACTGGTTATCACCGACTCACAAGCCTTTTTGAAGGTCGCAGCCGATACCCCAAAAGATATTCTGATGACCTCTTTTTCCATTCTCTTTGCCAGACACAAAGGCGACCTTCTACAACTTGTCAAGGGTGCAAAAGCCATTGAAGCCCTTAAAGATGGCGACAAAGTTCTTATCTCAGAAGGTTGCACCCATCATAGGCAATCTGACGATATCGGTACCGTCAAGATTCCAAGATGGCTCAAGCAAATCACCGGAAAGCAATTACATTTTGATTATGTCTCCGGTGTAAGTTTTACCGACTCCGCTAAAGATTACGCATTGATCATCCATTGTGGTGCCTGTATGCTTAACAAAAAAGCTATGGCCTACCGGCTTGAGACTGTAGAATCCCTACAGGTTCCCATTGTAAACTACGGTGTTATGATTGCCTATGTACACGGCATTCTAGATAGAGCACTGGAACCCTTTCCATTGGCAAAAATGATCTGGGACGAGGTGAATTAAATGATAGAAAATCGAATAGGTGTTGTGGGTGTCGTTATAGAAAAAGACGGCGATATCCATCGAATCAATCAAGTCTTACATGACCACAACCAAATTATCGTAGGTCGGATGGGACTACCCAATATCAATCAGCGTGAGATTAGCATTATTTCCGTTGTCGTTGATGGAACAACGGACCAGATTGGAAGCCTAACCGGCCAACTCGGCGCCCTAAAAGGCGTCAACGTCAAAAGTGCCCTTTCCAAGAAAATTAATTAAAATTTAAAACGGAGGATTTCAAATGCAGAATTTTATAGATGACCAAAAAATCACGGCATTACTAGAAGCAGGTTACAAACACAGTAAGGAAGATATACGTGCCATCATAGAAAAAGCTAAAACTTGTGTCGGTTTGACCCTTGAAGATGTTGCTGCTCTTTTGCAATTTGAAGATCAGGACCTGTTAGATGAGATGTTTGCTTGTGCCAATCACATCAAAAATACCATATATGGGGATCGTATCGTTATGTTTGCACCATTGTATATATCTAACTATTGTGTGAATGGCTGCACCTACTGTGGATATAAACAAACCAACACCATAGCAAGACGTAAACTGACCGATCAGGAAATCGCAAGTGAAGCCTTGAAGATTGAAGCCATGGGTCATAAAAGAATTGCACTAGAAGCAGGAGAAGATCCTATCAACTGTGATTTGGACTATGTCCTTCATGCTATGGATGTTATCTACAAGACCAAAAGTGACAATGGTGCCATAAGACGTATCAATGTCAATGTGGCTGCAACAACTGTAGAAAACTACAAGCGACTCAAAGCTGCCGATATTGGTACCTACATCCTATTTCAAGAGACCTACCACCAACCCACCTATAAGAAGTACCATCCAAAGGGACCAAAATCCAACTACGAATACCACCTAACTGCCATGGATCGTGCGATGGAAGGCGGTATTGATGATGTTGGTATTGGTGCACTTTTTGGTTTGTATGATTACAAATATGAACTTTTAGGTATGATGATGCATAAAGAACACCTTGAAGAAGTTTTCGGTGTCGGACCCCATACTATGTCCGTACCACGTATCAAAAAAGCCATGGATGTTGCGGTTGAAGCTTATCCCTATGCTGTTGATGATGACGCTTTTAAGCGTTTGGTCGCTATTATAAGATTAGCCGTTCCCTATACCGGCATCATCCTCTCAACAAGGGAAGAAGCCAGTTTTAGAGAAGAAGTGATCCATATTGGCGTTTCACAAATCAGTGCTGGTTCCAAAACAGACGTAGGCGGTTATACCGATGAAGAGAAAATGGCCAGTCAATTTCAACTTGCTGATGAACGCCCTCAACATGAGATCATACAATCGCTACTTGAAAAAGGTTTCTTACCAAGTTATTGTACTGCTTGTTACCGCGCCGGTAGAACAGGGGATCGATTTATGCAGGTTGCAAAAAGTGGCCAGATCCATAATCTGTGCCAACCCAATGCACTGCTCACCTTAAAAGAATATCTGGAAGATTATGCAGATGAGGATCTAAAGGCACTCGGCGAAGCAACCATAAAAATTCACATCGAGAAAATTCCAAGCGAAAAGATGAAACAAACCACAATTTTACGTCTAAAAGCCATCGAAGATGGGGAAAGAGATCTCTTCTTTTAAGGTATTAGATCTTAAAGAGACAATCTTCCAGAGCTTGAATGTCCAAAATCTTGACCGTATTCTGATAAAAATCAATAATCCCTTCTGTCTTCATTTTTCCCATAGTTCTTGACAAGGAAGGTCTTGGTACGTTTAAATAACCTGCCAACTCCTTCCTACTAAGAGGTATGTTAAAGGTCATCTGTTGCCTAGCTTTATACTCTTCTAATATATAGCTGGCTACTTTTTCCTCGATGGTTTTAAAGGACAGTATGGATGTCTTCTTATTCAGCATCACTACTTTATTCGATATCACAGATACAAAGTTTTTGAGAATGGACTCGCACCCTTCCATCAATTGAATGATGTCTTCCCTATGAATATACAGAACTTCTGTTTTAAGTGTCGTTATAATGGTGGCAGGATACTTAGATATATTTGAAAAAACAATGACTTCTCCAAAAATATGGCCTCTATCCAGATACGTCAGTGTCATATAGTGTCCGGCTGGAAACTCTTTTCTAAGTTCTAGGCTCCCTGACAGAACAATCCCAATCTGGTTGCAATCATCGCCTTCCCTAGCTATGACTTCATTCTTGTCAAATGTTTTTAGGAAATAATTCATTTTATTCAAGTTAAGCAGGATGCAATCCGCTGTCATGGTTCTAAAGAGGCTAACCTCACTAAGAACTTCAATAATCTCTTCTTTTTTCATTGTGTCACCCTTCTTTTAAGATGTTTATATCAAAATTATGATGATAAAACGATGTATCATCACCTTGATTTATTATTATAACATAGGAAATAGTAGGTACAAAACACTAAAAAAATGATATAATATAAAGACCATATAACTTGAAAGGATGATATAATGCTAAACTATACTTGGTCAATGGACTATAGCGTACAGAACTCTGTTCTAGACGACCACCACAAGAATCTATTGAAGCTTTTCAATGATGCTTATGATTTAATTATCTCCAAAGCGCCTGTAGAAAATACCATCAAACTCATTAGTGAACTCAAGGTCTATTCTATTTTCCATTTTAGTGAAGAAGAAAAACTCATGAGAGCCGCCAATTACCCATACTATGAAGAACACGTCAAAGAACATAAAAAGTTCATAGAAGATATAACCAAGTTCAAAGATGACATCTCCGAACAGACTTCAGACCTTAATGAAGAAATATTCCTTTTTCTTAGTGATTGGCTCATTCATCACATACAAAAAACAGATCGTAAATATATAGACTTTCTCTAAGGCCTATTGAGGATGTCTACGTGATATTTATAGAGTTGTGATCTGTAGTAAGATTCTTCATAAAACAGCTTCAAGTCATTTTGAGCGTAGGTAATGCCTGTTATTTTTAATAAAGCCGTTTGCTGCTGTAAGTTCATGGCCTCCATAATAATTCTACTTGATATATTGGCTTCTATATCACAGGTGATATGGGTCAAATCATAACCATATTCTTTTTCAAGTAACTTATATAGAGAAGTTGTTAAGTCATGCTTAAGAAGTCCTTGTGCATATTTTTTTGGTATATAAATGGTTTCTAGTGCGATGGGCACACCATCGCCTAGTCTCAACCGTTTAACCTTATAAAAAGGGTCCGTCTGATCTACATTCAGCCAATGGCTGATTTTTTTAAGCTGTGAGATCGTAGCAACCTCAATGATTTTTGTTGAAGGTACCATACCTTGACCAATCAGTGTGTGTGTGAAACTTTTTAAGTTCTCTTGGTATAGACTGGGTGATGATACAAATGTGCCACGCCCTATAGTTTTGTACAAAACACCTTCAGCTACAAGTTCTGATAAAGCCTGTCGAATGGTCATCCGACTGACTTTGAATTCTAGGCACAAATCTCTTTCGGAAGGAATTTTTTCCCCTGCTTTATAAATACCTTCCTTCATTCTATGGATTAATTCTTTTTTCACATCTTGGTAGATTGCCATACTGTGTTTCTCCCTATCTATAATCAAGTAATATGATTTTATCAAAAAATCAACATACATACAAACGATTCTACATAATTGTTTACTACCTCTAAGAAAATAACCAAAAACACTTGACGTGTATACAGTATACATTTATAATGATTATGGGACTCATTTTCTTTTGTGTCTCGAATATTATTTGTTTTGTGTTATAATTAACTTAGAAATAAACCTAACTGACCCTTTGGAGGTTAACATGAATGAAGCTTGGAAAAACTTTGAAAATGGAACTTGGCAAACATCTGTAGATGTTCGTGATTTCATACAACAAAACCACATACCTTATGAAGGTGATGAGAAATTCTTGGTAGGACCTACAGGTAACACTACCCTACTTTGGCAAAAAGTCATAGCACTCTTTGCGGAAGAATCCACTAAAGGTATCTTAGATGCTGAGAGCAAAATACCTTCTTCCATCACATCTCACGGTCCTGGCTACATTGACCAATCCTTGGAAACCATAGTTGGTTTTCAAACGGATCATCCATTAAAAAGAGGTATTATGCCTTATGGTGGCGTCAAAGTTGTCAAAGATGCTCTAACCGCTTATGGTTATGAACTGGATCCTGAAACCGAAAAAATCTTTACAGAATATCGTAAGACTCATAATGCAGGGGTTTTTGACGCTTATACAGAAGCTATGAGAGATGCGAGACGATCCGGTATCATCACCGGTTTACCCGATGCTTATGGTAGAGGTCGAATCATTGGTGACTATCGTCGTGTTGCTCTCTATGGTATTGATTTTCTAATCCACATGAAAAAGAAAGAAAAAATAGAATTGGAAATGGATTATATGGACGCTTCCGTTATCAAATTACGAGAAGAACTCTCCGAACAAATCCGTGCACTTGGCGCTGTAAAAGAAATGGCAAAGACCTATGGTTTTGATATCAGTCAACCTGCAACAACTGCTAAAGAAGCAATACAATGGACTTATTTTGGCTATCTGGCAGCTATTAAAGAACAAGATGGCGCAGCTATGAGTCTTGGTCGCGTTTCAACTTTCTTTGACATCTATATTGAGCAGGATATCAAAAATGGGCTTCTAGATGAAAAAGGTGCCCAGGAACTCATAGACCATTTTGTCATGAAACTTAGAATGGTACGTTTTCTTAGAACACCGGCTTATAATGAACTTTTCTCCGGTGACCCTACTTGGGTAACAGAAGTCATCGGCGGTGTCGGTGTTGATGGCCGTACTCTGGTATCTAAGACGTCCTATCGTATGTTAAATACGCTCTATACCTTAGGTGCTGCGCCAGAGCCTAACCTTACAATATTATGGTCCAATCGCCTTCCTGAAGCCTTTAAAAAGTATGTGAGTAAGGTGTCCATAGATACCAGTTCCATTCAGTATGAAAACGACGATCTTATGCGTCCGAAATACGGTGACGATTATGGTATTGCTTGCTGTGTTTCTGCCATGCGCCTAGGTAAACAAATGCAATTTTTTGGTGCTCGTGCCAACTTAGCTAAGGCTTTACTCTATGCTATCAATGGGGGCAAAGATGAAAAAACAGGCTTACAAATCGCCCCACTTTTTGCACCCATTACCGGCGATATACTGACCTACGAAGACGTTATGCCTAGGTTCGACCTAGTTATGGACTGGTTATCTCAACTCTATATCAACACCTTAAATATCATCCATTATATGCATGATAAATATGCTTATGAAAAGCTTCAACTGGCTTTACATGACCGTGACGTGCATCGTACATCCGCTTGCGGTATTGCCGGTCTATCCGTTGTGGCTGACTCACTTTCAGCGATAAAATACTCAAAAGTAAAAATCATACGTAACGAAGATGGACTTGCTATTGATTATGAAGTCGAACCCGGTAGCTATCCGGCATTCGGAAACAACGATGATGCCGTGGATCAAATAGCCAAAGATGTGGTTGAGCAGTTTATGACCAAGTTAAGACGCCACAAAACATACCGAGATTCCACACCCACTATGTCTATTCTAACCATCACTTCCAACGTGGTTTACGGTAAGATGACCGGTTCAACACCTGATGGTCGTAAAGTCGGTGAACCTTTTGCACCAGGCGCCAATCCTATGCATGGCCGAGATCACCATGGTGCCATAGCTTCCATGTCTTCTGTTGCTAAGCTACCTTATGACCAAGCAGAAGACGGCATCAGTTATACTTTTTCCATCGTGCCAAGAGCCCTTGGTAAAGACAAGACGCAACAAGTTAATAATCTGGTCGGTATGCTGGATGGTTATTTCTATGACGGGGGACATCATATTAATGTGAATGTTTTTGATAAAGAAACCCTGCTTGATGCCATGGACCACCCTGAAGAATATCCTCAATTGACAATCAGAGTTTCCGGCTATGCTGTTAATTTTGTCAAGCTCACCCGTGAACAACAACTTGATGTTATACACAGAACCTTCCACGAGCGTGCATAGATTTTTATAAATAGGAGGCGAAACTATTGAAGCACGGTAAAATACACTCTATTGAAAGCTGTGGTACCGTTGATGGACCCGGCATCCGATTTGTACTTTTTCTTCAAGGATGTCCTTTGCGGTGCCAATACTGCCACAATCCTGACACTTGGAAGATTGGTGACGGGACAGATATGACCGTTGAAAGTCTTATGAAAGAAATCGTTAAATACAAGTCTTTTATGCGTTTTTCAAATGGTGGTGTTACCCTAACCGGAGGTGAACCTTTACTCCAAGTTGAATTTGTCTATGAACTCATTATGGCATGCAAGCGCGAAGGTATACATACAGCCATTGACACTTCCGGATATATCTTTAATGATTATGCCAAAAAAGTCATTGACGAAGTCGATCTGGTTTTACTTGATATCAAGCATTCAGACCCTAAGCAGTATGAGTTTATTACCGGTGCCAAGTTGCAACCTACAATGGATTTTCTGAACTATCTGGGAGAACTGGGCAAGCCTGTCTGGATTCGTTATGTATTGGTACCGGGCCTTACGGATCAACCTGAGGCTATAGAAGCCTTAGCCCTTCATTTAAGTCAGTACAATAATATTGAAAAAATAGAACTATTACCTTTTCATAAGATGGGCGAATACAAATGGGAGGCGCTTGGTGAAACCTATCGGCTCCATGACGTTGACGAGCCGACCAAACTGCAAATGATTGAAGCGATGGCTATTTTAAAAAAACATAACCTAAATGTTGTCACTACTTAACATAAAGGTCTTTACACACTGAAACATTTGGTTTACAATTAGGTAGTAAGTCTAGAATGAGTAACCATGTAATTTTATACATATACTCACAACTAATATGGAGGTGCTTGAAATGGCATATTTTATTAATGATGATTGTATCTCATGTGGCGCTTGTGAATCTGAGTGTCCAGTAAATTGCATTACCGAAGGCGATGGTATTTATGTTATCGACGCTAACGAATGTATCGATTGTGGTGCTTGTGCAGATGTTTGTCCAGTAGATTCACCAAAACCACAATAAGCAACACGGTTTTCTAATCAAAAACTGCAAAAAGAACAAGTTGATTGTCAGTCAACTTGTTCTTTTTTTATTATTATTTAATTTATTATTTAGTTCGTAACTAAACCACTTTAAACGCTTCTTTACTGGTATTTTCACTGATTCGATAAATCTCGCCACCAAGGCCTCTAAGCTTATCTTCAAAATGCTCATAGCCCCTGTCAATATAATGGATATTGTTAATCAAAGTTTCTCCCTTGGCTGCAAGACCTGCTAGTACCAACGCGGCACCCGCTCTTAGGTCCGGTGCGCTCACTTCCGCTCCGGTTAACTCACCACCACCGCTTACAATAGCTGTATTACCTTCTACCTTTATCGATGCCCCCATTCTGGACAAATCACTGGTATAGGTGAATCTGTTTTCAAATATACTTTCTGTCATAATGCTCATACCCTCTGCAACGGCCAACAAAGCCGTAAACTGGGGTTGCATATCTGTTGGAAAACCCGGATATGGTAAGGTTTTAACCTGAATGTTTTTCAAATTATCTTTTTTGTAAACTCGAATAGCGTCATCAAACTCTTCTACACCAACGCCCATTTCATTCAACTTAGCAACAACAGCTTCCATATGCTTCGGAATCAGATTGGTAACGGTGACATCACCACCTGTAATAGCGCTTGCAACCATATAAGTGCCTGCTTCAATCTGGTCCGGAATAATCATATACTCTGTTCCGTGCATTTTTTTAACGCCGGTAACCTTAATCACATCCGTACCTGCGCCTTTTATATTCGCACCCATACTGTTTAAAAAATTGGCAACATCAACGATATGTGGCTCTTTTGCCGGGTTTTCAATATGAGTAACCCCTTCTGCCATAACCGCAGCCATCATGATGTTGATGGTAGCACCAACACTGGCCATGTCCAAGTAGATGGTGACACCAACCAGACTATGGGCTTTAACTTTTATCATACCGTGCTCAATATCTACAACTGCTCCAAGAGCTTCGAACCCTTTGATGTGTTGATCAATTGGGCGGCTACCTATGTTGCAACCACCTGGTAACGCCACCTCTGATTTGTTATATGCTCCAAGAAGAGCACCTAGCAAATAATAAGAAGCTCTGATTTTTTTGATGTGCTCGTAATCCACAGTGAGTTTTTTGATATTTCGACAATCCATAATCACAGTATGATTATTATCTTCAAACTTGATTTTAACACCAAGATCTTCCATAGCTTCAAGTAATACAGTGATGTCATTGACACATGGCACATTCTCTATCCTACATATATCGCGAGATAATAATGCTGCAGGCAATATACCAAGAGCGGCATTTTTGGCACCGCTCACAGCGACTTCACCACTTAGTGGCTTACCGCCTTTTATTAAAAATTGATTCATAATACACCTCTTATCTATGGTTAATGTGTCAAAAGTATACGTAACCATCTATTTACGCTCTCATAATATTTCAAATATAATCCTATATAGTATAACATAGCTTATTTCATTTGTAAAAATAATCGTATAAAAAAGCCCATATTTCAAGGGGTTTCTCGGATTTAGCAGTAAATTGTTCAGGAAATGAACTTGTTACAATTCATCAAAGCTTTTATAAATCGGCTTAACCCTTTTGTAGATTTTTTTATAAATTCTATGGAAAATTTTTTCATAGAGGTCAACTTGATCTTTTTGAGGTAAAAATTCATCTTGATGATGGACCATATGTA
Source organism: Petrocella atlantisensis (assembly GCF_900538275.1). GTDB lineage: Bacteria > Bacillota > Clostridia > Lachnospirales > Vallitaleaceae > Petrocella > Petrocella atlantisensis. Next base: position 2,187,071 of record NZ_LR130778.1, on the reverse strand, counting down.
GAATTGCTTCCTCATAATCTGCATAAACCTTCAATCCCACAAAACCGGCTATAGCCGCACCAAGAGCAGAAGTCTCATAGGTCTGGACTCTATTGACCGGTAGATTAAAGATGTTGGCTGTAATCTGACAAATAACATCGCTTTGTGAGCCACCACCTGAAATCATAATCTTATTTACCTTGATTTTTGATTTTTTCTCTATGCGCTGCATACCTTCATATAATGCAAAGCCAATACCTTCAATGATAGCACGATAAATATGTAAGCGGGTATGAACATCCGAAAAACCCAGGATTGCACCTTTGGCGTCATGCATTTTTACACCTGCACCCCAGTAGGGTTGTAATACCAACCCATCTGCGCCCGGCGGAATCTTATCTAAAGCTTTATCCAGTAGCTCTTCCGGCGAAACACCCAGCTCCTTTGCCAACTTTACTTCTTTAGCTGCAAACTCCTTCTTAAACCAAGAAATCATCCAATACCCTCTATATATTTGTATCTCCGGATTATAGTAACCGGGCATAACCGCTTGAAAAGGCGGTATAAAGGTTAGTGCTTCATAATATTTTCTTGTTGTTGTTTGAACACTCGCTTGAGAGCCTAAGGAAATGGATATGCTTTCGTTATCGATACAACCCACACCAAGGGTTTCACATCCTTTGTCAGAACCTGCTGCAATGACGCTAAGTTTTGGTGGTAAGCCTGTTTCCTTTGCTGCCTTAATTGTCAAGCTACCTATGGTCTCTGATGACCCTACCAAGTCACATAGTTTATCATCTTCTATATGAAAAATATCATGTTTTAGGCTATGTTTTTTCTCCCAACGAAAGTGCTTATAGCTAAAGGGAATATGACCAATCTGACTGGCAACCGAGTCAATAAAAAGACCTGTCAACTTATGGTTTAAGTATGCCGACAACTGAAGATATTTATAGGTTTTCCTCCATACTATCGGTTCATGATCCTGTATCCAGTGAGCCTTACAACTACGACTCAGAATATCTGTTGTAGGCTTCATGCCTATGATAAAAAAAGCCAAGCGATGATGGAGTGCCATTTTTCTAGGTTCATCAATCATGCGTTGATCTGCCCAAATAATAGCAGGTCTTAGTGCCACACCCCTTTCATCCACACAAATAGCCATATCCCGTTGCGTCGTTATGGTAATGCCTTTTATAGAAGTCATAAAAATGGGATGTGCTTTGATCAGACTTTGAGTAGCCCGACAAAGACTTTCATAATATATTTCCGGGTCTTGTTCCGCATACCCCGCTTTATGAGCATAGTAGGGCTCAAACTCAATTTTTTCAATTGCTAGGGTTTTGCCTGTTTGGTCGAAAACCACCGCTTTTAGACTTTGTGTGCCACAATCTATGGCAAGGACATACATAGCAAAACCACCTCTTAGATAATGATTTATGATAATTTATGGTCTGTATATTTCATTGGTATAGGCATTGATAAAATAGGTTTGGCCTGTACTTAACTTAATTCTATAGTAAGGCTCGATTTCCATCCATATGACGTTTTCAAGTGGGCTTTGCCCAATTGCATAGCCAAGATCAAAGTCTGTAATCGTAAGGGTGGTATCTTCAAAAGCCCTGATGTAACTCATAAACTTATACAATGCTTCATCAGCAGGAAAAAGCTCTAAGGGATTGCCGACAAAACCTTGAGGTACATACCTTATGGCTCTAGCCTCGGTAATGCCTTTCTCTTCCATGCGTACAACTGTCTCATTAGAAAAAATAAGTTCTCCTAAAAACCGTTCATTATAGTAGTAGATTGAGAAAACATCCCCATCCCGTTGATCCGTAAGTTCATACTTACCTTTTCCTAGGGTCATCTTATCAACAAAGTCGTTGGCCGATTTTAATTTTTCATGCCCCAGTAAGTTTTTAGGGACAAACGTCGGTTCATTGCTTCCATAAAAAACCCTACCTTTCTCGTTGACTTGGTCAAAGGTAAGGCGTTCCACAGCTGTTTCGTGGGTATGGGCATTAGCGGATATTGTAAACCGTACTTCTTCATTTTGAAAAAAAACTTCAACCAATTCCTTCTCTATATCAACCGGCATGGATACTCTCAACTTACTTTTGGGATGAAAATCCGGTAAATGATCTAATAAATATATATCGTTCTTTTCTAGAATGCGCTCTAATTGATCGATACGTTCACCAGAAAGCGTATGTCTGGATACATCTCTTTGATAAATAAATAAAAATAAACCCAGATTTATAATTAGAAAAATCATGATGAAGCCATTTAGCATTTTTTGCATGTTCATAGAAACACCTCTATTCCACAGGATAAAAATGAGGGTTACCATCGTATTGAACAACCCAATTAAGTGACATTTCCATCAAATCCATATGCCAGCTGTAACCAAGATACATTTCTTCAATCTCAACATCCAAGGTACCCACTTCAACGATGACTTTATCAAGAACATCTTCATACTTGGCTTGTAAAGTCTTGTTCTGAGGATTCATTTCATCAATTTGTCTTATTATTCTTCGATACCTAATGACTTTATCGCCACTAACAGTAACTTCCATAGCATGTGACATTCCGTATTTTTCTCTTACTTCTTCTGTCAATACAAAAGGATAATCATTGAAGCCAACATCATAATAAAACACCGTTCTTTGACCTTCCTGAACATAAGTCTTCAAAAAATACTCTGTAGGCATCCTTTGGATATCTTGCTCAATAAATTGATTGGCGACAGTGAGTGCAAGGGTCAGACTTGTCGGACCGGTATTTTCCTTAACAATACGATTATACTCTAATAATCCTTCTGTATTATAACGAACCACCACATTGCCGTCCACATAGCGCACCTCATCTTCAAGAGGTATAGCTTTCATTATATCAGGATTATCAAAATATAAACTCACATAGCCATTTAAATCATTAATATTAATGACGCCACTTGATACATAAGGTATCCGCATAAATATCGGATCATGGTACCTATTATCTTCTGAAGGTAAGGGTAATAAAATATGTTTGCTATAATAGGGTATGTTGTTTTTGAGTGTGGAAATAAAAGATGTTTTATTGCCAATGGCGATTACACTTGACAACTGGTATGCCAATGAATCATTAGAGATTGTAACCTCAGTTTTTGGTACCTGATAGTGATGATAAAAACCCGTCACGTGGTCCTCCAAGAAAATATTAAGCCAGATTTCATTTCTAAAGGCAGGCATAATTATGATGGTCTCCACAGATTCTATACTGTTAAGAGCATTTATTGAAATACCAAGATTTGTAGCGAAAGTAGCCTTTTCCAAAGGGAAATCTAGATGCATACTGGTATGCTGATTGCCCCAGAGTAACTCTAAGTTCTCAACGGTACCGATATAATAATCCTTGTTAAGGCCCATCGTTAATATCTTAATGGACTCATTTCTAAGGCTTTCATAATAGGTGACACCTTTTTTTACAACCGTATATTCAAGATTAGGTTGGCCCAAGTATACACCTAATTGCTTAGGTGTTATAAGATTGCCTGCATCTCTCATAGCCTCTAAGTTCTCTAAGGCAGAAGATGAGAAAACGCGATAAAAAAGGTTAGGGTCTGATTGATCGTCAAACCATAACCTACTTGTCTGATATACACTGGTGACAATTAGTGTTATAAGTATTACAATTTTAATGGTGCTAACGGCTGCTTTCATCATTATAACCTCGAAAGTATCCTTACAGTGCTTTTATTAAAACTCAATATTGCTCTTCAATTTAAGCCAGTCATACATCGATTCTACAGATGTATTCGGCTGTTTTTCTTCACTGACAAACCTGATCTCAATATTCTCAAGCATTAATTTGGTTTCCATAGCCTTTGTCGTGATTTCAAAAATCCTTCTTGTAATGCCATTATTATCTTTTACAGCAATCACAAGATATTGGGTGCGACTGGGTGCGTAATTAATGGTTTCACTGAACATGCCTGACGCACCTAGTGTTTTGATTGCGTGGCTTTCAATTACCTTTTGTTTATTATCATTTACGGTATAGACCATGAGTCCTACAACAGAACCCGGCTGACCCTGACCGACAATACTCTTATCACTTGCAAAAGTAGAAAAAACTTGTCGACTAAAGCCATTGCTTATTTTCAAAGTTCCTACTGTGCTCAACTCTTGCATTGTCATTGTGCCATCTAATTTATTATTTACATACTCAACATTTTGTTCCGTTAGGTTGAAAGTGTTAAGAAAAGTTCCAAACACTACTTTATCGGCATCTATAGGTTCAGCATAGGCTGCAAATGAACTTAATGCCATCAATACGGTAAACAGAATACAACTTCTTATAAATTGCTTAAGCATATGCTTCACCACCTTCTTATTCGTACTTATTTCTAGAGGATGAACGTAACCATCCATACTAGGATTATACAGGCTCTACATTACACAATGATTACAAATCCATAACGTTTGGCTAACAGTTCCTATTATTTAGTATTATAACTATGACTGTTTATTAAGAAAGTAGAGTTCGAAGGTCGTACCAACACCAACCTCAGAATCAACCAATATCTTACCGCCATGATATTCCATAATCTCTTTGGCAATAGCAAGACCCAGCCCTGTTCCACCCATTTCCCTGGATCTGGCTTTATCCACGCGGTAAAATCTTTCAAAAATTCTTTTTAGATCATCTTTGCTAATACCCATACCATTGTCGGCTATAGATACCTTAACATACTTGTTTTGATCTTCTATAGATATTTCAATGATGGCACCTTCTGGACTATATTTAACCGCATTCGATATGATATTCTTAATGACTTGTTCAATACGATTAACATCTCCAATAGTTCTAAAAGTATTGTTCGGCTTATGGTAAATGAGACTCTGATTTTTTTTCTCAGAATGAATGCGATATTTATTGATACTGTCTTCTAATATGTTTTCTAAGTTAATATCGTTCATAGCAAATTTAATTTGTTTATTATCCAACTTGGACAATTCAAGAAGGTCTTGAACCAAGGCGGTCATTCGATCACTTTCATGATTAATAACCTCTAGGAACCTAACAGCAATATCCGAATCTTCTAATGCACCTTCAAGCAAGGTCTCTGTATAGCTTTTAATCGTAGTAAGTGGGGTTCTAAGTTCATGAGATACATTGGCAACAAACTCCTTTTGCATCTCTTCTAACTTCTTGTGCTCTGTTATATCTTGTATGACACAAATAAGACCAACCGCCTCATTGTGTTGATCTAAGAATTTGGCAAAGTAAACACTGTAATATCTGTTTTCCACAATAACAACATGAAGTATCGTTTCTTCTTGAACCATATTCTTCAGATCATTATAACTGACCTCCAAGTAAGGGTTAAAGACTTCTTGGAAACTGATTTGTCTATCTAATTTCAACATGTCAATAGATGCCGGATTGGAATGAATCATAACACCGATTTTATCAAAGACCAAGATACCGTCCGTCATATGCTTAAAAACAATTTCCAGCTTATTTTTCTCACTTGTAATTTCGTTAAGGGTTTCATTCAATGATTTTGCCATTCGATTAAAATTCTTTGTCAATTGACCAATCTCGTCATTGGCATAAACTTTAATGGGTTTATCCAATTGCCCTCTGGCCATATCCCTAGCCTTGACGGTCAAAGCAGTAATTGGCTTGGTCAAGAAATCCGAAAAGATAAAACCCAGTACAATAGCAATCAAAATAGCCACCGCAGCAGCCGAGATGATGACCATGATGGTCTTCTCAATGCTGTTGGTGACAGATGTTGTTTCGCCTAAGACATAGACCACATAAACCACTCTGCCGTCGCTGCCTTTAATATTCTCTGCATATCCTATGTATTTTCTGTCGTCACCCGGTAATCTTCGGTTCTTATCATAAGTCTCATGTTGTCCGTCTTCAATCGCCCCCATAACTTGATGGGTGGGGAAGCTGAGACCCTTTGCTGCATCACTAAGAGGTAATACAACTCTAGAGGTTCTGTCCAATAAGAAAACTCTTTTCCCTTTGTAGAGTGCTGCATATTTTTCGTAAACATCTGACAGCTTTAATTTGACATCTTCAATATCATCTATATCCACATCTTCAAAGGCTGTTGTCTTAATGGCCTCAACCGCTAATTGGATACTCTCTTGAACCGACTCCATTTCATTACTTCTTACCAAGAGTACGATCATCGTACCACTGACCATCATGACAATAACAACCATAAGTACATACATAAGTACCAAACGCCATCGTATGCTTATACTCATTGTATTTCCAACTTTCACTAGACTTTGAACCTACTCATGCTCTCTAGCCTTTAAAATAATAGCCAATGCCTCTTTTTGTTAGGATGAATCCGGGTTTACTAGGGTCGTCTTCTACTTTTTCTCTTAATCTTCGAATGGTAACATCCACCGTTCTTACATCTCCGTAGTACTCATAGCCCCAAACTTTTTCGAGCAATTGTTCTCTTGTAAAAATCTGGTTCTTTTGTGTTGCTAAGAATTTGAGTAACTCATATTCTCGCACGGTCAAGTCAATAACAACCTCATCTTTGCTGACTTCATACTTATCCACGTTTATGGTCATGTTGCTTACATGAATAATCTGTGCATTCTTTGTATGATCATAATCCATCGATGTGCGTCTTATGTTAGATTTGACTCTAGCAATTAACTCTCGTACACCGAATGGCTTTGTTACATAGTCATCGGCACCGAATTCTAAGCCCAACACCTTGTCAACTTCTTCCGCTCTTGCTGTTAACATGATAATCGGTACATTCGATTCCGTTCTAATTGTTTTACAGGCTTGTAATCCATCTATTTTAGGCATCATAATATCCAACAAAATCAAATCCGGCTGCTCCTTGTGGAACATGCGTATGCCTTCTTCACCATCTGCTGCCGTCACAACAGCAAAGCCTTCTCTTTCAAGGTTAAACTTGAGTATGTCGACGATTGCTTTTTCATCATCCACGACCAGTACTTTTGCCATATTTATACCTCTACATTTCCAGGACTATTTCGTCCAATATACATTAGAATTTCAAATACTTCATAGGGTCTTTTCTAACACCGTTGACATGAATCTCAAAATGTAAATGAGGTCCCGTACTATTGCCTGTATTACCAACGGCTGCGATTCTTTCATATTTCCCGACATCTTGACCGACTTTAACATAGATTGCACTAGCATGTGCATATAAGGACGTCATGCCATTACCGTGATCTATAACCACGCGATAACCATAACCGCCATCCCAGCCTGCAGCTATAACACGTCCGCCATCAGCTGCTTTGATTTCTGTTCCTCTTGGTCCGGCCAAATCGATACCTGTGTGCATTCTGCCCCATCTTGGACCGAATTTGGAAGTCAATCTATATTTTATCATAGGTACTTGAAAAGTACCAGTTGCATTTGTAATCGGTAATGCTTTTGAACCTCTTAGGATTTTTTCAGTTGTAGGCTCGGATATAACCGTTTCTTCTAGAATGACTCTATCAAATTCTTTACCATTTAACTTTTTAATAAGTGCATGAACTTCAAGAACACCTTCTACACCAGGTTCAAGGACTTCGTCTGTACCTATATAAGCATTTGGATTATCCACATAGACCTTGTGCTTGTCAATGATTTCTGTATAAACGACTTCTTCAACCGACGAAACAAACAACTCAGGCTCAGGTACCATAACAATGAGTTCTTCGCCTATTTGAATCTTACTGGCTCTTTCCTCAAGACCGGCATTCAAGTCATATAACTCTCGCGTTGTCATTCCGTTAGATAGGGCGATAACTGATGGTGAATCTCCGGTTTGAACCGTATAAGTCTTCACTTTTTCATTTTCCTTAGTGATCATCGAAGTGGCTGTTTCTACATCTACGATTTCATCAGCGTTAACAAAAGCTTCTATAACGACAATTTGTTGTTCAAGGCTTATTTCCTTAACCACAGACTCAAAGACCTTACCACTTTCCTCGCTCTCAGCTGTAGCACTTAGGGTCGCTGATGTTAGAAAGTTTCTGTCAACGGTTAATTCTTTTTGCAATACTTTGATTTCAGGCTTCATGACCAATGTGTTGTGTGGGTCTTTTTTCATCTCTACACTAACCGTGCTCTCATCTTCAAGATATACTTTTTGTGCACCTTCCAAAACGGCTTTTAAGGCTTCCTCACTTTCAAGGGCAACCGTAAAGTCGTCTCCTATCTTCATGACAAAACCTTTAACTTTAATATCTTCAATTGCTGCGTACATCGTATTTTCTAGAATCTCTAAAAGTTCTTTCTCATCTGTAAAAATCATTTTTTCCCCATGTTGTGGGATGTATTTTATATCTTGTGTAAGCTCTGGGTCATAACCCATACGTTCGATTAGATTCACTCTGGCTGCTTCTACCATGTTTTGGCCAACCGATACACTTGGTACATAACCTAGGACTTGATTGTTCATCATCACTTCTACATAACTGACTTCTTCATCGTCTGAAGCCATGGTTACATCTGAACCCATGGATATGACAAGACTCTGTGTAATGCCGATACCGGATATAAGCATAACACTTACAAAACCTATTGCTATAACTCTTTTAGGTTCTTTCATGATGGTACCTACAGTAGCTTTAAAATTTTTCCAGTCGATTCTTTTCCAGTTAATCATCTTTTTATTCAACTTAAAACTTTTCATATTTATATTCTTAAACTTGATCGTCTTAAAGTTGATCGTCTTTAACTCCAAGGTTTTAAGGATCAACTTTTTAATATCCATTGTTTTCATTTTTAAGTGCATAAAGAACTTTTTCTTCAAACTATTACTTTCTGATTTATCCATCGGGACCTCCCAGTCTCTATACGAATTAAATGCATTCGTAGGCTTCAATATGACACAACAAACGATTTACGTAAATGCTGGGTTTAGCACAACACTTACGTAAACCGCTTTTTGTTTTGGGCAGATGCCTTATGACACCGCCCTATATCTATGACTGATTATTAACTATGATTAATGTTCTAAGTAATTCATCGGGTTAGCTGCAACACCGTCAAACCGTATCTCAAAATGAACGTGTGGTCCTGTACTTCTGCCTGTACTACCAACTTTTGCTATGGTTTCGTATTGGGCAACCTTTTGACCGACCTTAACGTTTATTTTACTGTTGTGACCATACCGTGTTCTGATACCATTACCATGGTCGATTTCTACTAAGTAACCATAATTGCCACGCCATCCGGCAACCGTTACCGTTCCACCATCAGAAGCTCTAACCGTCGTACCTGTTGGTGCTGACAAGTCAACACCTGAATGAAATGCACCCCATCTTCTACCAAATGGTGACGTCACTCTAAAGTTTGTTAATGGATACTTGTAATTGCCAGTTGCACCTTTTTTGGGCAACGGCTTTGTGCCTCTAGACACGACTTTATCTTTCGCTTCTTTTAGTATGGTTTGATTTGTAATTTCACGGCCTATTTCTTTACCATTGACTTTTGACACAACAGCTGTCAATTGTAACACACCATCATAACCAGCGTCAATCACACTATCGGACCCCTTATAGACATCAGGATTATCCACATAGGACACACCCTTTATAATCGATTCTGTATAAACCACTTCTTCTTTGGTTGCAATAGATAACTCCGGTTCCGGTACCATAACCACCAGTTCGTCACCAATTTTCATGTTTAACGTGTTTTCTTCAAGCCCAGGGTTTAAGTCATAAAGCTGATCCAGGGGCATACTGTTACTGGCTGCGATGGTGGATGGTGCATCACCGGAAACAACCGTATACAACTTCGCTTCTTCATTTTCCTTAGTAATCAATGCCGTCGCTTCATCAACGGACAGAACCTCGTCTTCAAAGACATACGCTTCTACAGCCATAACCGATTCTGCAAAGTCGACATCTACGGTGACACCTTCTTTGGTTGCATCTTTTGGCGCTTCTTCCGTTGGTTCTTGTGTTGTCGTCGAATCCTCTTCAATTCCGCTCGCTGTAAATGTTCTTGCCGAATCTTCTTCCTTTAGCATAATAACTTGAGGCTTAATAATTAAACCGTTATGAACATCTTTTGCCAAACTGATATCCAGTGCCATATCCGTATTTACATATATACTTTGAGCTTTCAACAACACTTTTTTGATGTCTTCTTCATTTTTAACCGCAACAGTAAAATCATCGCCTATTTTCATCACATAAGCCATGACCTTGTGCCGATCCAGATTATCTATCACCTGACTTGCAATTGTCGTCGCTAATTCTTCAGATGCTATGTAGTTTTTTTCATTAGTGTAATTGGCTTCAAAGGTCAATACCGGTTCGACTTCAGGATTGTATCCCAGTTTTGCAATGACCATTTCAACCGCTTGATTGGTAGCTGCCTGACCATCATCTTTATTTTTGACAACGCCAAGTTCAACCCCATCTATTAGGACTTTATACCCATTCTCTACAAGTTGTTCTTCGACTGATTGACTATTTGTATTTCGTGCGTGTATAGCCCCACTTTGTGCTGCATCACTTGGTGCATATCTGACCACAGCGGAAAAAGTAAGCACTGCGCCTAAAGTCAGTGCGATTTCCTTCTTATACCTAAGAAAGAAATTCTCTTTATATTTAAGAACCCCATTCATGGTTAGCCTCCATAGTTTTGTAACATTTCTGTAATAACTTATTTCATAATAGCACAGAACCTATTCTTTGTAAAGAATTTCATAGGACTTTATTGAGCTTTTATGGGACTAAACTAGGACTTTATTGTCTAAAAATACCAAAGTCCATAGTTATAGTACCATAGTTATATGGCTAAATTATGACATTTTTGTAAATATGCTAATTTATACGCGTTGGAACTTAGAAAGAAGGAAGATGTCCCAGTTTAAGACAATCTTCCTTCTTATTTAATATATTTATTAAGCCATAACCTTCTAGTCTAGAGAACTATTTGACCAGCATCAGATCAACGGGTACATAGGCATCTAGACTTTCACCCTGAATGGATTTGAGAGCTGCTTCTACACCCAGGCTACCAATCATAGCCGGTTGTTGCGCTACAGTCGCTGCAAGTTTGCCTTCTTCAACGGCTTTGACCGCATCATCTGTAGCATCAAAGCCAACAATTAAGATATCTCTTCCGGATGCTTCTACCGCTGTTAGAGCACCTAGGGCCATTTCATCATTGTGTGCAAAGACGGCATCAATCTCCGGTTGAGCTTGAAGGATGTTTTCCATAACAGATAATCCTTTTGTACGGTCAAAATCCGCTACTTGCTTGGCTACAACTTCAATATCTGTTGTGCTTATAGCATCATTAAAGCCTTGACCTCTATCTCTTGCCGCACTGGTTCCGGCAATACCTTCAAGTTCTACCACATTGCCACTGCCACCAAGTAATTCAGCAATGTACTCGCCTGCCATAAGGCCACCTGCTACGTTGTCGGATGCAATGTGGGTTACAACTTCTCCACCATTAGCACCACGGTCTAGCGTTATTACCGGTATACCACTTCCATTTGCCAATCCAATCGCACCGACAACAGCATCTGAATCCGTTGGGTTAATGAGAATCACACTAACCCCTTGGGTCAATAGATCTTCCATGTTCGCCAGTTCTTTTGCCGGATCATTTTGTGAATCCAACACAATCAATTCAAGGTTCATATCTGCCGCTGCAGCTTCTGCACCTTCTTTTAATGTTACAAAGAATGGGTTGTTAAGTGTGGAAACGATTAAGCCTACTTTTTCACCGTTACCGGTCATAGTATCCACTGGAACAGAACCTTCACCTGTAACAAGTTTAAGAGGTACCGGAACAAAAGCTTCTAAAGTCACACCTTCGAGTACATCTGAAGCCGCTTCCACGCCCAGACTACCAATCATAGCCGGTTGTTGTGCCACAGTCGCTGCAAGCTTACCTTCTTCAACGGCTTTGACCGCATCATCTGTAGCATCAAAGCCAACAATTAAGATATCTCTTCCGGATGCTTCTACCGCTGTTAGTGCACCCAGTGCCATTTCATCATTGTGTGCAAAGACAGCATCAATCTCCGGTTGAGCTTGAAGGATGTTTTCCATAACAGATAATCCTTTTGTACGGTCAAAGTCCGCTACTTGCTTGGCTACAACTTCAATGTCTGTTGTACCTATGGCATCATTAAAGCCTTGACCTCTATCTCTTGCCGCACTGGTTCCGGCAATACCTTCAAGTTCAACCACATTGCCACTGCCACCAAGTAATTCAGCAATGTACTCGCCAGCCATAACACCACCTGCTACGTTATCGGATGCAATGTGGGTTACAACTTCTCCGCCATTGGCACCACGGTCTAGCGTTATTACCGGTATGTCTTTTTCATTGGCCATAGCAATAGCACCGACAACAGCATCTGAATCCGTTGGGTTAATGAGAATCACACTAACCCCTTGGGTCAATAGATCTTCCATATTCGCCAATTCTTTTGCCGGATCGTTTTGTGAATCCAAAACCACCAATTCCATACCTAGTTCTGTTGCTTTTGCTTCGGCACCTTCTTTTAGTGTAACAAAGAATGGATTGTTAAGGGTCGATACGATTAAGCCTACTTTTTCACCGCCACCAGTCATTTCTTCTTCTTTCTTACCACATGCCGCCAACAAACTTACTACCATTACCATTGTTAATAATACTACCAATACCTTTTTCATTTTGTTTCCTCCCTATTATTTTTCTTTTCGATCTAACAACACAGCGATCAGTATGACCAAGCCTTTTGCCAGCTGTTGATAATATGATGACACGTTCAACAGATTCAGTGCGTTGTTTAAGATCCCAATGATGAGTGCGCCTATTACTGTACCTAATATAGATCCAACCCCACCAGCCAATGATGTACCGCCAAGTACAACGGCAGCTATGGCATCCAGCTCATAACCTGTACCAGCTGTCGGCTGTGCTGAGGAAAGTCTTGAAGTGATGATCATACCCGATATGGCTGCAAACAAGCCACTAATACCATATACGAATACCTTGACCTTTTTAATACTGACTCCGGAGAGCTTGGTCGCTTCCTGGTTGCCACCTGTTGCATAGATATATCGCCCCATACTCATATGTTTTAAGATGTAATACGCCAACCCAAAAAGTACAATCATAATCAGTATGGGATTGGGAATACCAAAAGTATAACCGCCACCGATTTTGGCAAATATTGCTGCACTGCCTTCATAGCCGGTACCAATTGGTTTTCCGTCTGTAAAAACCAAGGTGGCACCTCTAAAGATGGTCATGGTGGCCAGGGTTACGATAAAGGGTTGAAGATTCCAATGGGCAATGATGAAACCATTGGCCATCCCAATCAACAGGCCTATGGATAAAGCTCCAGCCACCGCAACCATCACCGGTTGGCCCGTGCCAATCAGATAAGCACCGATGGCGCCTGAGAAAGCAAAAGTGGAGCCAACGGACAGGTCAATCCCACCGGTTAGAATAACGAAAGTCATACCTGCTGCTATGATTGCATTAATAGAAGTCTGCCTAAGCACATTAAATATGTTGGATCCTGTAAGGAATCGGTCACTTAATAATGAAATAACGATGGTGAAAAACAACAACCCGAAAACAGATTGAAAGCGTCTTAGGTTTTCTTTATACTCTTGTTTCATGACTTGCCTCCTTCTAATCCGACAGCGTAACGCATGATGTTCTCTTGTGTGGCCTCAGCTCTGGTTAGTATGCCTTGTACGGTGCCTTCATGCATCACAAGGATGCGATCACACATACCAAGGAGCTCCGGTATTTCAGAAGATATCATCAATATACCCATACCCTCTTTCTTAAACTGATTCATTAGGTCGTAGATTTCCTTCTTGGCACCGACATCCACGCCTCTCGTGGGTTCATCCAGAACCAGCACCTTCGGTCTTGTCATTAAGCTTTTGGCGATGCTCACCTTTTGCTGATTACCACCACTTAAGTTCTTGACTTTTTGTGCTTCCGTAGGGGTCTTAATCGACAGCTGACGGATAAAATCCCGTATCAACCCAAGCTCCTCACTTTTTCTTATAACATGATGTCTGGTAATACGGTTCATCGCTGATAAAGATATATTTTCTTTAACAGACATGCTCAGTACTAGGCCGTCTTTTTTACGGTCTTCTGATACATAGGTTAGTCCTGCTTTGATAACAGAAGCTTCTGATTTGGGTATAATCTTATTACCGGAAAGTTTCATAGCACCGCTTTTAATCGGATACGCACCATATAGAGTTTTGGCAAGTTCTGTACGTCCGGCTCCCATAAGGCCGGATACACCCAGTATCTCACCGGCATAAAGGTTAAAGGCGATATCATGAACATGATCATTTCCAAGACCTTCCACTTCAAGTAAAAGTTCGCCTTGATGATCTTTGATGTAGGGATACTGTTCTTCTAATTTTCTACCTACCATCATTTCAATCAATGCATTTTCATCCATTTCAGAGACCTTCTTTTCAGCTACAAATCGACCGTCTCTTAATATGGTTATATCATCACAGATTTCAAATATTTCCTTTAATCTATGGGATATATAAACAATGCTCTTACCTTGATCTCTAAGTGTTCGAATGACTTTAAATAGACTTTCTGTTTCCTTATCTGTCAGAGCATCTGTCGGCTCATCCATGATAATCAACTTAGCATCCAGAGACAAAGCCTTAGCTATTTCTACCATCTGTTTTTTACCAATGGGTAACTTTTTCATAGATTTGTTAGGGTCCTCAACAAGATTAAGACGCTCAAGTAAAGCCCTAGCATCGGTCACCATTTTTTTACGATCAATGGCACCAAGACCTTTTTTGGGTTCTCTTCCAAGAAAAATGTTTTCTGCTATGCTAAGCTCATCTACCAGGTTCAACTCCTGGTGTATGATGGCTATGCCGACATCTTGGGATTCCTTAACATTTTTGAAGGTTACCGGCTGGCCCATATAATAGACATCACCTTCACTCCGCTCGTAGACACCGGATAGTATCTTCATGAGCGTGGACTTGCCGGCGCCATTTTCTCCAAGAAGTGCCATGACTCTACCTTCATAAACATTTAAATGAACGCCATCTAAGGCTTTAACACCTGGGAAAGTCTTACTGATATTTTCCATTTTTAGTATAGGATTATTCATTTTAGCTCCTTTAGAAAAATACACCGGATCTTAGGATTATATTCGCATAGGGGCTACATTCCCCTGTACGAATGACGGCCTTTGCTGTCTTTGTTTGCTTCTTAAAATCCTCATGACTTATGTAAGTTATGGGTATATCTTTTAGTAAAGACTTAAGTTCCAATTCAATTGTCGGGTTGATGGTCTGAATCTCTTCAGCAAGTGTAACAGCTTCACAAACAAATTCTGACATCAAGGTTTCCAACGTCTCCATAAAGCCAGGGGTTCCGGCTTTAAGAGCGATATCGATCCGTCTAACACCTTCCGGAATCGGAAGTCCGGCATCACCAATTACAATCTCATCCATGTGCCCCATTTTTGCTATCACTTCTACAATATCTGCATTTATTAATATACCTTTTTTCATTTAAGACCTCCTACATAGTCTTCTACCTCTTTTAATGTTGGCAGTGAGGATTGAGCACCTAACTTGGTAACTGTAAGAGCACCAACAATAACAGCCCTATTCATAGCTTTTTTTACATCCTCACCTTGAGCCATACCGTATAATAAACCTCCTATGAAGCTATCACCTGCACCTGTTGTATCAACGGCTTTTACCTTATGACCTTTAACATAATGTAGGTTACCCGAAGTGTCTATATGGCACGCCCCATCTTCACCTAAAGTAATGATGATCTCTTTAACCCCGATTTCAAAAAGCAGACTTGCACCTTCCTTGATATGGGCCTCTGAATCCGGTTGTATACCTGTCAGTGTAGCAAATTCTGTTTCATTAGGTACTAATAAATCGGTCCGTTCGATTAATTGTTTGGACAACGTTCTGGCCGGTGCCGGATTTAAAATGGTGTAAAGTCCTTGTGCTTTTGCCATCGCAAAAGCTGTCTCAATAGTTTCTATAGGCGTTTCCAGTTGTGCTAAGAGGTAGTCACATCCTTCAAACATCGCCGGTGTCAGATCTTCTTTATTCAGTGCAAAGTTCGCGCCCGGAATAACGACAATAGAATTATCACCACTATCATTCACCATGATCAAGGCAACCCCTGTAGGTGGACCTTGAACCGCTTGGGTCAGATATGCCTCAACACCGTTTGCCGATAGGTTTTTCATCAAAACTTCACCAAAACCATCCATACCCACACGGCCAAGCATAGCAACCTGTCCACCCAACTTTCCGATGGCAACCGCTTGATTGGCGCCTTTACCACCGGGAATCTGTTCTAAGCCTTCTCCAAGTAAAGTCTCGCCCACTTTTGGTGTTATGTGCACTCTTGTTACCAAGTCCATGTTCAAACTGCCCAGTACCAATATTTTTTTCATCTTTTCACCTCTCTAGGGTAAACGTTTAACCCATTAAATTTTTATTTGGTACTACCACGTATAATCAGTTTCGATTCTAGTACCCATTCCTTTTGAATGCTATCTTTATTCTTAATACGATCTAGCATCATCTCCGCAGCTTTATAGCCCATGCTATAAGAGGGTTGTCTTACCGTTGTAAGTCCCGGGGACACAATCTCTGCCATATAAATATCGTCAAACCCAATAATACCGATGTCTTCAGGAATTCTTATATTTTTTTCATGTAAAGCTTTATAAGCCCCAAGAGCAATCAAATCATTGCCACAGAAAAGACTGTCAAAGTCCACCTGTTCTTCAATAAGTTTTTTTGTATAATCATAACCCCATGTGCTGGTATAGTTCCCTTCAAGAAGATGGTCTTCTATAGGCATGATACCTTTTTCCTTATGTGCTCTTATGAAACCGGCATAGCGATCCTTGGCAGTCTTGGATAATAAAGGCCCTGATATATGGTATATTTTTCTATAACCTTTTTCTAATAAATAGCAAACCGCTTCGAAGGCACCTTTTTCATTGTCAACCGTAATCTTACCTTCAAGCTTTAGGCCTTCAATCTCTCTGTCCACTGACACCACCGGTATCGTCAACTTCAAAAAAGCAGAGCTCATGGTTGTGCGACGACTGGAGGCCGTAAAGATTATGCCATCCACCATTTTTTCCTGTAACATCTCCAGATAGCTTTCTTCTTTTTGAAGGTCATTGTCCGAATTGCAGAGAATAAGGGTGTAACCCATTTCATTAGCGCCATCTTCCACACCTCGTGCCAATTCAGGGAAAAATGGGTTAGTAATATCCGGTATCATAAGTCCCAAAGTCTTGGTTCTCTTGGTTACCATAGAACTGGCAACACGGTTAGGTATATAACCTTGCTCCTTGATTACCTCAAGCACACGGTCCCTTGTCTGGTGTGTGATTTTCTCATCCTTATGATTAATCACTTTAGATACCGTCGCTATGGATACGCCTGCTAACTCTGCAATGTGCTTGATTGTCACCTTCATATGATGTCCTTTCTATCTAAGTAAACGTTTAACTAAGTATAATTATACAACTATTTTTATTAATGTCAACCTTTTTATGTAATTATCACCAAGACTTATTAAAATCGTGACCCTCTATCTTAAAGAATAAAGCTTGGCTCAATTAATCCATCTACAATTCTAATAACACGCTTAGCCTGACTGGCGATTTTTTCATCATGGGTAATCATAACGATTGTATTGCCTTCATCGTTCAATTTTTTGAACAATGCCATAATTTCTTTTCCTGATGTTTGATCCAGATTACCTGTTGGCTCATCAGCCAGTATTAATTCAGGTTCACCAACAAGTGCTCTTGCAATAGCAACCCTTTGCTGTTGACCACCACTAAGTTCTATCGGCTTATGGTGCATTCGGTCTCCTAGTCCTACCATGTCCAGATAGACTTTTGCCTTTGTCTTAGCTTCCTTTGAGGATCCGCCTCTTAATAGAATCGGCATTTCTACATTATTCAGTGTGGATAAACGGGGTAATAAGTTGAACTTTTGAAAAACAAAGCCAATTTTATCGTTTCTCACTATGGCCAACTCATCTTCAGAGAAATTCTCAATATTTTTTCCATCCAATAAGTACTTCCCTTGGCTTTTTGCATCAATGCAGCCCATGATGTTCATAATCGTTGACTTCCCTGAACCAGATGGGCCCAGAATGGCAACGAATTCGCCTTCTGTTATGGATAAATCAATACCTTTTAGGACTTCAAGGATATTATCTCCCATTTTATAGGATTTTTTTATGTTGGTCATCTCTATAATCGTCTTCATCACTTATCGTATTTGTAACTGAACAAATTCCGCGACAGCTACTTCTCCTTCTTCATCTTCTATGAGCCATATCTTAACACTGGTTCCTTTTACTATATCCCCAATATTAAGATCTATAAATTCACCCGTACCAGTGCTTTGAACCACTTTCGTTCCTACTGGAATTACCACGTCTTTGATTTCACCGGACAATTCTACATTTTCCAACGGGTTTTTTTCTGTATTATCAGCATTTTCCGCTTGATTGGCTGCTCTTTTTTCTGCCTGCTTGGTCGCTTTTTCCTCATCTGTTAGTAGGGCTTCTTGTTCCATATTTTCTTCACTCTCTGCATTCTTTAGTAACAATGAAACACTGACTTCATTGCCTATAACATTTTTAATAATGCCCATAACCTCCGCTTTTCTTTCCGGTACAGGCGTTGTGATTGCTTCAATGGTTGCCGCCTCTGACGTTGTTGATTCTTTTTGCGCTATGTCTGAAGAACATCCTGATGCGCTGATCAATATCATGAGTGCCATTATAATTATGCTTGTTTTTTTCATTCTCTTTGTCTCCTATTCATACCTTAAGGCATCTATGGGTCTAAGTGCAGCTGCAAGGGTTGCAGGGTAATAACCAAAAAAAGTACCTGTTACCACTGAAAAAACGAGTGCCAGTATATAACCGTTTAGGGATGGGTTCACTTCAACTTGTAAATAGGCCATCAGTGGTAGGGTCACAAAACTTAGAACAATGCCTAGTATGCCTCCTAAAAAGCTAATCATAATGGATTCCAGTAAAAACTGTAATAATATATCCGCTCTTCTGGCACCCAGCGCTTTTAAGATGCCAATCTCTTTTGTTCGTTCTCTTACTGATACAAAAAGAACATTCATAATACCTATACCACCAACAATTAATACAATGGTCGCGACAGAGATTAATAGAACAGACATAGTTTTTGCACTGTCTTGTGCTGCTACTAATTTACTTCCAGCATCTTTGATTACTAAATCAACGCCACCTACAGGCCGGTACGCCTCTCTAAAGATCTGCTCAAGTTCAATAATAGCGTTTTCAACGGCATTGATGTCTTTTGCTACTGCAATGATTCTAGGTTTTCCTGACGATCCCACTACATAACTTTCTGCTGTCGAGTATGGTAATATAGCCGCTTCATCAATAAGTAAACCTTGAATGGCATCGCCAACACGATCAATAATACCCACCACAATATAGCGTTTGCCGCTTATGGTAATACTCTCACCAATCGCCTTTTCAATATCTTCCGGAAAAAGTGTCTCTGCTAAGGTGTACCCTAGAACAACAACCCTTTCACGTCGTTCATCCTGAGCTACTTCAATAAAAGTGCCTTGATACATGGACAAATTACTCATTTCATCAAAGATGCTTGTCACACCCGAGATAGAACCATTAAAAGTCTCATAATTAGAACTAATATCGCCTCGTGTGGTCATTAAGATGGTCGCCCCTTGTACATTTTCTGCATTCTCTGTTATGAGGTTCACATCTTCTTTTGATAGGGTATCTTTGCTACCCGGACCCGTTTGAACATAAAGCGTTCCGACATTTAGCATAGCAAACTGTTCTTCAACCGCTTTTTCTGAGGCTTTCCCTATGCCTACCACCATGATGATGGTAGCTGCGCCAACAATGATGCCAAGCATGGTCAAAAAAACCCTAAACTTATTGGCCAGTATATTGGTAAAAATAGCTCTAAATATTTCTGTTATTTTCATCATTCACCTTCTTCTTATTTTAAGCTACGTACAATAAGTGTTTCTCCTTCTTCCAGTCCCTGTATAACTTCAACATTAACACCATCGGTTAACCCTGTAACCACTATTCTTTCTTGAATTTGGTCGCTTACTTTCACCTCAACCACTTGTTGATTATTAACAATCTTTACGGCTGAATTTGGAATGACCAGTACATCCAAACGTTCCTTTAGTACAATATGTAGCAAAGCCGATAAGCCAGATCGAATGGTATCCGGATATTTTTCCAAGATAATCTCGACTTCATAGGAAACAATCCCATTATTATCAATGGTGGGGGTCATGCTAATCCATGAGACACGACCTTCATAAGTCATACCATAATCGCTTTCAAGCTCAACCAATACTTTTTGACCTAATGTCACTTGACCAATATCCAGCTCAGATACCATGGACAAAATCATAGGCTGTTCCTGATCCAGTATGGTTAAAAAAGCGTTTGTTGTTCCTATACTGGTATTCACCACACCATGAATCGTACCAATAACCCCATCTGTATCCGCATACAAATATGCCTTTTCTAAATCCAGCTTCAACAACTCTAGGATCACCTTCTTGTCATCAATGAGCAAATTATTCAGCGCTTGGCTTTCATTCTTAAGCTTCTGAAGTTCATTTTTCTCAGAATCTAAAGTCGCTTCCAGTTGTTCTTTTTTATACAATTGGTCATTATGCTCATTCGGTGTGTAGATACTCGGATATGTGGCCATGGTCTCTAGTAGACTCATCTCGCGCTGAAGTTCTTTTGTGAGACTTTCAATGATCGCCTCTTGCATTTGTATGTCATATGTATGATTGGTTATACTTTCTTTTTGTCTTTCAATCTCTGTGTTAATGGCAATCTCAGTTTGTTTGATTTTTAATGCTAGGTCGTCTGTACTTAATTTTGCCAAGAGATCTCCTTTGGCCACAACATCCCCAACGTCAAAGTAAAGTGCCTCAAGGACCCCGCTTGTATTAAAGAACTGGTCTTTTGATAAGATACGCACATTGCCATCTGCAATAAAATCAATCAAAACATCACCAGCTGTCACTTTTACTTCTTCAATCACCTCAACCGGTGCGCCTTCTGCAGTATTCTTCGGTACCATGTACCAAAAGATGCCACCGATTAAAACCAATGAAACTACCAAATATAAATACTTTCTCTTCACATGAATACCTCACTTTATTCTATTTTGTATAAAAATTTCATCTTAGATCCACCGTCCTATACCTATTGCTATAACGCTTACTATTGGCAACTGCGGATTTGTAATCTCATTATATAAAAAGCATGTGATGGATTTGTGAAGTTTTATTATATTAGTAGTATTATTTTTAAGTAAAAAAAACGGGTTGCCTATAGCCGGTCAACCTGTTTTTTTGATTTTACACTTTTATATTTATCATCGTTTTTCAAGGGGCAAATATATACGCTTTGGTTCTACACAGTTATAGGCCGGGCGGATAATCTTCCCATCATTGGCTAATTCTTCTAGGATATGGGCGCACCATCCACTGATTCTTGCTACCGCAAAAAGAGGTGTGAAGAGTTGTTGCGGTATGTCCAACATCCTATAAACAAACCCTGAATAGAAGTCGACGTTGGCGGATATACCTTTATAGATCTTACGATGTTTACCAATGACTTCGGGTGCTATTTTTTCTACCAGATTATAAAGCTCAAATTCTTTATCCAGTCCCTTTTCTTTTGCCAGTTCTCTAACATATCCCTTGAATATAATCGCTCTAGGATCAGAGATGGAGTAAACAGCATGACCGATGCCATAGACCAATCCGGTTCTGTCGTAGGCCTGCTTTGTTACTAACTTTTCTACATAATTGGTGACTTCCTCCGGATCTTCCCAGTTGTCTACATTGGCTTTAATTTCATCAAACATCTCCACCACTTTGATATTGGCGCCACCATGTCTAAGACCTTTTAAGGATCCCATGGCTGCAGCCACCACTGAATAAATATCTGTGTAGGCGGATGACACAACGTGGGTTGTAAAAGTGGAGTTATTACCACCACCATGTTCTGCATGTAGTACCAGGGCCAAATCCAAAAGCTTGGCTTCTAGATTGGTATGTTGGTTATCATGCCTTAACATATATAAGATGTTCTCTGCAATACTTAAATCTTTTCTTGGAGAATGGATGACAAAGCTTTTCTTCTCATGATAATGGGCGTATGCTTGATAGCCATAAATAGCCAATAGTGGAAAATTAGCGATTAACTGTATGCTTTGCCTAAAGACATTTCTTTCACTAAGGTCATCGGCCAGATCATCAAAACAAAAAAGGGTCAACACACTCCTAGCGATGGTGTTCATCAAGTCCTTACTTGGTGCTTTCATGATGATGTCTCGCACAAAGTCTCTCGGCAGTTCATAATTGCTGGCAATTAACCCTCTAAAATCTCGAAGTTCAATGGCATCTGGAAGGTGTCCCACAAGCAGTAAAAAGCAGGTTTCTTCATAGCCATAACGATCATCTTTCAAAAAGCCTTTCACCAGATCTTCTATGTTAATACCTCTATAACTTAATCGTCCCGGTACAGGCACAGATTTGCCATCGGATATGATGTAGGCGTGTACTTCGCCAATACGGGTCAGACCGGCCAGCACACCTTTGCCATCAATGTCTCTAAGACCACGTTTCACTTCATAGCGAGTATATAGTTCCTTATTCACTTTGTTAGCACGACAAGACTGATTACTCCATTTTGTTAAAAGTCCGTTTAGATTATTATCCATTTATATCCTTGTATGATATTTATAGAAGTAAATATCACACTTTCCTTTCTTTTTTATTCGTGACTATAATACATTCAGATACTGTGGTACCTTTGATTTTTTTCTGTAGCACAGACTACTTAACAGGAGTGTATTGCCGCTACCTTTATCTGAATTGTTTATTAGCTGGATGTGCCATACATTTTGTATAGAGTACTTATCTCATTCAAGTCTACAATGATAATCGCTGGTGGACGTCATGGTATCAATAATTCGAAAGGAGATTTAATCTCATGATCTATCTTGGCATTGATATCGCCAAACTTAACCACTTCGCCGCAGCCATATCTTCTGATGGTGAAGTACTTCTCGAGCCGTTCAAATTTACGAATGACAGTGATGGCTTCCATTTGTTGCTCTCTTCAATTAGTTCCTTTAAAAGAGTGACCTCATCATTGGTCTTGAATCAACAGCTCACTATGGCAACAACCTTATTGAATTTCTTGTATCTAGACACTTTAAGGTTTGTCTCATCAACCCACTTCAGACTTCATCTATGCGAAAAATAACATTCGCAAGACTAAGACTGA
The DNA here is from genome assembly GCF_900538275.1 of Petrocella atlantisensis. Taxonomy (GTDB): domain Bacteria; phylum Bacillota; class Clostridia; order Lachnospirales; family Vallitaleaceae; genus Petrocella; species Petrocella atlantisensis. The sequence goes on along the minus strand of NZ_LR130778.1, from coordinate 2,163,689 downwards.
TAAAGTTGATACCTTTGTTATCGCTAAAACCCTTATGATGCATGATCATCGTTTCCTCACTGTAGAAGACATTGATCTTATGCATTTGAAGAATCTTGGACGTTTCCGTCAGAAGCTGGTTAAAAACCGTACTAGGTTGAAAATTCAGCTAACTTCTTATATGGATCAGGTTTTCCCTGAACTCCAATACTTCTTCAAATCAGGTTTGCATCAGAAAGCCTGTTATCAGCTTCTTAAAGAAGCTCCTACTCCGGATGCTATTGCCTCCATGCATATGACTCATCTTTCAGCTCTTCTTTTAAAAGCCTCCCACGGCCACTTCAAGAAAGAACATGCTAAAGCATTAAGAGTTCTTGCAAGGGAGTCTGTCGGATCCAGCGACAGGTCTTTATCTATTCAAATAACTCATGCTATCGAGCAAATCGAGTTATTAGATAGCCAGTTAAAAACTGTTGAATCGGAAATGCAATCAATTATGCTTTCACTTGATTCACTTATCATGACCATTCCAGGCATTGGATTTGTCAATGGTGGAATGATTCTTGGTGAAATTGGTAACATTAAACGCTTCTCCAATGCTAGCAAAGTTCTAGCTTATGCTGGGTTAGATCCGTCTGTTTATCAGTCTGGAAACTTTGTTGCCAAACGTACACGTATGTCAAAACGAGGATCAAAAACCTTACGTTATGCATTAATTAATGCTGCAAACAATGTTGTTCGTAACAACGACACATTTAAAGCTTATTACGATACTAAAAGAGCTGAAGGCCGAAACCACTACAACACTTTAGGTCACTGTGCCGGTAAGCTTGTCAGGGTCATCTATAAGATGCTTACTGACGAAGTCGAGTTTAATCTCGACTAATTAAAACCCGAATATCATTTGATTTTGAAAACTACCTTATAGGGAGTCTTATTAAAGTTACCCTTTTTTAAGGAATTCGATTAAAAAGAATTTCCAGCTAATTTATACTTGACTTTTCATAGCTGGTCTCCTCATAATTCAATAAATTGGTTAAGGTGTCAAAACTATATAGTTAAACTTTCGCAAGCAATATATGTGAGCTTAGTGATACTTAGTTTTGACCCTATAACCATAAATTAATACTAAAATTTAAGGTTTATTCGTGGTATCACTTGGATTCTGTTTTGTAAGACTTACTGTATATGTACTTTGATCCCATATTATATCAGCACCAAGGACTTCTCCAATGACTCTAAGAGGTACCATGGTTCGACCATTTAAGATGATGGCCGGTACATCGCTGTTCATTATACGACCACCCACAACAACATTGACCATTTTCAAGCCTTTGTAATAGGTGGAACCCATAGGTTCGATTTTTTCTTGATTCTCTATTGCTTCGGTCTTATTAATATAGACTGTATAATCAGCACCGTCCCATACAACATTAGCGCCGAAGGCTTCACTAACGACTCTAAGGGGCACCATGGTTCGACCGTTTAGCAATATGGCAGGCACATCCCCTACCACATCCGCCTCCTCTACCTTGATATGTACGGTAGGGTAACCTTCATAATAGCTACGCTCTATCGTCGGTTGTTCTTCATCTATGACTTGTGTATCCGGATTCACTTCTTCAGTGGTCTCACCTGCTATTTCTTCTGTAGATTCTTCATTTATTTCTTCATTTATATCTTTCGGGTAATAGGTACTTAACTGATATACATTGCCTTCTTTAATCATAGCATAATCACCGATATATCCAATCGGAATTCCCTCACCTTTAACAATAATACCTTCTAATTGAATACTATGAGCAATGGCATAGGCAAGGTCATCAAAATCCCTTACATAACGGTCACCTACATATAATCTGTAATCCAAATAGCCGGTTCTTCGCCCCACCCGTTCTGCCAGTAGCGGTATAATCTTAACCTTATTATAAGTGTCATAATAGAGTGCTTGTGGCGTCGGCAATTGGGTTGAGATGGGTAGTGACTCAACAGTGATCATAGGCTTTAATGTCTTAGCTGCAACAAAATCAGATGCATAACCGGTCATCTGTACAGAAGATTTTGGTTGTCCCATCTCATAACCCATAAAAGTATCAATCTCCAGAGCCAAAGCCCTGGCTCTATCCCTAAAGTTTTTAGGCATATTATAATTATCCCAAAAAAGTACTTCTCCTCTTGAATGCATACTCATATAATTCCTAAAATCATACCTAAGCATATAATCCATTAGAATAACAACTTCCGGTTCACTCCCCGCTCTTGGACCGGCGTAGAAGGCACTGGCCGGTTGGCTACTATATAGATTATTATCCTTGTATGTATCCCACTGATCCTCAAAAACACCTAAGTACGGATTCAGAAACGGTGACGGAAAATTACGATTCAAATCAACACCGGACATACCCGCCTTAAAGTTGCTATAATTTGTACTTTTTATATGGTTCAAAGCATTTCTTGCTTGTTCTGTTTTTACTGCTGCAAGCCCTTGCCTTGCCAGTTCAAATCCATCTGGATTCGTCACAGGTAAGAAATGAAGCACACTGCGCCCAAGTACCTCTCTAAGATCTACACCTTGAATCTTTTCATTTTTTGTATAGGCTTTAGCATAGTCTTCAATCATCTTCAATACCAATACCGGATTGATATCTTCTCTTGCATGTAACCCTGCATCAACCATATAATGCATACGCTCTACATAGATTACTTCCGGTTCCAAAGATGATTCATTCTCCGTCATAATTAAGGCAAATATTGAACGTTTGTCAAAGGATTCTCCAAGATACTCGTATCGCAAGATTTGTGGGTATGCCCTACTAAGTTTTATAGCAATATAATGAAGTTGATCATAGGTATACGTGTTGCCTTTTTCAAGTTCTAAAAACGTCACTTCTGTTCCACTCACTTCTTGCTTCATCATTACACCCAAAAACAGTACCAGTACGATCGTCATAATCCTTTTTAAGTCGTCCTTGTATTTCATACCGACACCTTTTATCCCTCATTCACCGTTAATAGATTCCAATAATCTTCCATGTTTGGAAACGCGCGTTCTGATGCAACTTTATAAACCAAATCCAGATTATATTTCACTTGTCTGAGCTCAACATTAAAGCCAATGTTGGTATCCATGATGGCATAGGCTGCTCTTGCATCATTTTTATAGTTACAAACACCAACCGCACCTGGATTGATCAAACGGTGGATATGATGCCTATGGCTCAGTTGCTTGTGTGTATGACCAAATAGAACAACACCCTCCTGCGTATACTTAAGTTGATGGTCCAACTTTTCTGCCTTTTTAAAAGGATCCATGCTATCCTCCATACCAAGTGGTGAGCCGTGAACGCACAAAATATCATAGTGCTCAATATGTAGATGGTTTGTTTTCTTAAGGCCTATAAGATGGTCCATATCCTCCCCTTCTAACCGATGTACCATATAGTCATAATAGTCAAGAAGTAAGATTTCTTTTTTTGTTGTCGGTAATATATCACTCAAAGCATCGTCTAACCAAGCATCTGTGTTGCCTTTGAGCCAGACAAAAGGTTTCAGTGCTCTCATCCTCTCAAAAACTTCTTTAGGTTGAGGCCCTTTTGCCACTAAGTCGCCTAAGAAAATGACGTTGTTGATATTTTGTTGTTTCATATCTTCTACAATCGCTTCAAAAGCAACATCGTTACCATGAATATCCGAAAGAATTGCTGTTCGCATAACTTCACCACCTTTATGTTATTATCTCACATCCATCCAAGGGTGACAACATTATCAGAATAATATAAAAACCCACAAAGTGGGTATCATCCACCTTATGGGCTTACATTTATTTTATCTATAAAATTTTCAATATTACCTTAACCGTTACACAACCACTTTGGCTCTGTACACCATTTTCAATAAGATTGGTGTAATTAGGGTTGTCACCAAGACCACCATTATAAGAGGTGCAAAGGCTTGCTCGGTAATTAGTCCTACGGACATACCTTTACTGGCCACAATCAAGGCCACTTCACCTCTAGAAACCATACCGACACCAATCCTCAGGGCATCTTCTTTGGAGTAACCCATAATCCTAGCACCAATGCCACAGCCGACTACTTTCGTTAATATGGCAATGGCCAATAACACCAGAGCAAAAATGAGTATACTGAAGTTCATGGTCTCTATGGCGGTCTTTATACCGATACTGGCAAAGAAGATGGGAGAAAACAACATATAAGAGGTAATCTCAACTTTTTCATTAACATAATCGTGACTGCCTAAGTTGGCTATGATGATACCTGCCAAATATGCACCAGTAATATCCGCAATACCAAAGAATTCTTCTGCAATATATGCAAACATCAAGCAGAGTATAAGACTGTATATGGGTACTCGCCGTTTACGACCATATTTATCCGTCATATAGGCAAATATTTTATTGAATACTAAACCACTGATGATGGCAAATACAAAAAATCCACCGATTCTAAAAAATATACCCATCATGCTCACACCGTCACTGGCAAAGCCCATGATGATGGTCAATATAATAATACCCAGTATATCGTCAATAATAGCTGCACCTAAGATGGCCGTACCTGATGGTGTCCTTAGTTTCCCCATTTCCCTAAGGGTCTCAACTGTAATGCTAACTGAAGTGGCTGTTAAAACGACACCAATAAAGATATTTCTTAGCATCTCAATCTTAGTTGCTTCCGTAAGCGTATCTGAGAAAATACCAGCAGCTATGAACCCACCAACTAAAGGAATGATAACGCCAAAGGCTGCAATCACAAAAGACGACTTGCCTGTTCGCTTCAACTCCTTGACGTCTGTTTCCATACCCGCAGTGAACATAAGTAGTATTACACCAAGCTCGGCCATTTTATCAATAAATTCTGTCTCGTGTAAGATGTTTAAAAAAGTAGGTCCAAGAAGCAAACCCGCAAGCAATGCACCCACCACTTGGGGCATCTGCAGACGTCTTGTTAAAAGACCAAATAATTTTGTGCTCAATAAAATAATGGCTAGATCAAGGAAAAAACCATAAGATAACATATGAAACCTCCTGTATATATATTCATCTATCTTAACATGGAACCAATGAATGTCAGCAGGCATACATTTGTGATATGTCTGTTTCTTTGTTCTCAAAGCATCCTAATTATTCCACGAAAACGTCCGAGTATAATTATATGCCTGTATTTTTCAATAGTCAAACAATCCACAAAGTTTCATCGTTTTAGATATATAATTCACAGTTATACCTTGTCTTATATGCATTTTGACTGCTTCTTCTCACCGATAATGGCCACTGGCCCTACGATCCACATGGTAGAAGACCACATCCCCTTCCATAAGGCTGATACCGGCACCCTTTGTCTTATACCCTTCTTTTTCCCAGGTGTTGCCAAGGTCTGTTGTTTTATAGGTGTTATAGGCCTCTAGGGTCTCTAGGTCTTTTAAGCTCTTGATGTTGTGATAGCCTTTTATGTCAAAGTTCACAGCGATATAACCTTTTATTATAAAGGGAGCTTCTCCTATTTTCAGACGTGTGTAGGTGGATAGATTCAGTCCCTTTGGTACAACCACCGTTTGGCTTGGTAGATAGAATTCTCCATACCATTTCTGTCTTGCTTCTAGAATAAGGGTATGGGGCAGTTCTTTAGGGCTCTGACTACTGGTTCCGATATAAAGCTTTTGGGCTTCTGTTAGTAGCAACTTATCTTTATAGGCCAGGTCTTTTTGATACTGACCGGTGAAGATCTTTAGATAGTCGGCTTCTGTGAAGCCGTTGTTTCTTTTCTGGGCGCTTAGGACTTTGACGGTGTTTTGTATGGTTTCTTCTTGTATCTTTCTTGCCGGATCGTTGAGTACCATGGTGTTTGTCATGGTGTCTTGGTCACTGCCAAGCTTTATAAAGCCTTGGCTTGTTTCATAGTACAGATCCACCGGCTGTCTTGTGCCATTTTCATCTATGTGATTATAGCTTGGGGTGATGAGTAGGATATCATCATTACCGGTCATGTCACCGTTGGTTTCTAGGCTAAAGCGGATCTTGTACCCCAGCTTAACGGCTTGATCTGCCATACCTTGTTGGTTGTTTTTACCGGTCATGACCGGTAAATCTGCTGCTCTAAAGGTGCTGTTTGCTTGTTTGAAGTGGTCTACCCAAGCCGGATCGGTGATGCCTGTGATGGTGAAGTTCGAAATCTTACCTGAGAGTTCTACGGGTATTTCTGCCACGGCTTTATAGGCCTCTATGTCTTTGTTGTAAGCGAAGTTATGAGGGGCTAGAAGACTTGGCAGGTTAATGGGCAAACTTCTGAATTGGACCTGTCCGGTGGTGGTTTCTCGGTTATGACTGGGCAGATAGTAAGTGGCTTCTGTATTTGTGTTTAACTTTACATCATGCCATATGCCTGCCGGTATGAAGGTTCCGCTGTCATCTGCGCCTGTGTAGACATCAAAGCTAAAGCGGACTTGTTTGTTTGCGGTGGTCTTTTCATAGCTTCTGTTACCATAACCGGGGATATTTAGGTGCTGTCCTGTGGCTGGGTAACTTAGGGTGAAGGCTTCTCCCAGTATGAGCTGGGTTTTGTTTCTTTGGGGTCTTAGGGTCAATACGTCTTGTAGCTGGGTGGTGATGGTAGGATAACAGACCACCGGTGTGTGTACGGTAACTGGGTTGCCTGAGATATGGGTGATATGGGTCTGTGGCTTTGCACTGTTTATGTCGTAGCTTAATTGATAGACCAGTTCTGCTCTTGAAGGCTGGTCTTTTTTGTTGGCTAGGGTACTTAAGATGATCTGACCTGTGGCATATAAGGTTTCGGGTTTGGTTTTTGGTGCTGGTGGTAAGGGGTCAGGGACGGTGATGGTTTTGGCGTTTATGGTGATTTGTCCGTCTTTGGTGACGTAGTGATCAATCATAGATTGGGCTTTGCCCATAAAGTTATAGCCTTTGGTGACTTTTCCTACAGAAGCACTTCTGTTGGTAGGGTGCTTTAGGATGACGCCCGGACTATGACTGGTGGTGACCTGATAGTTTTTGGGATATAAGGTGATCTTTTCGTCTTTTAGAGCGTAGTTATAGATATGTGCCTTATCAATGGTATAGAGGTAGTAGTTGTCTATATCCTGATAACTATAGCTTCTACTGACGTTGATGCTTCTTGAAAAGGAGGTCTCTGTTCCGTCTTCTTCTTCATAGCTGCCGCTGATGGTGGCGACGAAGGTCTTGGTGCCTTCTACGGTCTTTGGGGTATAACCGGCTCTATAACTGTCACCACTTAGATGGGCATATAAGGCTTCTCCTGTTGGGATGCCTTGTGTTACATCAAAGACCTCTTTGCCTCTTGCTACAGAGCCGATGACCAAGTCACCTGTACCTGGTAGGACACTCATGTCACCCGGTAGGGTGATGTCTTCTACCACCGGTGTAATATGATGTTCTACCCTTCGTATTTCTGGGTTACCCTGTACTTTGACTTCTAGGGTGATGGTGGTGGCCGCTTCTATCTGAAGTTCCAGACCTGCTGTCTTGATGCTTAGATGATCATAAGGGGTGGTATCTTCGTGATGAAGACTACCGTTCACCAACCATCTTAGGGACTCAGTCACTTCTTCTTTGCCTATGTCTGTGGTGTTTAATAAGCTGATGGGTATCGGGATATCTTCTGCTAGAACCACATCATCGGTATGATCCATACCATCATAGAGGATCTTAAAGTCAGGGACAAAGTGGTAAAGTGGGTTTAGGGTGATACTGGTGTACCAATCTCCGTTACTGTGCCACAGGCGGACAACCCCTCTTGAAACCTTGGTAGGTGGTATGATGATACCGGCACGACCAAGCCATACATCGGTACCTTCTGCCTTTGCCATATCCTCGTCAAAGAGTGGTCCGTATTTGACTTTTAGGGCTGCGATGATCTGATTGGCCAGTTCGTCTCGGTCGGTTGGGGTGAGGGCATCTTTGTAAGATTTTGAAAGGTATCCGGTCAGTGCGTTACCATCTTTATATACTTCTTCAGGCTTCTGAACCCATTTCCATCTACCCATAATCTGTGTTTTCGGCACACTATCTGGAGTATAATAAGGATTTGGCACCGGTTCCGGCATAATATTAAAACCAATGAATTCCCACTGATTATTAGGGATATCTTGATAGGCCTGCAGTTCATTAATGAACTTATATTTACCTGAAGGTGACTTTGTAGAAAATATACCGTATTCCTGCCATATATCTTCGTTGGCATCGATTTCCACATATGTATTTGTCTCACTATCATAGAATCTATAGAAAAAATAATCTCTTTTAAAAAGCAAATCTAATTCTTTGTTAGCCTCTTGCATTGTCTCTTCAATCCCCAAAGCAGGTCTAAATATATCAATAACATTACTTGATTCGACTATTGTTGAAGATGCATCAAAAAAAATTATACTAAATAATAATGAGCTTATAATTGATATAATTCTTTTTATCATTTATCTGTACCACATCTGAATTGTAACTTCCAATGAACGTTCAAATTTTGACCCTTTCATTTGTCGGTCATCAACTACTACAACTTCATAACTGTCCATATAGTACCATTTATTTTCTTCTTCCAACAGTGTACGCCAACCATCTTTATGCTTAATATAATCGAGTATTGTTTGTACATGGTCATCTGACAAGCGTCTTTTTAAAAGCCTTTCCAAGTCTTTAAGCTGGTCGGCTTGCTTTCCGTATTCTGTATATCTTATCATCACCGCCAGATGATCTTTGTGTTCACCTCGACCATCCTTATCAAAATAAACCCTATCACTTTCAATCATATTCAAGTCTGCTGCAATGTTCTTCTCATCGCTTTCTTTAACCGGATCCACCCATAGCTTGCCACCTTTGAAGTGGTCGGCGTAGTTGGTGCCTTTGCTTGTATAAGGTTTTCTTGCACCTTTATCAATGATGCGCCTGATGACCGCTATACCTTCTGCCCTTGTTAAGGTCACCTCTGGCTTGAAGGTACCGTCGGGATACCCTGTAATGATGCCCAGTTCATAGACTTTCAACACATTTTCTTTATGTTTGCCCTCTACCATATAACTGTCCATGAGAGACCCTTCTATTTCTTTTGACTTGGTATAACCTGTGGTCTCAAGATCTTCTATGGTACGACTGACTAAGGTGGCCATCTCTTCTCGGTTAATCCTTCTTCTATAGTTATCAAAGTCGCCCGGCTGAACATAACCAAGTTCTATAGCTTTGTCGATGTGGTTCTTAGCCCAATAACCTTCTTCATTCTGTAGAATGTTATGTCCGGCTGCTACAACCAGACACTTGATAAACTGGTCCACTTGGAGAGGATTCGCCGGCTTGAATGTACCATCAGGATAGCCTTTTAGAATATCTCTTGACTCTGCACTGATGTGACTAAGATCCGCCTTAAACCAATCTTTATCACTTACATCTGTGTAAGATGCTGCTTGGACTGAGTTACTTGCCAGTCCGACCACCAAGATGATTGTTGTTAGTAAACCTATAACCGTAAATGTTTTCTTCATTTCTCAAATCCCCCATACTTTATATTTTAGAAATTTTGTTTGTTGATTTTTGCTATGCTTGGTTAAGGTGTAAAAACTAAGTTTCACTAAGTTCACATATATTGTATGCGAAAGTTCAACTATATAGTTTTGACACCTTAACCATACCTATTTAGTATAACTTTGATAAGTATGGGTGTAAAGCTTTTTACGGTATTATTATATATTTATATGGTGTATAATGTAATTATTTACATTTATGGGAATTACTGTCAGGTCATATTCTATTATATGCTCATATAGCCTGTCTTCTTTGGAATAAAAAAATCAAGTCAAAAAATGATTTTAGCATTTTTTGACTTGATTTGATTACTTCACTTTGCTATACTGATTTTGGTGCTTTTGCATCATATCGGGGTGTGGCTCAGCTTGGTAGAGCGCTTGGTTCGGGACTAAGAGGCCGGAGGTTCAAATCCTCTCACTCCGATTTTTTGATGCCCTTTATTATTGTTTGAAGATTATAAATCTAATGAAATTTACCAAAGGTGCTGGTTTTAACTACAATGGTTACTGTAGCAATAAGAATGATGAATTTTATCACTTCAATCATTTCCAACTCTTTTTTTTCTATATTTTCTTCAACGCTTTCATTTCCTATATCATCATATTCAAGTTCTGTAATCTCAAGTGGCCATTCTCCAATAGCTTCTTCACCGATTGAGATGATGAGTTTACCTGCTTCTTGATTCATACTAGCTTCTTCTGTCAGAGCTTCCGGCAACACCGTTTCCAGAGTGATATCCTCTTTTGAGTGACCTGATTTCAGAAACATGCGCACCGGTTCAAGCATAGATAGGTCGGCTTTTCCTATAACAACACCATCCTTCATAATAGGAAGGGTCTGTATATAATCAGAGGGTTCAAGTTCTACCGCCTCAAAAGCCTCATAGCCATAATCAAAAAGCTTATTGGTGTCACTATATAGATTGGCGGCGTTGGTCTTTAGGGTTACCGCAATTAAGGTACGGCCGTCTCTTTTTGATACTGTAACCAGTGTATGTCCTGAGCTTGTGGTATAGCCTGTTTTACCGGCTATAACATCTTCTCTATATATGTTCACATCTTTACGTTCATTAATCATCTTGTGACCTTGGGCCAAATATCTGACTTCATCCACTTTATTGGTCGGAGGAATCTCATATAAGGTTTTACCCATAATATCGACTAAAAATTGATTTTTTATTATTTCTTTCATAATCAGACCCATATCATAAGCAGTGGTATACTGATCTTCGTTTTGCAAACCATGAGGGTTAACAAAATTGGAGTTCAGGGCACCTAGAGCTTTTGCCTCAGCGGTCATGGCTTTTGCAAAATCTTCAATACTGCCGCTGGTTTTTTCTGCGATACCATTGGCCACATCATTAGCAGAAGACATCAATAAACCATGCATGGCCGCTTCTACACTAATGGTTTCACCTTCACGCATACCAATATGACTGCTGCCAAACTCAATGCTTAAAACTGCATTTCTCGAAAAGGTTATGGTGTCAGAAGGGTTTAAATATTTGGAAGCAACCAAAGCTGTCATCAGCTTTGTAATACTCGCTGGATAGAATGTTTTATGGGCATTTTTTTCGTAAAGTACCTGACCTGTATCGCCATCCATTAGAATAGCGCCTTCCGCAGCTAAGCTGGGCGGATGAACGGTTGCATAAGATATATGAGATGGTCCTGATGGATCTAATCCGATTAAAACAAATATAGCCACTATCGTTATGGTTCTTAATATTGTACTTCTTTTACCCATCATAGACTCCTAGAGATCTTCATTTATTTGTCTCAATGGCTAGTTTATCATATGGTCTAGGGTCATGTAAAGAGCCTATGTCTTCTGATTAAGGGTTAAGGCCATATCAAAGCCTTTTCCATATTCAGAGTGTACCATCATTTTGCCGCCAAGTAGCCCAACCCGTTCCTTGATACCTTTTAGTCCATAGCCTTCTGAGATAGTCTCACAACCTCTACCATTGTCCGTAACTTGAATCATGATGGCATTTTCATCCGCTTTTTCAATTATAATCTTAATTTCTGTGGCTTCGCCATGTCTTATACTGTTGGTGATGGCCTCCTGAATAATACGGTATATGGTAATCTTGACATTTTCTTCTTGAATAATATCATTTTCAACTTTGGCATCTATAACGACTTGACAATGATTCTGGGTTTTTTCAATAAGCGCTTGCAGTGCTTCTTCAAGCGAACTGTCTTCAATCATAATCGGCCTTAGTGCCTTTATGGCCCGTTTAACCTCTGCAAAACCATCCCGTGTGATTTTCTGTGTCTTATCTATGGCTTCAATCGCCTTGTCCTCATCTACTTTTACCATTTTTCTAGCTACCTCTAATTGTACGATGGCCCCTGTTAATGTATGTCCTAAGGTATCGTGTATCTCTCTTGCTATACGACTGCGTTCTTTAAGGATACTGATTTCCTCAAGTTCTTTATTTTTATCTTTTAAAGTCTGTGTCATTTCTTTTAACTGATGGTTCAGGAAAAGTTGTTTTTTGCCAATATAGAAAGAAATAATAACCAGACTATAGGTAATTGTATTTCTAATAGCATATACCAACATTTCCACTTGGCCAAGTTGCCCTTCCTGTATCTGAAGGGTTATAGACGTTCCCAAATAAAACAACAAGGTTAATATGGAAAAAATTTTAGAAAATCGTACCGGATATTCATTTAATACACTAAGCACTACCACAATGATGATAATCTTGAAATCTCGATTAGCAGAAAAGAGATCTACACCAGTAATTGCTAAAACCTGTAGGAATGGTATTACTTGATATATCCTTTTGTCTTTATCAAGAATCAAATAATGATTCATAAAAATCAACATTACACTCATAATCAGTAACATTAGGACTTGAGTACGATCCTCATTCCTGCTTAAAAGAATAAGTGATATGACTTCAAATACCAGAACCAAGCCAATAAAAATAAGGTGGTGCTCAAGATCTTTTATTGCTTTGTTTATTGCTAGGGTCATTTTATCAGGCTCTGACTTATGTGTAAACAGATAAATCATAACCGCTGGCAAATTAAAGACACAAAGTAGTATGATCCATAAGATTTTGTTGATCATCGACTTGTCCTTAGAACGAATACACATCATGATTGGTGGGATGATAATCCATAGATTGATGGTCATATAAGCCAACCATAATTGAAGTTGTGGTGTTGTCATCAGATCACCTCAGTATTACTCTTAATCTTAGTTTTAACTTTTGTTTTAACCTTAATCCTGGTCTTCATTTTCTAGGATACCATGCTTAATGGCATAGGTCATAAGCTTTGTTCTTCCCTTGATGTTGAATTTGTCATAGAGAAGGGAGATATAATTTTTTACTGTTCCTTCTGTCAGATAGAGTGTATCTGCAATTTCTTTGTTTCTATAACCTTTTGCGAGTAGCCTTAATACATCGACTTCTCTTTCCAAAAGCACATTGCCTCCGGAATCTGTAATGGTTTTCACCGTTTTTCCTTCTCTGCCATTGCCCATACCTTGAATGATTTTTTGCGTGATCTTTTGATGCATGACCGTATTACCTTGATAGACATTCCTAATGGCTGATGACAGTTTTTCTGCTGTTAAGTCTTTTAACATATAGCCCACTGCCCCATTGTTTAAGGCGTCTATTATATAATCGTCATCATCAAAAGTCGTCAATATGAGCACTTTTACCTTCGGATAGGTTTTGGTAACTTTTCTGGTACAGTCTACCCCATTCATCAGCGGCATACGAATATCCATTAGTATAATATCTACATCATGCCCGTCTTCTAGGAATTTGAGTACTTCTATTCCGTTCTGGGCTATCCCCTCAACTTGGATATCCTCTTCCATGTTCAAAAGTGTGCATAGACCTTCTGCCAATATGGACTGGTCATCTGCCACCAACACTTTGATTTTGTTCATCCGTACACCTCTATTCCTATTCTTTCTTCCAACTTCTTTCTTTCATTTTACAATAAACTAAGTGGCTTACTCAAGGTTATTTCGTTTTTCTCCAGATCTTTTTTCTCCCTGTCTTACCATGTTGCATGATACAGTATAATAAATAATCTGTATCTAATCGTTCACTTCTACAATAATGATCAATGTTTCTGTACTCCACGTAACTGATTCCTTTCATACACACACCTCTTTACTCATTGCTATGATTAACTGTTGTTATAATCTTAACAGAATTAATGAACGATTTCATGTGTCCAAAGTCATGAAAAAGTCATATGACGTATGGATTAGGAAAGTGGTCATTTTATTATACATAAAAAAAGGTAGATCTCCTGTTACTATAGAAGTAACCCGAAGAACTACCTTTTGTTTTGTCTTTATTTTTGCTTTTCCTTATTCAGCCGTCTTAATAGCTTCCATACCGGATATGTATTCCAGTTGGGCTATGGCTAATCTGTAACCACGTTTTGCATTGGCTAAGTTGCTTTCCATACGTTGTTGCATCAACAAGGCTTCATTCAATTGGAAGCTTGTAATCATACCCAGTTCAAAACGTATTTTTGCCACTCGGTAACTTTCAACCACTGTGCTTACGTTTTTTTCCAAAGCCTTAACGGCTTCCAGATTCCCTTGAACACTCATATAAGCTTGAATCAAGCTTTTTTCCTGAGTTAATAGGGCCAATTGGTTCTGGTATTTGGCTTTTAGATAATCTTGCTCGGCATACCTATAAGTCCATACGTTCGATGGGTAATAACCTTTTGCCAAATTAAAAGTGGATTCAGCAACATCAAAACTTAAGTTAGATCCTAACACCATAGGATGATTCTCAAACATGTACGTTTTCATTTCCTCTAGAGGTACAAGTTGGACGGCTTCTGTTGCCATGGTGTCTTCTATTACCCATGTCTTATCTAGAGGTTCATTCATCAGTAGATTCAAGTCCATAAGTTTCTGATCATAGGTAATCTGTGCTTGAACCAGCTCTGATGCCTTAGTTGCTACATCTGCCTCTGTATTGGTAACTTCAAGATCTGAAGCTTGTCCTAGCGTACGCTTGGTCTTAACCATCGCCAGACTCTCATCTGCTTGTAGCTTATACTTCCTAGCTAATGCTAAGTTTTCCTTGGCAAAGACCACTTCAGCAAAAGCCCCTTTGACGCCAAGTGCCACTTCTGTTATTTTTGCGTTATATGTCTCTTTTGCTAGTGTTGGTAATACTTCTCTATTTATTTTGGCAATCTTAATCGCTAAGTCAGCATCGTATATACCTGTGTTAGCATCTTCTTTGGCTAATGTTCTTTGTTGACTGGCTGTCATAATCGAATTATTCATCTCGGTTTCGGCTATTTTTAACTCAAAACTATTTTCAAGTGCCATGAGTAAGGCATCTTCCACCTTCAGTGTTGTTGACTCTGTTGTCTCCACAGGTTCTGCTTGGGATACTTCTGCTGATGCTGCCGCTAATTCTTCCGCTCTAACCGGTGATCCCATAAAAGTACCTAGGGTAAGCATACTCGCAATTGTAAGGGCTACTCTTTTTTTTAAAATTCTACTATTCATCTATCTCTCTCCTCGTATCTAGTTGATATCCACTCTATAATTGACCGGATTCCATTGTACATCATAATCTAAGTTCTCTGCGATCCATCGCAATGGTATCATGGTTCTACCATTAATGATTTCCGAAGGTATGTTAAGCGGATAAGCCACACCATCCACATAACCTGTTTTTTCACCGATTGTAAGCTCGATAGTCTTATCGCCGGTAGATACTACTTTTCTTTCTGCTTCGTTCCAAGTTACATCTTGACCTAAGGCTTCAAGTATAAACCTTACAGATACTAATGTGTTGCCGTCTCGAATCACCGGTTGAACGTCAAAAGGTACTTGGAGACTCTTAACAAAAACCGTCACTATCTTTGGTTGTACCACCGGTGGTTGTGTCACTTGTGAAGTTGTTTTAATCTGTGTAAGTCCTACATTGGTACCAAGCCATATGTTGCCTTTGGTATCGAGTTCCACCTCATAGATGTAATTGTTTGGTATTGGTGAATCCGATGATTTATAATTGGTCAACTTGCCGGCAGGATCAATCTTAAGAAGTCCGTCTCCCCAGGTTGCCGCGTATATGTTTCCTGCACTGTCTTCTGTAACCGACCTGACATCATATTCCCATACTGAATTGTTGCTGTAAATAACCCACTCGTTGTTATATAACTTAGCTAGGCCATTAATGGTGCCAATCCATACAGCACCGTTTTTTGCAACATAGACTTCACGTACTCTATTAGAGGGTAACTTGGAATTATTTGAATTATAGAGGGTCCATTTCCCATCTGCATTTAGATAAGCGATGCCACCCATTTCATTATAGGTTAACTCTGTTCCAATCCATACCCCACCTTTTTGATCAAAGGCAAAGCTGGAAACATTACTGCTGGGAATGGAAGAATTTGCACTGCTATAATGGGTCATAACACCATTAGCATTCTTATAATAAGCACCATACCCCGTAACGCCGTGCCATAGTCCACCTTTACCATCCCCTGCAAGCGCAGTAACGGTCTCACCAAAAATCTTATTTTCATTCATATAGTAATTGTTCCAAGTGTTGTCTTTCATACGGGAGGTGACACCGATGTTGGTTGCAAAGTGTGTGTTTCCCAAACTATCCAGCGTAACATCATTTAAGAAATTATTCTTCAAACCGGAGCTCATTTCCATATACGTATGCCATTTGCCGGCTGAATCGATGTATATGGCGCCACTACCTGAAGTCGCCACCCATATACCACCAAGTGTATCCGCTTCTAGAGCCACCACCCTATCTGCTACAAGAGCACTGTTGTTCTTTGTATATTGAACGTATTGTTGGTCCGTTATCCCATGTATAGTCGAAGTACTGAGTATGAGTACCACTACAATTATTAATGATAAACTTTTTTTCATGTTTGCCCCATCCTTTGTTTAATCTTGGTTTTGACATCTTGAACCTCCTTAGGTCAAGTGTACGTTTTAAGAGAATACATGTCAATAGTTCTTAAAGTATTTTAATCAAATCGACATATTTTTTTATGATATTTTAATGTTTATTTTAGGTCTATTTCCAGAGGAAAGTTGCTCTTTCTTAAAGAAACAAGAAAAAGAACAACAGCCTGTTAGAGCCATTGTTCAAATTTCAATTTATAAGACCGTTAACATTATTCTAGGATTCTTAATGTTTGTCATCACAAGATAGAAACTATGGTAAATCGACACTTAATGGGTCTGCTGATATTGTACCTGCAACACTAACCCCACTTTTATCAAAACTAAATTCTATTATGCTACCTCCACCTGTCAATTGAAGATTCGTGTAAATATTGGTTTTATAATTGCTTTCAATGATTATATTTTCCTGAGTTAATGGGTTTTTTATATGAAGATAATAGGTTGTATCGCTACCATTTGACCATTTCCAAATATTTCTTCTAATATAGGCTACTACAGGATTGCCTTCGTTGTCTATGGATAAAGTATAACCACCTTCTATATAATCTGCTCCCCATGAACCACTACTGCTCAAATCTTGATATGCTCTTTGCACTAAAATTACCACACCATTATTCGTGTTTGCATACATTAAATCAGGTTTATTATATGAGTCAGGACTTCCTTGAGAGTCCAAATAAGTAAAATGAATCATCTCAT
This sequence comes from Petrocella atlantisensis, assembly GCF_900538275.1. Taxonomy (GTDB): domain Bacteria; phylum Bacillota; class Clostridia; order Lachnospirales; family Vallitaleaceae; genus Petrocella; species Petrocella atlantisensis. Next base: position 2,146,486 of record NZ_LR130778.1, on the reverse strand, counting down.
CATTGTCAACAGTATATTCAATACCACTTATGACGCCAATTGCCTGAACTATTGAATGTTCTGATTCAACTGCATTTTGCCCTATTGCAACAACTCTGGATACTTCAATGTTTCCTTCCCACATATATATTAATGCTACCGAATCATCCATTGAAACAATATCAACTACCGATGTGTAGCCATCTTCAATCACATCTAAAGCGGTGCTAACCTGACCTTCCAATAATGCGATTAACCCTGAATCACCTATATAGAAGCTAATGTCATTTCCTTGATAGCTTCCCGTTCCCAGTTTTGTTCCATTGGGATTCACTGTAACTTTTACAAATGCATAAGATGTTCCACCGTTTCCATCACTAATCTCATACTGAAATTCATCCATTCCAATAAAGTTAGTATTAGGTTTATATCTTAAGCTATCCCCTTCTTGTGTTACTGTTCCATTTGTACCTTGGGTGAATCCAGTCATTGATAAGGTATCACCATCTGCATCCGTGTCATTTGCTAAGACGTCTACTAATATTGTCATATTATTTACGACAGTTACTTCATCAACTGTTGCTACCGGCGCATTGTTGATGAAATCTAGTATTACATTATGACTTGAAGGTCCTACCATATTTTGAGTATATTCTTGTGTTACATAACCTGCTTTTGCTATCTTAATGGTATACATGCCTTCAGGTAAATCATAGGATGTCTGTATACCGTTAAAAGTACCCTGTTTATCAATGCCTTCCGAATCTATAACGGTGATAACTGCGTCAGTGGGATCAACCTGTATCGTTAGTGGATGTGTTGTTGGTACTACCACTATTGGCTCAAATTCCACCTTAATATCTACATCCATATTCATATCTCTTGCAATATTTAAGCCTGTTAGCCAATCAATGACTTCTCCATTGATTGTCCATTCTTTAAGTTTGTACCCTTCTTTTGGCACTGCTGTTAGGCTTACTGAGCTGTCTGCTATTGCTGTTTCTCCATTTGGAACCGTTGCCTCAATTGTTCCACCTTCACCAATGACTGAATATGTTATTGTATACATTGTTGGTGCAACAGCCGTTTCCTCGAACTCAACAGTTACTGTTGTGTTTGCACTTATTGTTCTTGTCAATGTGCTTCCACTTACTGTCACTACCCCATTTACTTTCCATTCTTTGATTTCATACCCTGTGCTTGGGGTTGCTGTAAAGGTTACACTTGTTCCACTATCTACACTATTTCCACTTATCACCGTACCCGTTAGTGTACCATTATTGCCTTCTACTGCATAATTTACTGTGTATTTTACTATTGGTGTAGTTGTACCACCACCGCCACTAGATCGACCGCTACGTGGTGAGCCCTGTGGCAATGCTTCCGGTAATACTTCTTCTTCAATTTCAGCCTCTAAATCTTCTAATGCTTCATCCTTTATTGCTCTGTTTAGTGTTGCTACAGCTTCCGCTCTGGTAATAGGGTTCAAAGGTCTAAAGCTACCATCCGGATAACCACTCATATACCCTGCTTCTACTACGGCGCCTATTTGACCTATGCTCCATTCTGGTATTGTATGAGCATCCGTAAAGATACTGGATTGACTTGGATTGTTTTCAAGGTTTTTGATCTTAGAGATTATAATGGCTACTTCCTGTCTTGTAATTGAAGCATTAGGTTTCAAGGTGCCATCTGGGTATCCACCTATATAGCTTGCTGCTATGGCTACTTTTATAGCGTTATTGTACCAGTCATTTTCTAGAACATCATGAAAAGTATTTCCTTCTTCTTCTGAGAAATCAAATGCTCTATTTGTAAGTGCTATAAACTCCGCTCTAGTAATAGGGTGATCCGGTTTGAAGTTCCCGTCTGGATAACCTTGAGCCAGTCCTTTTGTTAACCACTCGGTAATAACCTCCATAGCCCAATGATCGGCCATATCGTGGGCTTCTAAAGCATGAATACTTGACAGTGGTGCAAGCACTAGTATTATCGCTAAAAAAAGACTGAATATACGTTTTTGAATATAGTATTTTGTTTTTTTCATTTTTTCTCCTCCTTCAAACAATTATTTTTTTGATATTATAAAACACATGAAAAAAAATCACTTCTGTTATCCAAGCCAGTTGTTGTTTAATAGGCCATATGCACCACTTAATATGATTATATAAGAAACCAATAAAATTATCTTGATATTATAGCTTTTGACATTGACAATCAGACTGACATGATTCATGTCAAAAGTACTATCCTATCATTATTGTTCGTGGTACAATGTAACTATGGGAGGTGGCCAATATGCAGTTTTATGAAAAACTAGATTTCTTAATGAACATCACGAAAACAACCAATAGTACCCTTGCAATGTATACCTCATTAGATGCTTCACATATCAGCCGATTACGTAGAGGTGAGAGGCGTCTAGTAAAAGAGGCCGATTACTTAAAAAAAATGGCCCACTACTTTATAAGCCATTGTATAGAAGATTATCAAATCAAGACACTCTCACAAATTATAAAAATGCAACCGGAACACTTTCAAGATTCCAAAAAAGCAACCGAGGTTATTTATCAATGGTTAATAGGGCATGAAGAAACCGGACATGCTTCAATATCCGGTTTTTTGGATGGCATTTCCGACTTTCAATTTCGAAAAAACACGCCAGTGTCAGATGAATTCACCGATTCTGATTCAAAAATACCTAAAAAAGATGTTGCGCTATATTATGGTATCGAAGGTAAACGAGAAGCTGTCTTGTCTTTTCTATCCCTCATACTAGAAGCAGACAAGCCAACCACCTTGCTATTATATAGCGATGAATCTATGGACTGGTTGACAGGAGACCCATCTTTTGCAGCAAAATGGCGAGATCTTCTGGCTCGTGTTATTCTTAAGGGCAATAGAATCAAAGTTATACATACCGTCAGTCGTAATCTCGATGAGATGCTTGAAGCCCTCTCAAAGTGGATGCCTCTCTATATGACCGGAGCTATTGAACCTTACTATTATCCTAAAAAAAGAGATGGCGTTTTTAAGAGAACTCTATTTATTGCCCCTAAGATTACTGCCATAACCACCTCATCTTTGGATATGATGACACATCAGGCCCTTAATATTTTATTCAAGGATAAAAAGGCTTTAGCTGCACTAACAAGTGAGTTTGAGAGTTACTTATTCATGTGTCGGCCACTTATGCAGATTTTTACATATCATCAAAAGCAGCAATACCTTGATCTTTTAAAAGAGTTCGAAAAAGATGCAACCCCTACACTACTTAAGTCAAACTGCCTAAATTGGTCCACAATGCCAAGTACTGTAGCAGAGTCGATTATCAATCGATCCGACAGCGATGATAAAGAAAAATTAATCCAGTACTATTATGATCGAAAAGAAGCCTTTGAAAAAGGACTTGAACACTGCTCATTCCACGCCCTTCTACAGCTGCCAAGTGTTACAGATGTCAGAGAAGGTGTAGTGAATGTTGCCTTCACAGGCATACCCGAGACCTCAAACATCTGTTATACACCTTTTGAATATAAAGCGCATCTTGAAAATACTATTCAATACTTACAGAAATATGATAACTATAACATAAAAATTACCACAAAAAATAGACATGATTCTTTTATACTTTATGTTAAAGAAGACCTTGGCGCTATTGTTATTAAGCAAAATGCACCACATGCAATATTTGCTATCAATGAAATCAACATGACTGCTGCATTTTGGGACTATCTAAGGGATGAGATCGACCTGTCCGAGAAAGATAAGACATCAACACTAAAGGACTTAAATGATCTCTATAGCAGACTATAACAACTCTAGAAAGGTTCTCGAGCAATAAACAAAGGAAGACCCTGCTCTCCCCATGGGTCTTCCTTTGTTCTATACTTTTTTATCTATGGCGTTTTCTCTACATTAATTATTATACAAAATAAGATACCATAAATCTAAAACTCATCGGCTTTGTCATTGTCAATTTAGTTGACATGAAAGATGTCAAAGAATTCACACTTATTCCTCTAAAAAAGTTAAGGTCAGACTGACCATCTCTGAATCCTCCATACCTTCACCTATAGCAATGGCTTTGATGGTAACTGTACCGTTAATATTTACCGGTGCATTGATACTAAAAGCACCGGTATATGCTGTATCCAGTTCTGTCGGATCATTGCCATCTGTTGTAAAGTAGATACTGGTCCCCGGTGTGGTCGTTGCTATGGTGATGTCTACATTCGTACCGGATACAATAGCATCCGGATCAACAGCATCTGTCGTAATCACCGGTGTTGCTACTTGGCTCGGCAAGAAAGTTATGACTTTTGTGACTGTACTGGATTGGTTCATATCCGGGTGGATGGTCACTGCTTTGACTGTTATGGTCTCACCAAGAAGCAGATCCGTTGACACATCAAAGGGTGCCGTATAAATCAAATCACCAGCACTTGGATTGCTACCATCCAGAGTATAGTAGATATAACTACCACTTGTACCCGTGGTCAGGGTTACTCTAACTGTCTCATGATTCATCATCCGGGTTACATCTGAAGGATTGGTGCCAATTACCGGTCTTGAAGCTGTCGGAAGTTCTGTCTTAAAGTAAGAAGTCGCTCTAGGTATCACATTACCACTTTCGTCCATAATATAGTTAGCCAGGACAACGATGTAATAAGTTTCATTATAATCAAGTGAAGATGTGGGGTATAAGCGTATGCTCTCATCCCCTGAACGCATCTCGGCCCTAAAAGCCTTTTTGGGACCGGTCACACTACCGGCTCTTAACTCAACAAATGTAGGTATCTCATTATCTTCAATATCTCTATCCCCTATCATGACAAGAGACTTATCAAAATCGATGGTAAGCGATGTATGAATGGATACATCCGTCCAACCTTCTCTTGGAGAAAAATCAGGTTTCGGTGGCACAAGGTCTAAGTCAGAGGTTCTGAATCTTGCTGTGGTTCTATCGTTCTCATTTCCATTAGCATCCATAACCGTTTCATCTCTAAGCACTATATAATAGTAAGTGTCTGTCTCTAGATAATCTAGAGGTGTTAAGGTTAAGGTTCTTAGATCCGAGCTGATGGTAGCCTCATAGTCTATACGTGATCCGGTCGTTCTAGTCCGTCTAATCTCAATGATATCTTCAATGTCCGAACTAATAACCGCTTCTCCATAATCACGATAAATCGGTTCGTCAAAAACCACGACAATCTGAGTCCCTAGAGCAATATCACGGGCACCATCTCCAGGAAAAAAAGCCGGCTTGGGTCCATGCTCATCTTCAGCCATCTCAGGTGGTCGGCTCAGACTGGTACCGCGGGTTACTTTCTCCGGTTGTGTCTCATAGGTTATATCATTAGCATATGCTCTTAGAGAGGTTAACATACCCACACCCGAAAACTGAGTAGAGCTATAAACGACAGACGTATCCACGCTTGTACCTAATGAAAGATGGATTACCGAATCATCCGCCTCCGATGTGACCATCAAGTACTGGATACTGCCACTGCCCAGAGTTAACCTGGCTTCTTCTTCAACATGAACGTTTGGAAAATTACCAAGAAGGGTTACGGATTGTTCATCTAGATCACTGCCATTTAATCGCACCTGTTTAACATCGTTGCCAAGTACATCCCTTTGTTCTAATATACCACCGTTTTCAATTAGAAGATCTTCCACACTTGTTCTACCTCTAAGTACAACTCGAACATCTCCGGTGTCTTTTGCCATGGTGAGACCCATGATTCGGGAGTTGTTGATGTCGATGGTGTTTTCCCCACCACCTTCAACCCTAAGCTCACCTAGCACTACGATGTTGTCAAGCTTAACGTGACCACTCCCCACGTTTTCTTCTATAACCAGGTTGTTGGCATAGATCTGACGGCTTCTGGATAGGTTATCATAATTCATGTAGGTCGTATTTCGTACAATCTGTTCACCTTTTAATAGTCTTACCAGAATCACACAAGCCTCAGCACGGGTCAGTGCCCCACCGGGGCGGTATTTCCCATTGGTATCACCCGTGATATAGCCTTTGGATGCAACCAGATCCACATGATCTCTGGCCCAACTTGCCACTTGGCTAGAATCTGTATAGACTTTCTGACCTACCGGTAGAACTTCTCTTGGTAAGATTTTAGCGATCATCGTAGCCGCTTCCTGTCGACTGATATGGTTATTGGGCTTGAAAGTATCATTAGTATAACCGGAGATATAACCGGCTGCGACTGCTTTTTGTACTTCCTGATAGTACCAACTATAATAGCTGACATCCCACATACTGATTGACGTTGTTCCGGTAACACCAAGTGCCTGGTTCATCATCTTGGAGAACTCTGCACGGGTTACAAAGCTGTTAGGTCTGAAGGTATTATCTGAATACCCGGATACAATACCTAGTGCTACACCTTCATAAATAGCAGACTCGGCCCAGTGGCCTCTTACATCTGTAAAATAGGTGGCGCCGTTAATTGTATGCCCCATACCACCCAGTAGCATCAGTACCAATACGAGCCACATATATCTTCCATATAATTTTCGTCTCATTATATCCACGTCCTTATTATTTATATAGTTTGACACCTTAACTATTTGCCTATATCCACTTTACCATAAAACAAGAGGGGCAACAAGAAAAAGACCTGTCAAAGATGGCTTTTGCCAAGCTTAACAGGTCTTTTATAGGTATAGTTATTCCCCAGTTACTGCTGCTTCAAAAATGATTGTTTTATTACTGATATTAGAATCTATCATGCCGGATTGAATGGCAATGGCCTTGACAATAACTTCACCACCTGCTATTCCTCCTGGTGTATTCACACTGAACCCTCCACCATATAAGGAAGATGATTCAGTAGGATCAGAGCCATCAGTGGTATAGTATATGGTAGCCGAATCTGTAGCTGTCACGATGGTTACAATAACTGCCTGACCATTTGCTACATTCGATACATTCGAAGGATCTGTGGTGATGGTTGGGGTCTCCACTGTATTTTTGACAAAAGTGATGTTTTTCGTCGCTACATTCGAATTAATCATACCATCTTTGATTGCCAAGACTTTAATGTTAATCACTTCTCCGTTAGGATTGGTCGCATTGATTGGGAAGGGACCATTGTAGAGAGTATCCGTGATGGTAGGTGCTGAGCCATCCGTTGTATAATAGATGGTTGAACCGCTTGTAGCTGTATTCAGTGTCACAGTTACAGTCTGATTGCTTGGTACCGTTGATTCGTTGGATACATTGGTGGTGATGGTTGGCGTTGCTACTCTATTGGTTACAAAGGTTATGGCCTTAGAGGCAACTCCTGAGTTGGTCATCCCCGATTTGATGGTAATTGCCTTAACAGTAACGGTTTGACCGTCTATGAGACTTCCTGAATTGGTGACGTTAAAAGCTCCAGTATATAAGGTAGATGAAGCTGTTGGTGTCGTACCATCTGTTGTATAACGAATACTACTGTCTGCAGTGGACGTGGTCATCGTAACCGATACAGTACCGTTATTGGCAATTGCTGTCGTTGTTGCCGGGTTTGTCGTAATGGTTGGTGTCGCAGCAATTGGCAAGCCTGTTTGGAAGGTAGACGTGGTCTTAGGTACAGCGTTATTATCATAGTCTTCGATCTTACTTGCTAATATAATAACATAATAATTTTTACCAATGGCCAAGTCTGCACTCGGATCGATTGTAATTAACTTCTTCGTTGAGTTAATCGAAGCTGAGAAAGACTTTTTCGTACCTGTCGCACTGTTTTCCCTAAGTTCTATGAAACCGGTTATATTGGAATTGGTTACAGCGCTGTTATTTGATAAGCGGATGGCTTCATCAAAACTTATGGTTATGTTAGAAGAGACCGCTATGTTCGTCGCATTATTAACCGGTGAAAAAGTCGCTTTTGGTGGTGCAAGGTCCTGTGTACCTGTTCTGAATTTTGAAGTCTCTTCTTCATTTTCATTGCCTTCAGCGTCTTCTATAACTTCGTCTAACAATATAATATAATAATAGGTACTCATATCTAAGATTTCATCCGGTGTTAACGTTACGGTTTTACGGTCCGAACTGATTGTACCAGTAAAGCTGATTCTAGTACCTGTGGTCCTATCTTCTCTAATCTCAAAAATGTCTTCAATGTCATCGGCATAAACCCGACCGCCTCTGTCTAGATAGATGGCTTCATTAAAGGTAATAACTATTTTTGTATTGGTTGCTACGTTTGTTGCATCTGATTTTGGTGTGAACGTCGGTACAGGACCCTCTGTATCTTCTCCAAGTTCCGGTGGCCTAGATAAAGAGCTCCCCGTAGTAATCTTACTTGGCTTCGTTTCATAAGTGATGTCATTGGCATAGGCTTTTAGAGTTGAAATCTTGCCCGTACCGGTAAAACTTGCTCTTGAATACACATCTGTATTGGTCACAGTCGTACCGCTGGCTAAGTTGATAACACTATCAGAAGAACCAGAATTCACTCTAAGATCTGTGATTTTACCCGAGGAAAGGGTTAACAAGACCGTATCATCCACCACGACACTTGGAAACGTTCCTTTTAGAATGGTTTCCTGCTTGCTTAGACTACTACCATCTAGTCTTAGACTCTTGTAACCTGCGCCACTCATGCTGACTTGTTCCAATGTACTGCCGTATTTTGCTGTGGTTGTATCAACCGTTGTATTCCCTCTAAGAAGTACTCTAACATCTCCGGATGTTTTTTCCACATTCATGTTACGGATTCTGGAATCCTCAATCTCGATGGTATTATCGCCACCACCTTGAACCGTTAGTGTTCCAAGGACAACAACACGGTCAAGATCAACATCGCCATCATCCACATCTTTATGGATGGTTAGGTTATTGGTATAAATGGTCCTACTTTTTGTAGTGCCTTCATCGTCGATGACATAATTAGAACTTGTTACGACCTGTTCCCCGTCAAGAAGTCTTAATAAGATGACACAGGCTTCTGCTCTGGTAAGAGCACCAAGGGGACGGTACATCTTACGGTTGTCACCTGTTATATAACCTCGAGCAAATACCGCTTCGACGCTATCTTCTGCCCAATTGGATATATCATCCGTATCTAGGATACCTGTAAGCCTCGTGGTTGTACCGTAGTTGGGTATAACCTTAGCAATCATACTGGCTGCTTCTTGTCTAGTAATGTTGTTCTCAGGTTTAAAAGTATTATCGGTATAGCCGTTAATGTAGCCGGCTGCAACCGCTTTTCTAACTTCATTATAATACCAATCTGTGGTCTTTAGGTCTTTCATGGTGATGCTAACTGTAGCCGTCACACCTAGAGCCTGGTTGAGCATCTTGCTGAATTCAGCTCTTGTTACCGGTTGATCCGGCTTGAAAGTTCCATCCGTGTAACCTTTTATAAAACCTTCTGTAACGCCTTTGTAGATGTCCGTCTCTGCCCAGTGTCTATTTGTGTCAGAAAAAATACTTGCTGCTTGAGCTTTTGGTCCAAAGCCCATGGATACAACAAGTACAAGCATGGATAAAACTATTTTACTGATTGATTTTTTCATGTGTGTACCCTCCATTATAATTCTTTACTCATCCATTAGACGTTATAGTACTCAATACGTTCCGTAAATGGTGGTAATCTGCTAAATCTCTTATAAGTATAGCATTCACTTTTTTAGAATTCAATGGCTTAGGACAATGATTTATCAAAATGTCATATAAGCGATTTTCCTAACGAATAAAATAAAAAGCCATGTCCTTAGGTGATTCTTCATCTACCCATAACATAACTTTTTTTCTTTAAGATTATTCTTATAACTTGTTATTTATTCCTCTTTTTTGATGCGTTTTTTACGTCTATACGCTTCCAGTCGGATGGCGTCATCAATCTCAAGATCTATTTCTCCACCTAAAGATTCAATATGATGTACAAACTCATGGTGCAAAGTCTTTTTTAACTCTTTATAGATTTTTTTCTCTGATTTTGTCTCATAAAGCTTTTTGAAGGTACCATAATAGATGATAATCTGTCTGCCAAGCGTACGACTACGATGGTACTCACCTTTTATATATAGCTTATCTTCTTTACGGCTCTCCGGATGTAGCTTATGTTCCGGCAGTAATAGCACACCGCCATTAAGCTCCTCAAAAAGTATGGGTGGTAAGTCTTCTTGTATATCATCTAACATATCCCTTATCGCTTCCATTGATGGAAATGTATCTGTATCTGCCATAATATCCTCCAAACAAGTCCGCTTATATAAGCTTTCTCATATCTTCAAGGTTCATCAGGATGTCATCACCCTTGGTTGCATCATAACATATCGGCTTATACATTGACCATTAAGAAAAGATAAAAATTAACGCCTTTGACTCTTTTTAAGTTTATCCTTTTCATATTGTAGGCACATTCGAAGTACAGCCTGTTTTTCAAGCTGCTCTATTTGAAGGTGTAGCATGTGACATATGGTTATAAAATTAGATATTACTGGGTCAAGATTATAACCACTATCTAGATTCTCTATTTTGTAGACATCTTGAATCAACCAACTGGCTACTTTTTTCCCGTGTGCCATTAAGTCAATAACACCGTATAACTTTTCAGATGCCTTACATAAATATACTTGCAAATGATCCTTGAAGTAGATTTTCTCCATTGACCTCGCACTAAAGAAAAGATCACTTTGTGTTTTGATCCGCTGAATGAAATCTTCTAGCAGATTGCTTTCTTCTCCGATGCTCGTTACAGGAGTCCCACTCAAGTCAAATACGATATTGGATAGACCTGAATACTTAACAAACTTATCCTGTGTATCTTGAAGTTCTTTTACCTCATAGATTGTGAAGGTGTGAATCATTTCGCTAGCTCTCTTATTTTTCCCAGTGGCTCTATTGTCCATAATCAGCCTTTCTTGATTTTTACTACTATATATTTTTGGAACCATAAGAACCGTCCCTGTTCCCTACTCTGTTCGCTATTCTTGTGCAAGTGTCTCTGAGATTACCGGTTCCACCGGCTCAGATGGCTCAAACTGATAAAATCCTCGCCAGGTAAAGTGATCTTCCTCATCTAATAGCAAAGGCTTCCCACTGATTAGATTAAAATAAGTTTTACCATAACCTCTAGTAAAACAAGTCGGTTTATCCTCTTGAAGATACCCCAAGCTACCCAGACCATCTGTCAACATACCCGCTGTAAGTAAAGGCGCTAGTCCACTGGACCTAAGCTGAAACTGATGTACCGTCTGCCTATTTTTTGGTAAGGCATAGCTGTTTAGATAGGTCGTGCTTTCTGTATAAGTTCCCATTAGGTCATAATATCTTATAGAATCCCACCAACTGTTTTGCGTCTGGAGTCCAAAATATTGGGTGATCTCTAGAGGCTTATTTGCTCTTGCATCCACTTGGATGTCGACCTTATCGTTTTCTATTGTATAAGTAATAATCTCTTCAAGGGTTGAGGTGTCATCATTATAAGCTTGTACCTGATTGACCACTTGTAAGGTTAGACTCTTACAGACCATCCATGTATCTGTATAAAGTGGATGGCTATCAACATAAAAGCTCACATAATCTGTATATGCTGTTATTTCTCCTGTATCATCTCCATTAGAACCGTGCCAGCCACCTGTATAAAAAGGTGAATCAAGGTCCTCCATATCAAGGGCGCGCATCATATAGGGGCTAATCCAATCCGTACCAACCTCCATCTTATGATAATCCCCCATCTGTGGTACCTTTGATAGCGATAAGCGACTTAAGCCGTAGAGTCCGTTAATCCCAACGCGATCGAAAGTCAACTTAAGATCAACAGAATCCATATACACTTGTAAAACGCCATCCTCACTTAAATGTACCATTAATAAGCCATCTGATTCTACTGATTCTATTTCTTTTTCTTCCTGATTATTGGCATAAAGGACAGGGTTCATAGCTATTAGAACCATCATCCCTACCCACACACAGATAACCATCTTTTTAAACATCTCGCGCACTCTGATAGACTATGTCAACTGACCTGCCTATTTACCCCTTCATATTTATCTCTAAAGCCACTATTACATTATATTCCGTTGTTCTATTCCTTATTATAAAGCATCTTAACCTATATTTAAAGGTATTTGATTGGAATAATATCTAGCCAAAGAAACCGCTCCTTTTGATAACTCTCATTACCAAAAGATCCGTTAGCCAAATAAGTGACTAACGGACCTTGATTAAGATTCTAAGTTATGTTCTAACCAAAAGAACTGTCCCCCTGATTGGCTTCTAGTTAGCTTCTTTTTTTGATTTTAAAACCAAGACCGGATACTGCAATACCTAATCCGTAGAATATACCCATTGGAATACCGGAAGTCTTTGGCATTTCCATAGCATCACTGCCATCTGCTTCTGGGATCTCTTCATCTAAGATCTCTACAGCTACTACCGGTTCAACAACTTCTGCTTCCGGTAATGCTTCAGGGGTTGCTTCATCTTCAAGATCTAGAACTACTTGAGTTTCTTCTTCTGGTTCTGGTTCTTCTTCCTGTTCTGGTTCTGATGCCGGTCTTCTTCTTCTAGGTTCTGGGTTATCAGGCTCCGTATCTTCACCAAAGACCGCGTAGAACGTCATATCACTTTCAATATTATTCACAGTGTACTCTGCTTCTGTTGAAACAACTTCTCCTTGTTCGTCTGTCCAATGAATGAAATAGAACCCATCGTGAGCTTCTGCTGTCACTGTAGCATTACCATTTTCCTCAACAGTTTGTTCTGATGGACCTGCAGTTCCTCTATCCGGTTGTTCGGTTGTAGCCATTACATTATATGTTGGGATAGCTTCAAATACAGGTGTCGGTCCAAAACTTTTAGATGAACTTGAAACCGTTATATCTCTTGGATTAGGTCTATAGCCATCATCGCCTTCATCCAATTCGTTATTCAAGTTATACAGCCAAGATACAAATCTGTAACCCTCAGAAGCTATTGCTTCAAAAGTAATAACTGTGCCATCTGGTAAAGTAGCACTTATGGTATCGCCACTAGATTGAGCTGTTGTCTCTCCAAAAGTAGCTTTGATGCTACCAGCTGATGGGTTATTGATAATGTTGTCCTCTGTACGTTCTTTAATAACTGGTGTAATCGTAATGTCAAAATAATCTATGGGAACTTGTGTTGGAGCATTTCTAAAATACACTGGTGTATCGATTTTATTTTGCCCAATATGCTGATAAGAAGGTGTCCAAATATAGTCACCGTCTGCAGGGAACTTATCGCTTTTTGCCCAAGCACCATTAGGATTTCCAATAACTGTCACCGTTGTCCAAAGATCCGCATCCGCCATATACGCTTCTTCATACCAGCTATTTCCTGCTGCATCTTCTTCTGGTGCGCCTTTGCCTAAGTAGTAATACCAAGTTTCGTCTGTAACGCTATACTCATCATCACGAACTTCAAGTACCATTTTAAACCCTGCAATGGTTTTGTTTCCTTGACCATTTTCCTCAGGACCGTCCCATGCTTTTGCTGCTAAAAATGGATTTCTACTTAAGTCATGAATATAAAATAAATTTGCTTTGTTGTAATTGCTTGGTGCATTCCATTTTTTTAATAAGCCGGCTCTTTCTTGCCCGTCAATATAAAGCCTTGCTCCATCATCTGCTGCCATCCATAAGTTAACTGGTAAAGATACTTCTGCTGTATTTGAAACTGTACCTTTTGTCACTCGTGTAACTGTATAGACAAAATCATCATTATCAATAACCCATTCATCATACTCATAGCTTTCTGCTTGAGTCTCAACTACTTCGTCAAGATCTGTATTGTATTCATCCTCACTACCTTTGACTCGGTATCTGGTTTCTGTTTCCATTTGTTTTTGAATGACCACTACAGTAATTTTTTCGGATTTTTCCCATCCTTCACCTTCATTGGTTTTAAACTCTAAGGTTGTATAGGACTCCAAAGATTCATAATTCACTTCTTCTTCTTCTAAAGCCGCTTCTAAAGCTTCCTCAACGGTTTCATATCTCGTGCTATTATTACTTGTAGATAGAGCATACTCTGTAGTGCCCTCAATCTCTCTTCTCCAAATATTAATATTCTTTATGCTAGATTCTTTAGTCGTTTCTACTTCAAAGTCTTTTGTTTCTATCTCAAATATGCTTTGATCATCCTCGACTTTTGAGTAATGAGCGTCAACCGTTAACGAATAACCTGTACCTGCTGTTAAGTCATTAAAGATGGCTGAAGTTGTCATTACATCTTTAACTTTGCCTTTTCCACTTAATTGATAGTCATAACCATCCAGAATATAGCTATCATCTGGGAACGTTACAGACCAAGAAGCTTCTGCAGATGTTTCATCAACTGTAGTTGTAGCAATGTCCAAAGTTGGAGTTGCTGGTTCAGTTTCGGCGTTAACTACATTCATACTACTAAGCATTAATGATAACGCTATTGCCAATGATACTACTTTTTTCATTTTTTTCATAAGCTCACCTCATTTTAGTATTTTTTATCCTTACACGATTCTGGCGGTAAGTACGCTATTTTCAGCCTCATTTTAAGGAAAACGGGGTTAACCAAATCATTCATTATTGTTACTACTAGATACATTATATAAAATAGCCGTTACATATGACGAACATCTCTGTGACATCTGCGTTACACCATAATAAAAACCACTAGCGGTATTCGCTAATGGTTTTTTTACATAAGAATTATTTTCTTGGAGCCGGAAGAACCGTCCTCTGGTCCCTGCCTCTGGTCCCTAGTTAAATGAATTTAACTGCTGTACCATATACAATGACTTCTGCAGCACCTTGCATAATAGCACTGGAAGCATAGCGAACATTAACAACAGCATCTGCGCCCATGGCCTCTGCTTCCTCTACCATTCTTTTGGTACCTAGCGCTCTTGCGTCATTCATCATCTCATTGTAACTGGTTAGTTCTCCACCCACCATGGTTTTAAGTCCGGCCATGATGTCTTTTCCCATATGTTTGGATTGGATTGTACTACCTTTAACAATCCCCAACATTTCAAATTCTTTCCCTGTGATATAATCAGTATTTACTAAGATCATCGTCATCCTCCTTATCAATCTCTTTTAATCTAATTTTAAGTGTATAAATAAGCGCCCCAATTATAATCACAATCATGACTGCGATTAATCCCAAAACCAGTTTAATGACACCAGGTGTATCTACCATCATGCCTGTCAGCATCATAATCAAATAACCAAGCAAGTACAATGTAAGTAACCCCACCACAATGATTGGAGCTATTTTTTTATTCATCGTATTCCCTCCCTATAATTTATTGAATGCGCCAGAAGAACCGTCCCTACTGGGTTTTTAATACCCATAAGTAACCTTAACATTTAACTTTTTTCAAGTCAACAGTAAATGAAATCGGACGAATAATCGAACCAAAAGAACCGTCCCTCCGGTCAGTCCTGGTCAGCTAAGCCATTTAATATTTTATCTTCATTATACATCAATAAGAGTATTAGACCAATCACACAAAACACAGCAGCAAAAACTGCTGTCAAACGAATACCGATTTCATTATTACCATTTTGCCTCAATAAAAGTAAAGCACTTAGTATCAACATGGATATCATTTGACCAATCTTGGACACAAAAGTACGTGTTCCAAAGAACATACCTTCTCTTCTAGTACCTGTCATAATCCCATCATATTCTGCAATATCAGCGATGACAACGTTTGGTAAGATACCAAATATCGCCATTGGAATTGAGGCAATAATGACCAAAATATAGGCTTGAAGTGTAGGTGAAAAAGGTAGTTTCCCGAGGAAAATACTATATGTATAGGCTACAATAAACATAACGAACGCAAAAATCAGTAGCCTTTTCTTGCCGAATTTTTTAGCCAATAGGTTAACCGGTGCATAAAAGATGAAAGAGCCTACACCCAATAAGATAAACAAGATACCTAACATCTCTTCCGGTCGATCTAATAAAACGGTTATATAATATAGCAGTGCATTTTGAAATACCGTAATGGCCACCCAATATACCAGATCTGACATGACGAAAATCGTAAACTCACGGTTTCGGAAAGTCGCTTTGATGGATTCAATCATTTTAATGTCTGAGGGGACAGATTCACAATAGCGTTTCTCATCTATTGTAAATACAGGTATCAATAAAAATATTAGTCCGATGGCGGCAAAAACTATGAATGTCAGTCGAATGGAATTTTGTTTATTCAAACCCATATCTACGAATATATTCCACAAGGATGGTGCCTGAGATGCTAATGCAAATCCTAAGAACCAGGTGACGGATATGTAGGTTGATAGATTGAGTCGCTCTTGTGGTGTATGTCCAAGTTCAGATAACAAAGCCATATATGGTGTTACATACATCGTAAAAAACAAATAAAACAAGAGTAGAGACACCGATAGAAAAATGGCGTTAAAAATGCTTTCACCATTGATAGGGTTCCAAAAAACCAACACCGTCAACACCGCAAAAGGCACCGCCGCTCTTCTCATATAAGTAATGCGTCGTCCTTTTTTAGATCTGCAACGGTCACTTAATGTTGCAATCCAAGGATCAGTTACTGCGTCAAAGAATCTACCTAGCATTGTAATCATACCAATGATTGTTAAAAAGCCAAAAAACGCTATTTGAGGTATTGCCACCATAATCCCCGATTTTTCCGTAGGAATATAGTAAAAAATGAGGTAAGTACCGATGATGCCAGATAGTAAAGACCATCCCAATTGTCCAAGCGCATAAGCCATTTGTTTCGAAAACGGTAATTTTTCTTTCATTTGCCCCTCCGCAATTCTAGTTTTTGATGTAACCTTCAGCCATTTCTATTAATAACGCCAACTGTTTCTTACCATTTACTTCACTGTCGCTTTTCAAGATATTACCTCTTAGAATCAGTTTTTGTGATAAGCTCATCAGACTATGGGTAATGGTCGTATAAAAGATGTTGTTGTCGATATCCATTTTTATCGATCCATCTTTTTTACCTCGCTCCATTGCGCCAAATGTTATCTCTTTCAAGTCGATAATATTTTTTTCATAATTCTCTAACTGTTCTAGGCCAATCTGTTCTTCAACAACATAATTATCAAATTGCTCAAGCAACGCAACAAAATCCGGATACACTTCATACAGCAAAATAAAGAGCTTCAAAATAAAAGATACTTGCTCAAAGCCATTCATGCTCTTATAACCATCATCTTCAAAAGGTACTAACATCAACTGCATTTCTTCTTTACACATCCAATTTACCGCTTCAATTACAAGATCAAGCTTAGTTTTAAAATAACGATACACCGTTGCAACCCCTACTTCTGATTTTAAGGCAATATCTGTCATTTTTGCTGATCGAATGCTTTTTTCCTTAAACACCTCTATGGCGGCGGCTAATATATCTTCTTTTCTCTTTTCTTTCTGCTTATTTATTTCATTCATGCGTTTGTTTTTAAGACTCATAAGAACATCTCCTTGATTGATAGTCAGTCTATCACTATGATAATTATTATATCAGAAGCGCTAAGGTTGTCAATTCCTTATATTACATGACAAAAATACCCGCTAACCAAATTCTTGATTAACGGGTCTAACTTATACTTTATTAACTTTTGTTACACCGTCGAACCGGAAGAACCATCCCCCTGGTTGATGGTGTTTTTGCCTTTACTTTTTGCTTCATACATCATTAAATCAGCTTCCATAATCATAACTTCAAGACTCTTATCTTTTGTAATGTCAATGAGTCCAATACTAACGGTAGTAGGATAATTGTTATTCGCCATCAATGCGTTAAACTCAAACTTAATCTTTTCAAGATTATCTCTTGATTGATCTGCATCGCTTCCAATAAATAAAACAATAAACTCATCACCACCAATCCGTGCAAACAAATCCGAACTACGAACATGCTTCATAACAATATTTGAAAACTGTAATAGAACTTTGTCGCCCGTAGAGTGACCATAGCTATCATTGATAATCTTAAAATTATCCATATCAAAATAGGCTAAAGAAGCAACCTCGTTAGAACGACTTACTACTTTTAAGTATTTTGTTCCTATTTCTAGAAAAGCACTATAATTATATGCCCCAGTTTTTTCATCTCTATACGCTTGTTGTAGTAAAGCTTGATAAGCTATTCGATAAGAACCAATAATATATGCAATGAATATTAATAGTATTAATCTCGAGATGATTTCAACCCATGAAAAACTGTTTTCAAAAGATAATATACCTAGGCTATTATCTACTAAAATCCACACTCCACCACACACGATTGATAACATTATCGCTTGTAACCGATTTCCATAGATACCTATAAAACCAATCGGTAATAGATATAGCATATACAGACTAATCATACCACCAATCTTAAAATCTAATAAGGCTATGGTAGCAACGATTAAATATATTGCAAAGTACCAGTGTAGGGCAACTTTTTTGTTGGTTATTTTCATCAAATATTGCCATCTCCTAATCCAGGAATCTTAGCATTAATATGTCCTAATCTTATTATGTCACTATCTTTATCCATTGACAAGGAAACGGTTGGTTCTTGACAAAAATAGTAATTTGCTTTAAACTTACACATAATCCTGTCTTTGACAGTTGTGAAACAGAAAAAGCTTGAAATCCCTTATAAATAGGGGCTTCAAGCTTTTTATATGTCATTAATTTTTGCGTACTTTTTTTACTTTTTAGTCTTTTTGTATATATTTTTCATTTCTTTGTCGCTGACAATCTGATAGTCTGTTCTAAATCCATAGGTATCATGTAGTGCATCTGTAAAATCAGTACGTGTATAGGTCGGAATAAAACCCTGTCCAGGAACGCAATAGAAGTTCATATCCTTTAACTGGCCGACGATTTCGTTCGTTGTAAACTGGTTGTCTAGGTCTTTCTCCAGATATCTATATAAAACAAGTGCTAGAAAACAGGTTGTAAAATGCGCTTTTATACGGTCGTCTCTTTGAAGATAAACAGGCCTTGCTTTAAACTCGCTCTTCATAATTCTAAAACATTCTTCAACTTCCCAACGTCGGTGGTTAATTCTAGCTATTTCAGAAGCATCTTCGTCAAGGTTAGTACATACTGCATAGAAGCCGTCATAGATACTTTCCTCAGCAACAGTATTTGAATTAAGATGGTAAAGTGTCTCTTCTGCAACTTCACCATCACTTGTAACATTGGTGGAAGCGATAAATCGTTTATAATCATTTTGTCTTTTCTTACCTATACTTTTTGGGTTAGTGCTAATGAGTTTTGTGGCACGTTCAAGTTGTTTGTTTCTGATCTGACGTTGATAATAACGGTATTTAAGAGAAAAGGTGACAATCAGTTTTTGCTCAAGATCATTCTCTTTAATCCATCTCTCTTTATAAAAGGTCATATTCTTATATTGCTCACAAAGACTTTCATTTTCATCAAACAGGTTTAAATCAAAGGTTTCTTTGGAATCATTGTGCCTCCATCCAGTTGGTTCTAAAGCCCACTCTTTTAAAACTGCTTAAGTTTTTGATGGATTGAGTTGTAATAAAAGAACGTCCATTTATATTATTAAACTTCCTATTTGCATTTGAAGATAAGCCGGCATCAGTACATACAACAAACTTGGATAGTTTGAAGTCTTCGATAATTTGCTTTTCTAAAGGCTTTAGAGTCACCTGCTCATTGGTATTGCCACTGTGAATGTTAAAAGCGAGAGGAATACCATCTCCATCCATAAACAAGCCCATTTCTACAATAGGGTTAGGACGGTTTTCTTTGGAGGGTCCATATTGTTTAAGGCCATCTTCTTGTTCAATCTCAAAAAAGTAGTTGGTACAGTCATAATAAAGAATTCGATCATTACGTTTAGAAACTGCTAGACTGTTTTTGTAAAGCTGTGATTGTATGAAATCGGATTCCTTAGCGATAACTTCTAAAGACCTGTAAATGTTCTGTAATTCAAAGTTTGGCTGTTCGAGAAGACGTTTAGAAGATTCAAAGGTGCAAAGCTTGGAAGAAGGAAAAAGAATTCTTCCGTAAATCAAACGAGAGAGAATACCGTTAAGGTCATAGGTGAACTTGTGCCTTGAAGAAATATCGTTACAAATCTTATGAAGCCCTAACTGGTAATAAATCTGTTGAAGAAAAGATAGCCACCGTTGTAGGAACGTTGAATCTCTTTATCAATAAGCGTGGATTGCCTAAGCTTGATAATAACCTCACGTTTTTGTTCTTTTTCTTGGCGATTAAGATCTTCGATATACTTTTTGGCCCACTCTATGGGATTAGCACCATTTAGCTTTTTTTCTAAATCAGAATATCTGCCAAGTTTTTCGACGGTTCTAGTTTTTTGTTTTCCATCAACATAAATAGTTTCTATGACATATAATAATTGAACATTTTTAGAATTTACAACTTTCAGCCTCATAACAACACCTCCTAATACCCTATATTATATCATAGAACGTAGTAGAACGTAAATGAAAAGAGTAGAATTTGACAAAAAAATAAGCCTAAATAGGCTTGTTATAAGGTTTTCGCTGTTTTAGTTACTTCGGCAAGTGTCAAAGACCCGGGCAACTTTTTTGTTGGTTATTTTCATCAAATATTGCCATCTCCTAATCCAGGAATCTTAGCATTAATATGTCCTAATCTTATTATGTCACTATCTTTATCCATTGACAAGGAAACGGTTGATTCTTGACAAAAATAGTAATTTGCTTTAAACTTACACATAATATTATACATGATACTACCACTTAGTAAAGAGGTTATAAGATGATTAAGTTCAATAGAATGACAACAAAATTATATACTAATTTTGTTTGGCGCTTCTGGCAAGAAAGCGTCCGTTTTTATTGTCCAAAATCAACTTATATTCTCACTAGCTAATCTATAAAAAGATGTATTAGATTATATTGAGTATTAGAAGGTGACTTTTGGAAACAAAAGGCTGCCTTCTTTTTTATTTACTAATAACCAGAAAAGAACCTAATTAGAAGAGGAGAAAGATTATGATATTTGTAATGAAGCAAAATGTCGAAAAAAGTAAAGTAGATGCCTTTAGAAAAATCTTTGAGGACAAAGGGTTTAAGACACTTTATAGCTTTGGAACGGACTATCAAGTAGTGGGTTTAGTTGGGAATACAAGTATCCTTGATGTTGACCAGATTACAGAAACTAATGTGATCGTTGAGTATGGTAAACGTATCACAGAACCTTTTAAAATGGTAAATCGTAAATTCCAACCAGAGAATACTTATGTTAAAGTAGGACCGACAACTTTTGGAGAAGGCCTCTTTCAGGTTATCGCCGGACCCTGTTCTGTTGAGAACGAAAATCAAATCATGGAAATAGCCCGTGCTGTCAAACTGAGTGGAGCAACTTTACTAAGAGGAGGGGCTTTCAAACCGAGATCTTCCCCATATGCTTTTCAGGGACTTCATGCTGAAGGCATTCAGTTACTCCTTCAAGCAAAAAAAGAAACAGGCCTACCCATTGTGTCTGAGTTGACCAGTCTTAGCCAGTTTGACCTATTTGAAGATGTGGATGTGATTCAAGTGGGTGCACGAAATATGCAGAATTTTGACATGCTTCGAGAATTAGGGCTCTGCAAAAAAGCAATTCTACTTAAACGTGGTTTGGCATCAACCATAGAAGAATTTTTAATGAGTGCTGAATACATTATGACAGGTGGTAATTCTAACATCATATTATGTGAGCGTGGCATTAGAACCATTGAAACCATGACGCGAAATACATTAGATATATCCGCTGTGCCCTTGTTAAAAAAATTAAGTCATCTCCCAGTCATTATTGACCCTAGCCATGCAGGCGGTATGCGTTCTCTCGTAGCGCCTTTAACAAAGGCGGCCATTGCAATTGGCGCTGATGGGATACTCATTGAAACCCATAATAACCCAGCAGAAGCTTTGTCCGACGGGGCGCAGTCACTAGATTTAAGCGACTTTTCAGAACTCATGGTTGAAATTGAACGTAGAGTGGCTTTTGAGAATAAAAAACTTGACAAAAGTTAGCTAAACCTTGGTTTTTCTCTGAATTCTATTTTCTCAAAATCTTTTCCATTGCTTTTCCCTTTGCCAACTCATCTATTAGCTTATCCATATAGCGAATTTCCTGCATTAATGGTTCCTCAATATTTTCAACACGAATACCACAAATCACACCTTTGATCAAATGCCTTAAAGGATTCATTTGAGGTGCTTTGGCGAAGAATGTTTCAAAATCTGTCTGATTTTCCAGTAGTTCTTCAAGCGCTTCTTGACTATAGCCAGTCAACCATCGGATGACTTCATCCACTTCTGATTTGGTTCGTCCTTTTTTCTCTGCCTTAGTAATATAATGGGGATAAACATTCGCTACGCTCATCGTGTATATTTTATGCTTGCTCATAATATATCCTTTCTTGCAATTGATTCAGAAATCTGCCTCTTGATTCCTTTTGATACTATAGATTCCTTTTCACTAATGCGAACCGGAAGAACCGTCCCTCTGATCTTACTGTAATAAAAAATCTACAATGTTTTTATGAATAATACCGTTTCTTGAGCGGTCAACTTTATCCATAGATAGGACTAATTTTTCATGGTTATCTGCTATGGCTTCAAGTACAGAAAACTCTCTTTCAATCGTGGATGCCTCTGCCAGAAGATAAGCAACCTGTATATATATCTTATTAGAACCTTTTTCAGCTATAAAATCCACCTCTTGATCTTCAAGCTTACCTATATAAATCGTATAGCCTCTTCGCCTTAATTCAAGATATACAATATTTTCAAGTGCTTGCCCGATATCCTGTTCATTGTTGAAGTATATTGATCGAAATCCTAGATCATTCATAAAATACTTCTCATTCGTTTTAAGGATTTCTTTCCCTTTTATATTATACCTTGGAATACCATGTACTAAAAATGCACTTTTTGCAGCATCAATGTAATTGTAAATGGTCTCCTTAGATAAACGGCGGCCTTCATTCTTTAGATATTTTGTTATTGAAACTGCTGAAAAAATCTGACTTATATTACGCATCATATACATCATAAACCTTTGAAGAAGTTCTACATCTCTAATATTATGCCGTTTAACAATATCTCTTAACAATATTGAATGGTACATATCCATCAAGTAATTCTTCCTTGTATCACGGTCTTCAAACTGTAATGTACCGGGCATCCCACCTGCTCGTAAATAACTAAGAAATACTTCGTCTTTTTTATCATCTCCTTTTACTGAAATAAGTTCAGAAAAGGATAATGGTAATACCTCAATAGAATAAAATCTGCCCGTCAAATAGGTCGCAAGCTCTCCTGAAAGAAGTCTTGAATTTGAGCCCGTAATGAATACCTCTGCAATACCTTCTGCATTCAGTGAATTGACGACTTTTTCAAACCCACTTACTTCTTGTAGTTCGTCAAGAAATACATAGTATTTTTTATCGGATACCATTTTCTCACGAATATATTTATTTAGCATTGTATAATCTTTAATCGGCTCAAATTGCATCCATTCAAAATTGATACTAATGATCTGCTCCTTAGCTACACCTTGTTTAATGAGTTCTTCCTGAATCTGCATGAGTAAAGTAGATTTGCCAACACGACGCATACCAAGTAGCACTTTAATAACTTGCTTCCCAAGAACTGATTGGATCTTATCTAAATAGAAAGTTCTTCTTATCTGCAATTGTATCACCTCAAAATAATAGTATCACAGCAAGGTCTTTTATACAAGACTTTGCTGTGATAATTCTTTTTAATGTCTTTTATAAAAGACTTTTCCATGAATAATTAAAAGCCCACTCGTCAAATTCATGACTAACAGGTATCACTTATACAGTATTAACTCTGTAACGTTACCGCACCGTAGGAACTGTCTCTCTCGTTACTTAATCGATAAATACATCCTCTGTATCAATAACTAGCCCCTCGAAAACCACGGAAGTAACTTGTTGAAATCTGGTATAGGCTTTATTCTGTGCCAGCTTTCGGTTCTCAAAACTGTAGACGATGATCTGTTGATTTTCCGTATCAACAATCCAATACTCCGAGACACCACTTCGCATATACAGGTTTGACTTAATCATCATATCTTTAGACTTAGTTGATTTGGAGAGCACTTCCACAACTAAGGTGGGAATGCCATCATAGGAACCTTTCTCATTAATCATCTCAGGGTCACAGATCACCAATATATCTGGTTGCACCACATTGGGGTCATCCTTAAATGATTTTGCTTCATTATATAACTTTACATCAAAAGGGGCTGTTAATGGCCGACAAGGCTTTCCTTTGAACCAATTATAAATCTGGACGAAAATCTCATTGACCGCAACTTGATGTGGAAACAATGGTGAACTCATCATATAGATCTGTCCGTCAATCAACTCATATTGCTTCTCAGACTCTTCTTCACCTGTAAGATCCAAAAACTCCTCATAAGAATAGCGTCTAACCGTTTCATAGTCTGCCGCTTCTTCTCGTAAGTAAAATCGTTCTTCCTCGCCGATGCCCTTTAGTACCGCTATAGGCTTTTGATTTTTCTCGATATAGATTGTCGACCCATCACTGGCTAATTTTAAATATTTACCAAAAGCGTTCTGTAACGTCGTTGTTGATATTTTCAAACAATCACCTCACCTCTAAAATATAATATATATTATATTCCTTTTTAGCTATTGCGTCAATTTATTGCTACTATTTTAGCTAATATTTATTAAAATTGATTATCTATTTTCCTTATGCCTTACTTATTTTCATTATTACGAATCATTGATACTGGTATTTCTTTATTCTCAGACTGGCTAGGGTGTGAACTGTAACGAGCGACATATTTATAGTTGTATACATACGGGTGATTATAGATTACTTGCGAAGCGCGTAATATCTTTTTCAGCTAAAAATACCCGCTAGCCAAATTCATGACTAACGGGTCTCTTTTATACTGTATTAACTTTTGTTACCCCACTGAGCCGGAAGAACCGCCCCTAGTTGTTTTGGTTGTTTGGTTTTGGTTGTTTGGTTTTGGTTGTTTGGTTTTACTTCACCATTAATATTTTACTTTTCTCAAGTATCTCTTGATCTTGATTGATCATACTTAATATTCGTTGAACTGGCCCAGAAGGAATGTTTTTATCAGCTTCCCATGCTTCAACTGTTTTTGTTGCTACACCTAATGCTCTGGCAAAGGCCGCTTGACTTAACTTCTTCATTGTTCTGATTTCTTTAATCTGTCCTCCATGAAAATGGGGTAAATCGGCAATCTCAACTACATGACGATTACCTTTAGTTTTATCCCCTTTTTCATATTCTATAGATTCTGCTAATCCTTGAAAAATACTTTTTGTTACATCCATCCAATCACTTCTTTCTTATTTCATCATTAAGTAACTTAATATATTTCTTAATTTGGTTACACGCTTCTTTTGATAAATTGACTTTTTCAGATTTTGAGTAGGCTGATATAAAGTATATTTTCTCATAAAATGCAAAGTCAACATAGACTACTCTTATCCCGCCACTTTTTCCAGTATCCGGTAATGACCATCTTAGTTTTCTCAGCCCACCTGTTCCTTGTATCAGGTCTCCTGCTTCAGGATAAAGACAAAGAAAACTTTCTAGTTCTCTAATGTTATCTTCAGATAAACCTAGTGATTTACAACGCTTTTCAAACTCATTCGTTCTTATAAACTCTCTTGTCATATTATATACCCCATTAGTAATTATACCCTACTGAATAGGGTGTGGTCAATGTTAAATGCCATATTTTTCTGCAAGATACCGGTGTCCACCTTCTCCATTTAAGTAGGCATTGACAACTTCTTTCTTAAATTCGCAACTGTATTTTGCCATAAAAAACCGACCTCCAATTGTTAGATTTTTAGGTCTAACTTTTGGGGGTCGGTACAAAATTCATGACTAACGGGTCTCTATTATACTGTGTTAACTTTTGTTACCCCACTGAGCCGGAAGAACCGTCCCTGTGGTTTTCCTCTCTGGTTTTCCCTGGTTGCCTCTGGTTGCTTTATTATTGCTACTTATCTACAGAGTTCTCTTTGAACTCCTTTATCCTTCTGTAAAAAGTACTTCTTGATGAAATACCAAGCTTAACCATGGCGTCTTTAACCGTTATCTCTTTCTCTTCAAGCTTATCAATCATTTCAGCTAATAGTGGTATTGAAACTGCTACTTTTTTTCTGCCAATATATTTTTTTTGCTTTTTTGCGATCTCAATACCAACTTCTTGTTTCTTTCTTCTCTTACTTTGCTCTACTATATATAGTGGATAAATAAGTGCGTAGATAACTTTTCTATTTGAGTCGTCAATATAGAAATCTCCAGCTTTTAAAGTGGCACATTTTACTATGATATCAAGTAGAATTTTAAGGCGCTGGTAGTTATTTCTCCCAATATCTGTAACCCTATCAAACACGAATGATTGACCAGGGTATATATTTTTTGTAGAGAGCTGAGTATCTGGCTCGACATATTGATCAACAACAAGATTATCACCTGTATACTGGTAATCTGTTCTTATGAGCCATTCAAGAGGGTCCATATACTCAAGTCCTGCCTCATCAAGGTAGGTCCAAAGATCTTCTCTATTCTCCTGGGGTACTCTTTCATATATGAATGTTGGAATTTTGTTTTCTCTTAGATAAGTTTCTTTTCTAAGCTCCAGATTAAGGCCAGGTATACCTTGAAAAGTTTCAGGTGTCAGTAAATCTATTACCTGATAATATGGTTTGAATACATATTCAAAGGTGTCATCCTCATAATGTGTTTGTGTAAGATGGCATACAGCATATTTTATATCTAATAAGTCCATTGAGTATATCGTCGCTTCGACAGATTTCTTTTTCAATTTCCATTCATCCTTTCATATGTTGCTCTGATTATCAAGGAAAATCTACTTTTAATCATATGCTTATAGAAAGCTTTATGTGTCTCACTGATATGCTTTATTGAATCAATGATTGTTACTATTGCCTCCATATTAAATCGTTCATATACCTTTATAAGTGCATCGTTACATTCTTTGTAAGCCATGCTACTAATCACTTCATAATAGGAACTCTTTTTCCCATTAAGTAATATCTGCGATGTTGGAAATGTAAAAACTCTCATTTCTGTTTCACTTTGATCAGCGATAATTTTTGCCATCTCATCTTCATCTATCATTTTTGGGAAAAGACATGATCCATTGTCAAATATTGGTGCCAGACGATATTCATTGTTTTCCTTTATGAATCCCCAATTACCCCCATGTCGATCAAAGTTACCAAGAAGTGCATCCAGTATATATAATTCCCAGAATTGACTAATCGTGTTTTGAGGGTCAGCTAATTTATTATTAGCCAAAAGGATATCTGTAATGCCTTCATAATCATATGTGAATTTTTCTCTATCTTCTTCGATGCTACTCTCACCAACATCATTAAATGCAACGAATTGTTGACCCTTAGCCACAAAGTCTTTTATAGCCACAACCTCTTCACCTTTGTAGGTACCAAGATAAGTTTCTTGAACTTCATACCCCATAGTTGCCATGATTCTACAGCCTAAATACTCTGATATATGATTATTTCTAGTTAGAAAACGTTCTTTTTTTCTAAATTTTAGTATATAGTCTTCGCTACCAACAGTAACGCCTATTTTACGTTCTGCACCGCTATATAACTTTTTATTTTGTGAGTATATGCTATAATCCATAATATCTCCTTGTATCAATAGGGTATTCTTTTTATTTTGATACTATCATTATACTACATATTCAAGTTGTGTCAATAGGGTAACTTTTTTATTTTGGCACACTATATTTGCAGAAATTTAGCTTTTGAAAATTATTTTTTTTCTAACTGCAAAAGAACCTGAATTAATGTGTAAGTTATTAATTCTACAAGATTTATATAACCTATCCGATCAAAAAGTTATTCAGGAATAAAAAGTATTATAAGACCAAAAGAGAAGAAGATTATCGAGAAGGTTACAGGTACAGCTTCTTAAAAAAGGATTGTGAAAAATGTAATTTCAGAGAAGAATGTGCTGGAAAAAAAGCAAAGAAGAAAGTACTGTCAGTTGGCCTTAATACCGCTGAATTTTATAGTATGTCACAAGAACAAAAAGACGATACCTTTAAAGAAAAGTATCATAAAAGAGCCAGTATAGAAAGTAAGAATGCTGAGCAGAAGCGATTCCACGACTTAGATGGAGCCAAAGGATATGGCTTAAGAAGTGTATCAACACAAGCCAAGCTGACTGCCCTAGCGGTAAATCTAAAGACAATATTAAGGATAGTGGTAAAGAAAACCACCGATTTTAAGAAAAAAATCGGTGGTTATTGTAAAAGAAACATTCTTCTGTTTATTTCTTAATGAAAGAGCTATTTGAGCTTTGGAAAAGGAGACTTTTTCAGTGGTCTCGAACTGTCCCTGTGGTTCTTGGTTTCCTTAATTTTTTTTACGCCATCAAACCGGTAGAACAGTCCCTCTGGTTGCTGATTGGTTACTTACGATTTTCCCAATGGGTTGTGGCTTCATCATAAATGTCATCTAGTGACATCTCTTCAAGTACATGATCACCTAATTTTACATAGTTCTCATTACTTATATTTTCAGAGTGTCTTATAAACCTTAGAAAACCAGAGTAACCTAGTTCCTTAATTAATATTCTAGACCCTTTTTCAATTATTTCTTTGTCTGTAAAACCGCTTTTATCATTCAATAACATTAATATCCATCACCTTCCTAAGGAAATCTATAGGATTATACAACTTAATTAATCCTATTGTTTCTTTCAAGCTACTTTTATTTCTTTCTATAGTCCTTAGAAAATTATCACTCGCTCTAGTTCACACTCAGTAAAGATGTTTTTATTAACTTTTGTTACGCCACCACACCGGAAGAACTGTCCCTCTGGTTGCTCTGGTTGCTATCGATCTGAATAGTATTTTTGATTTGGACTTCTTGGTTTTTCTGAGATTGTCAATTTAAGTAGTTCACCTTTAATCAATGGACTCAGTATATTTTGACTAAGGTAACTCCGGCTTTTAATGCCCAAAAACTCCTGAATTTCTACTCTCGTTTTAGGTACTTTACAAAATTCTAGTAGCTTATCCGTATCATCTTGAATATCACCATGTTCACTAGCATGTTCACTAGCATGTTCACCCGTCATGTTGGTCAAAGGAATTATCGTTTTGAATATATCCCCTTCGATGAATTCAGGATCTGCTCCAGAGTATATCTTATTGTATTTATATATGTTTCTAACTCCTGAACCAAGTTTATCCACCCAACCTATCTCTTTGAAGAATTTAGCAAGTGTAGGATTCTTTGGATATGGAGAGAAGTTTTCTGGATCGATGATGCCATTTCCGTGAGGCTTGTTGCTATTCTCAATATAAACCCTATTCTTCTCTATGATTAATTTTGCTGGGAAAGGATTAGAGAATTCTCTGTGTATCAATAAATTGGTCATAGCTTCCCGGAAAATCTTGTCTCTTAAACTTACCCGCTGATCACCTTCAAGATAAAACTTATCGTTGAGGTGCTTCGCAACAAACTGCATTAATCTTTCATAACTGCTTAGTAGATTTACCCGTATGCCATCCCGGTCATCGTAACGATCCAAATTCTCTCTTCTCAAAATAGCGTCTGTTCTATGATGCGGAAGAGCTGCATGAATTAATTCTTCCTTCCCAAAAATCAAGATGCCGCCAAGTGTAATGCCATGTTTTCCCGTGCAACGATGCACTTGCGAACTCTCAGGAATATTAATATATAAGATTTTCTTCCCATCTACTTCAATATCTTCTACCGCAAGATAAAACGTAGGACTTAAAGTCTGAGGGTTATTAAGTGATGTTACAAAATCCTTCTTCATCTGCTCTGCTGAGTCTTTGTCAACGCCAGCAATATCACCATTATCCTTAATGCCTAAGAAAAGGTGACCACCATAGCGATTGAGCAAGGAGCAAACTGATTCATATACATCTTTGTTCAACTTTTTTTAGCTTTCTTTAAATTCTACAGTTATGCTTTCACCACTACTGATTATTTTCTTAAGACCTTCTATTTTCATATTCAACACCTTTTATGCGTCTATATAATGACGCTTTTATTTTTTCCGAACCAGAACACTCGTCCCTCTGGTTGTCTTAATCATCATAATGCCCTTTACATTGAATAATCTCAATTAAACCATCTTCTAAATCATAGACCAGTCGATTACAATCATCTATTCTTTTGCTCCAGCCTTTTCTATATTTAAGCGACTCTGGTTTACCAATACCATCATTTCCATTCCGTTCTATATCCTTCAGTAATTTGTTAATTCTTTTTAATGTCTTTTTGTCTTGAGTCTGCCAATATAAATACTCTTCCCATGCTTGTTCTGAAAATATTAATCTACTCATTTTCCATTGCCTCAAGTTCTTCCATTGTTTTAGAAATAACTTTACCTTGTTTAATCTGTTCAATCGATTCATCAATTGCTTTTAGATTATTAACACTATAAAAAGGATCAATGGATACTTCAAAAGGAATTCTATGCTCACGACTCATTTTCTTTGCAAATATAGTAAAAGCTGTTGTAATATTAAGTCCTAGTTCTCTACAAGTTTCTTCCATCTCTTTTTTTAATTCATCATCTATACGTATGCTTATTGTTGTCTGCTTCATCTTATCACTTCCCTTCTATCATTCTATCATTATTATAATTCAGTATAATCATTTAGTCAATACATAGTATTTACATTGTATTGACAAATTCATAAAGCTAAATATCGATAACGACTTAGATTCTAAGAGTATTTATTAAACTTCTATTTCACATATAGGTAAAAAATGACCGCTAGCCAAATTCATGACTAACGGGTCTTGCTTATACTGTATTAACTTTTAATACGTCTTACAACCCGAAGGAACTGTCCCTCTGGTTCCGGTTGTTATTGATAAATATCTTTGCGGTGACCCAGCTCTATGATTGTAATTAGAATCTTTTCATCTTCGATTTTTGCCAAAATACGATATTCACCAACACGATAGCGCCACTTGTCTCTTAGATTTCCCTGTAATGCTTTACCATACAGTCTAGGATCTGAACAACCGACTAACTTTTCTTCAATATATGCTATTATAAATGTTGCTATTTTTTTATCCATTTTTTTAAACTGCTTAACAGCCGTTTTGGTGTATTCAACTTTGTACTTCATAAACCCAATGCCTTTTTTAAATCATCATGGCTAATTCTATCCTGATATCGTTCTTCTTCCCATACTTTATTAAAAAGTGTTAAATCGTATTCATCTTCGATTTTTTCAATAACTGCTTGTCGGATAAAAGAAGATAAATCCATTTGATGCAATTGGGCATATTTTCTTATTAATGTATCATCTTTATCATTTAGTCTTATTGAAATTGTACTCATTTTCATGCCTCCTTCGCACAATGTGTGCTACAATGTATTACATATTTATGTTATCATACTATCTTGAATCTGTCAAAGTTCAATGCCTATAAAAAGAATCCGCTTGTCAATTAGTGACTAACGGATTTCTATTATACTGTAATTACTATTGTTACCCCACTGAACCAGAAGAACCATCTCTGTGGTTATTACCCATCAAACCGCAAGAACTGTCCCTTGGTTGTTCCCTGGTTACTTGCGGTTTTCCCAATGGGTTGTGGCTCCATCATAAATATCTTCTAGAGACATCTCTTCAAATACATGATCACCTAATTTTACATAGTCCTCATTACTTATATTTTCAGAGTGTCTTATAAACCTTAGCAAACCAGAGTAACCTAGTTCCTTAATTAATATTCTAGACCCTTTTTCAATAATTTCTTTATCTGTAAAACCACTTTTATCATTCAATAACATTAATATCCATCTCCTTCCTAAGGAAATCTATAGGATTATACAACTTTATTAATCCTATTGTTTCTTTCAAGTTACTTTTATTTCTTTCTATAGTTCTTAGAAAATTATCACTCGCAGTTGTTGCAAAATTTGCAACAACTGAATGACGCTCTAGTTCACACTCAGTAAAGATGTTTTTATTAACTTTTGTTACGCCACCACACCGGAAGAACTGTCCCTCTGGTTGCTAGGAATAGTATTTTTGATTTTTACTTGTTGGTTTATTAGGTAACATCATTTTAAGAAGTCCACCTTTAATCAAAGGATTAAGGACTTTCACTCTAAAATGACCTCTATTATTGAGATTCATAAAATGTTGCATTTCTTCCCTTGTTCTTGGAGTCCTACAGAATTCTAATAACATTTTTATAGCCTCTGTCTCTTGGTTGGTATCTTGGTTGGTATCTTGGTTGGTATCTTGGTTGGTATCTTGGTTGGTCAAAGGAATTATCGTTTTGAATATATCCCCTTCGATGAATTCAGGATCTGCTCCAGAGTATATCTTATTGTATTTATATATGTTTCTAACTCCTGAACCAAGTTTATCCACCCAACCTATCTCTTTGAAGAATTTAGCAAGTGTAGGATTCTTTGGATATGGAGAGAAGTTTTCTGGATCGATGATGCCATTTCCGTGAGGCTTGTTGCTATTCTCAATATAAACCCTATTCTTCTCTATGATTAATTTTGCTGGGAAAGGATTAGAGAATTCTCTGTGTATCAATAAATTGGTCATAGCTTCCCGGAAAATCTTGTCTCTTAAACTTACCCGCTGATCACCTTCAAGATAAAACTTATCGTTGAGGTGCTTCGCAACAAACTGCATTAATCTTTCATAACTGCTTAGTAGATTTACCCGTATGCCATCCCGGTCATCGTAACGATCCAAATTCTCTCTTCTCAAAATAGCGTCTGTTCTATGATGCGAAAGAGCTGCATGAATTAATTCTTCCTTCCCAAAAATCAAGATGCCGCCAAGTGTAATGCCATGTTTTCCCGTGTTGGGATCTCTTAAATATAGTCCGGCACTTTTCAGCATTTCAATGTCGTCCATGGACTTCCATGGATGATTGGGTTTTTGATTTCCAGCTAATTTTCTAACCTTTGTAAATAATTCAGATTCCAACTCTTCCATTTCAGCAAATGGAAATATTTTGAGAAAAGGTGACCACCATAGCGATTGAGTAAGGAACAGACTGATTCATACACATCTTTATTCAACTTCTTTTTGCTTTCTTTAAATTCTACAGTTATGCTTTCACCACTACTGATTATTTTCTTAAGACCTTCTATTTTCATATTGAACACCCTTTATACGTCTAAAAAATAACGTCTTTATTAGTTGATTTATTTCATGTATGTGATCTCTATAATTCATTAATCTTTTTATTAAATATTCTACTATACATATGCATGTCGGAATAAATCTTCATAATTATATTGTCTTGTACCTACAGTATTAACACTCTTATTATAAATTACACTAGATATATTGTAAGCGATCAGTAATAGACCGGCTATACAAACTAGAAGTATTTGTAGCTAATAAAAGCGAAATACTCCAAGTGTAAGTTACTTTTGCTTTTCCATTGAACATCTTTCTTGTATCATATCTGACCACGGCATCAGCTCTTCAATACCTTCGGACTCATTTTTGTAGTCCGGCATGTAGAGTAGAATCGTATAGAGATACTGATATACATTTAGATTATTCGCTTTGGCTGTTTCTACTAAACTATAGATGACAGAACTTGCCTTTGCACCTTTTACTGTATCGTGAAATAAGAAGTTTTTTCTCCCTATTACATAGGCTTTTGCTTTTCGTTCCGCAGTATTATTACTAAGGGCACATCTACCATCTAAGAGATAATTGTCCAGATTTTTTCTCTGGTTTTTTGCATAGGTAACCGCTTTGGCCAAACGACTACCGCTAGTTGGGTTAAGTGTTTCAATCCAATTCCAAAAAGCCTTTAGAACAGGAACTTCCTGATCAAGGCGTGCTTCTTTTCGTTTCTCTGCACTCAGATTCTTAAACTGTCTTTCTAAAAGAAAGAGCTGATTGCAGTAATCATATCCGATTTCACCGGGTGTCTTTGCTGACGTTTCACTTTTGCCACTTGGTATGGCTTCGAAGAAATATCTCCGACAATGAGCGAAGCAGCCTACACGAACGACATCTTCCAGTTTATTGTAACCACTGTAACCATCACAGTGGATGAAGCCGGAAAAGCCGGATAAAAAGGTTTTTGCATAATCACCTTTTCGTCCCGGTTGATACTTATATAGTGCTATGGCTGGAAGGCCATCATCGCCAGATGTATAAATCCACATATAGGATTTGGAAGTGGCTTTTTTTCCTTCTTCCTTTAACACCTGGCAAGGCACCTCATCTGCATGTATTATATCTCTTTTTACGAGGTGTTCATGTAGGCGATCATACACCGGCTTCATGTGGTCTAGACTACACCGAATGACCCAGTTGGCTAGTGTTGCCCGTGGTAGTCTTACGCCCATCTGCTTCCAGTCTTGCTCCTGACGATACAAGGGTAGGGCCATGGCATATTTTTGATACATTACATAGGCCACTGTCGACGGTGATGCCAAGCTATGTTTCATTAAGGGCGATGGGGTTTCAGCCTGTATTATAACAGGTTCATCATCATCTTTGCATCTAGGGCAAATTAGAACCTCTTGAATGTATTGGATCCGTTCTACTTTTGCAGGGGTGATCCGAAGTTCTTCTCGGACTAACTTCTTACCAAGAGGTGTCATACCTGTTGCACAATAAGAACAGGTTCGATCTTCATCAGGTACAGAACATAGGATTTCAACGACAGGCAGATGCTTTAGAATTTCTTCTCGTGTGGACTTCTTTTTCTTACCATTGCGAATATAACCTTCCACTACGGTTTCAAGAGAAGGTTCTTCTAAGGATGAATCTGCTATTACCTCAGCTTCATTAAAGAAGTTTACTTGCCCAGGCATATCCTTATTATTGGCTTTTAACTTTTCACTGGAGGTTCCAAACATCTTTCTTTTTAATTGACCAATCGTTTCATTTAGATTGATTATGGTTTGGGTAAGATGTTCGATCTGTTTCTGCTGATTTTCGTTTTGAGTTTTGAGATATTCATTGGTCTCTTTTAAAAGGGTAATGATCTCCGTCTGTTCTGCCTGATTCATACCGGTTCCACCTTTCAATTACTGACTTCTATTATACTGAAAGTCACTAAAAAATGCGAATCGATCTAAAAGGCATATTGGACATTTTGACGAATGTAATATAGGGGATAATCCCTTCTAAAACCAGTAAAAACGCGATTATTAGCATGTGTTGTTCACAGGTAATTACATTGGTTACTACACTATCCAGGATATGTTTATTATAAATTCTATGAGCTGTGCATAACTTGTTGTAGGTGGCTTTAACAGGAGAAAATAAAAAAATATTTTCTCTATTTTGCACAAAACATCATTAAAAATCCTTGTTCTTTGTTGCTGGTTTAATGGCCTTTGGTTGTTCAACAGCTAATCCTTCAAGTAACCATCTGAACTCTTGCCTTGACAGGGTTCGAACTTCATCTGCATTACGTGGCCACTGGTACCTACCATTATCTAATCTTTTATAAAGCATGACAAAACCATCTTTTTCAAAATGTAAGGCTTTTATACGGTCACTTCTACGACCACAAAATAAATATACAGCATTAGCATAGGGATCCATTTCAAAAGTAGTACGAACAATAGCCATCAGCCCATCAATACTTTTTCTCATGTCCGTGTACCCAGTTTATTCCAATCTTAGGATAATGTGGTTTATGCTCAGCTTATTATTATCCTTAGATTTTACCATACTCCCCGTTAAATCAAGGCCATTATTGAAAAAAATGAGGATAAAAATAAGATTCCGCGAGATAATGGAACTACCAAAGGAGGTGGTTCCATGAAAACATATGATGCAACTGTCAAACTAATGATGCAACTTTTAAAAGATAGAAAAGTATGTTCCTGGAGCAGAAAGTCACATAAGAAATGTTACGAAGAATTTCGTGCATTTCTTGTAGAGAATCATCTTGAATACAACAATGATAACGTAAATACCTGGCTAGAAGACATTATTAAACCTCTCCGTACACGCCAAGAGTATTCTGTCAGATGGAGATATCTTGAACAATTAAGCGAGTTGATGATAACAGGTACAATAAAAAATGATCATCTGCTTTTGACCAAGTCAAATTATGACAAGCTCCCTGAAAGCTTAAGATCAGAAGTAGATTTCTATCTTTCAGCACGCAAGACGGATTATAGTATGAGATCACTTGCTCTTTCAAAGATTTACTGTTCTCAGTTTTTGCTTTTTATGTATGAACTTGGAATCGAGGATGTACGAGACTTAAGATACTGTCATATCTGTCGTTTCTTTGAGTCAGACCACCATTGCAACCTCGAAACAAGATTTATACTCCTAAGTCATACACGTCAAATGCTGGAGTTCTGTTATAATCAGCAGATGTGTCCTGCAGGGTTTTATATGCTGCTCAAAGATGACATGTACCCATATGTGGTGTTAATCGATGAGTTCACGCTCAAAGAACAGGCACTGTTGAGATCTTTGAGTGAAGCAAATCCATTGTTGCCGTCATCAAAAGTGCTGAAATCAAAGAACGGATTTATTGAAAAGTACCATGATAATAATTATGCTGGCACTATAATAAAGACTGCCGACCATGTATTACGAGCCTTATATTTGTTCTTAGATATCAATGAACTTAATTATCATCCTAGAATTGTGGATTTATGGTTATCAAGAATAAAACCAATGATAGGTGTATCCTATCATAACTGGCGTCGTCCACTAAAGCTCTTTGAATACTTCATGATTTCAAGAGAATTCTCATACAGCCAGAAATGTTCTTATAAGCCTGAACGTATGAAGAACTATCCGGAAACCTTTAAGAATGTGGTTCATGGGTATTTAAACTGGCTGAAAAGAAGCTTTAGAAGCGAAGGTACTGTTAGGACTTACAGGTACAGCGTGTGGGATTTTTGTGATTATATGCTTGATCAGGGACTGTTTGATTTCAGCTCACTTTCACCGGAATTACTTATGGCATATCTGACTCAAGATAGCCACACAACGACGTTCAGCGGACGTTCTTCCAGAATTATGGTTTTACGACAATTTATTGTTTTTATTGAACAATGCGACTTGATTCAAAACAAAAATCTGCATTTGTACTTATCCGCTGGGACTGCCCCATGCGAAAAGGTCATAGAGATTCTTACGGATGAACAGGTGACTCGGCTATATCAGTATCGCGACAACTTTACCTCCCTGATTGGTCTTAGAAATATAGCAATGGTACTGGTTGGTCTTCGTATGGGCTTCAGAGCATCAGATGTTATAAGCTTAAACTTTTCGGATATAGATTGGCACGAGAAAACAGTTTCGATTATACAGGAGAAAACCAAGGTAGCAATCACCATGCCTTTGCCAAATGATGTAGGCAATGCCCTGTTTACTTACATAAGGCACGCTCGCCCAGAGTCTTCGTGCAATCGTATTTTCATAAGGCATCGTGCTCCATATGGACCACTGACAGCTAAGATATGCAACAATGCATTGTATACAATACTTCCAGAAAAAAAGGAAACCAGAACAGGATTTCATATCCTTAGGCGAACATTTGCCACCAGTATTCTCAGAAGAAATGCCGGTATAGAAAGAGTCATAGACTCACTAGGTCATCAGGATAATACGACGGTAATGCAATACCTTTCCTTTGATGATGAACGTATGACTAAATGTCCTTTAACTTTAAGTGAGTGTGGTATAGAGTTGCTGGGAGGTGAGCTGTAATGGATGATAACTATGAGTTCAAGAGCTGCTTTGCCGTATATATCAATCAGTTGATTTCCAAGAAGCACAACGAAGGATTTCTCTATGACACATCTAAATACATCTTAACTCGCTTTGACCGATTTTGCCTTGAAAAAGAAATATCTGAAGCTGTAGTTACAAAAGAGTTGGTCTCTAATTGGGGTATAAAACGCGAACAGGAATCGAAGTCAACACTTGGAAGCAGGTTATCTGTTCTACGGCAGTTGTCATTGTATATGTGTTCTCTGGGAATCGATTGCTATATCCCTTCAGGCTTCACTGCCAAGTCTCATACATTGGCTTATGTTTTGACTGAAGATGAAATTAAGGCCTTCTTTAATCAGGTCGATAGCAATGTTTCAAAAATCAACGCCGATAGATTTAATCGGCTGGTCATGGAATACAAAGTACTGTTTCGTATGATTTTCTGCTGTGGACTTAGGGTGTCTGAAGCAAGAAAACTAAGTATGAGTGATGTGGATTTCTCAAATGGAAAAGCAATTATACGCCAATCCAAGGGGCGTAAGGACCGAATTGTCTTTCTTCCAAAGGATCTGTGTGTTATCAGTCAAGAGTATTTACTATTACTCGGTAAGAGATATGGCATCAAGTCGGAGCTGTTATTTCCTGCTGCCGATCCGCAAAAAGCATTTCAAGTTGCATCAATTAATAAGAAGTTCCATGATTTTTGGGACAGAACCATCTATTCCGAGAAAAGCGCTAAAGTGCCAACTGTCCATTCCCTCAGGCATAGCTTTGTTGTTATTAGAATGAATAAATGGATGGAGAACGATATTGGTTTAAATGGGATGCTGCCTTACCTTAGCAAATATCTTGGGCATACAAGTGTTGAGGATACGTTCTATTATTATCACCAGATCGAGTCTGCGTTTAGAATCGTTCGTATGAAAGACACCACTTCCAATGCAATAATTCCGGAGGTGATTAGAGATGAAACCTAAAGCCTTACACCATGAACTATTCTTCTCTAAAACAAATGACTTTCTTAACCTCTATCTTCCAGAACAGGCAATGAGGAGCAAAAACACCATAACAACGTATAGAGATGGGCTTACAGTGTTTCGGAGATATATAGCAGATGAAATGAAACAATCCCTAAGAACATTTAAATTCAAAGATTGCACACATGATTTTCTGCTGGAATATATGGCATATTTGAAGGAATCAGGATTAGCCGAAACAACTTGTAACAATCGTTTGGCAACAATCAGAGCATATCTATGGTATGTAGCAGATGGTGATATTTCCATGCAGTCGGTAGCACTTGGAGCTTCACGAGTCCCGTTTTTGCGAACGATTAAGAAAGTTAAAGAAATCATTAGTGAGGACGATTTTTCGGCGTTATTGTCAGCACCATCAAATAAGACAAGGTTTGGTCTTAGAGATCGAACACTCATGATTTTATTATATGATACAGCCATTAGGGTGTCGGAACTTTTGGATATCAAAATTTCAAATCTATATATTAATGAACCCATTCCTTATATTCGAATTCATGGAAAAGGTGATAAAGAACGAGCAGTTGCCATAACTGATAAAACAGTGGAACATCTTAATGTCTACCTGAAAGTATTTCATCCAGATATGACTGACAGACCACTTTTTTATACAGTTATCAAAGGGAGTTTATCATCCATGTCGACCGGAAACGTTGAGCGTATAATTAAAAAATACGCTGAAATAGTTCGCGTGGATCATCCACACCTCCCCCAAAAGGTTCATCCCCATATGTTCAGGAGAACAAGAGCAACTAATTTATACCAGAATGGTATCGAACTGGAACTCGTGTCTAGAATCCTGGGACATACTTCTACTCAGACGACACGTATTTATGCAACGCCATCTATGGAAATGCTTAAAGTGGCTATGGGTGCAACTACAGAAGGCATCCCTGAAGAAGAAGCACTTTGGCTAAATGATGAGTCTGAACTGGCTCGTCTCTGTGGGTTAAGGTAATAATATTATCCTCATCTTTTTGAAAAGAACTAATATATTTAAGGATGTTACTCGAAAGATGAGGATAATAATAAGCTGAGCATAACCCTGTTTATTCCAATCTTAGGATAATGTGGTAGAACTGATTTACGCCGTGGTATTGATGGCTTAGCTGCTATTGTTAAGTTTCAGTTTCAACTGGATCCCTTTCAGAAAAACATACTCTTTCTTTTTTGCGGTAGAAGAACAGATCGTCTTAAAGGATTACTTTGGGAGGGGGATGGATTTTTGCTTTTGTACAAAAGAATAAATACTGGTGGTTTCTGTTGGCCAAGAACAACAGAAGAAGCTTTGGAAATATCAGAAGACCAATACCAACAGTTAATGCAAGGCTTTGAGCTTTTGCCTAGGCGTCCTATTCATGAAGTTCCTCCACCACAAAGTTTGCTTTAATTTTGTGCATTTAGTAGATTTTCAAAAATTTATATTTGTTAAAATCCAGCCACGATGAAAGCTTATCCACAGGTAGGCATTGATATGGACAATGAATACAGTGTCTACTCCAAACAAGAGAAGAGTGTCGTGGATAAGTATCTGAAAAACTCAAAAAACTAGTAGTTTTTCAGAGTATTACAGCCCAATTTTATACCGTCATAATGACGGAAGGGTAAATGTGTACATTCGCTTTTTAACTGCATTTTTAGTATAATCATAGCAGATAAAAAGGAGCGAAAACTATGGGTAAACAATACACAATCGATGAACTGAATAATTGCAGTAAGGAAACGGTCATAGCTATCGTTTTAGCGATGCAAGATCAGCTGGAACGACTCAATCAGAATGTAGAATATTTGATTGAGCAGATTGGTGTGATGAATAATAAACAGTATAGTCGATCTTCCGAAAAGCTAGATGTTATTGATGATCAGTTGAGCTATCTTTTTAATGAAGCTGAAGCATTAATAGAAAATAAATATGTTGTTGAACCTACTGAAGATGAAGTCATCATGGTGACGCGCCGTAAAAAAGCAGGTAAACGTGAGGTCGACTTAAAAGATCTTCCTGTAGAAGAAATCATTCATAAGATGTCAGATGAAGATCTAGAAAAAACCTTTGGACCTAATGGATGGAAACAACTTCCGGATGAAATCTATAAACGGGTAAAAGTTGATCCCGCTGTTTTTACAGTACAAGAGCATCATGTCCAGGTATATGCAGGCAAAGACAATCAAACAATCGTCAAAGCAGACCGTCCAAAGAGCCTGTTGCGTAATAGTATTGCGACGCCCTCATTGGTGGCAAGTATCATGAATGGCAAATATGTAAATGGAATGCCATTGCACCGGATTAGCCAGGATTATTTAAGAAACGATATTCACATTTCCAAACAAGTAATGGCTAACTGGATGATACAATGTGCTGATCGTTATCTTGGCACGTTATACGACCGACTTCACGAGGAGATGTATCAGTTTCATGTGCTGCAAGCTGACGAAACACCTGTGAAAGTATCAAAAGACGGTCGGCCGGCAAATAGCCAGAGTTACATGTGGGTTTACCGAACGGGCAAACACTATAAGGATACACCCATAATACTCTATGAATACCAGAAGACACGTAAAAGTGATCATCCAAAGGAATTTCTGAAAAACTTCAAGGGTGTTGTGGTAACGGATGGCTATTCGGCCTATAAAAAGCTGGATAAGGATAACCAGGATATCACATTTGCAGGATGTTGGGCACATAGCAGACGACGCTTTTCGGATGCTATTAAAGCCTTACCTCAAACAAAGAAAACGGAAGGCAAGGAAACGATTGCCTACCAGGCACTTAAACAGATAGGCGCCATATATCATCAGGATAATGAGCTGTCACAACTTGAACCATTAGAGCGGTATCATTTGAGGCAACTGACCGTCAAGCCACTTGTTGAGGCCTTTTTCCTGTGGGCACGAAATATAAAAAGTAACAATGGGCTATCTAAAGGGAAAACCAGGGAAGGTATCGATTATTGTTTGAATCATGAAGAAAGCTTAAAAGTGTTTCTTGATGATGGTGAAGTACCTATGGATAATAACGCTACAGAAGGTGCATTGCGTACCTTTTGCCTACATAAACACACATGGAAACTCATTGATACAATCGACGGTGCCAAGTCGAGTGCAATCATTTACAGTATTACAGAGACAGCAAAAGCTAATAATCTAAATCCTTATAGGTACCTAGAATATCTGTTAGAAGTGCTAAAAGACAAACAAGATCAAAAGGATAGATTGTTTCTTGATAAGTTACTTCCCTGGTCTGATGAACTTCCGGCCATTTGTTTGAATAAAACTGCAAAAGCAAAATTATAAATCAGCCGCCGTATTGGTGGCTTGAATTAAAGGTTCTATAATAAATGTTGGGGTGAGATATTCACCTCAACATTTATTTTTTTACAAAAAAAGTTGAGCATAAACTAAATCCCTTGTAAAATAAAGTCACCACAACCAAACAACAAGGAGGTAAAGCTTATGCTCAATAACCATTATATCGAAAAACTGTTAGGATTAAAAGACATAATCGTAACTAAAATCGAAAATGACCCTGATGCATTACACATCTATTGTGAATTACCCAGAAGAACTCATCATTGCCCCCATTGTCATCAAAAGACCGATAAAGTACATGATTACAGGTTTCAAGTGTTTAAAGATGCTCCTGCTTTTGGCCTCAATACTTTGTTTCATTATCGTAAGCGTCGTTATACTTGTAATCATTGTAATAAGCGGTTTTATGAGAAGAATACTTTTCTTCCTCGCTATTTTAGAATGTCTACGCGTTTAGTCCAGTATGTCATTGATAGAATGCGTTCTACACATTCCATGACCGATATTGCTAAACATTGTAATCTTTCTATAACCACTATTTTTAGACTCTTTAAATTTATCGACTATACCAATACCTCTTTACCCAGAGTGCTGTCTATTGATGAATTTAAGGGTAATGCGGGACGCAAATATCAAGGTATTCTTACTGATCCGGTTAATAAAAAGGTCTTAGATATTTTGCCTGGTCGCGAACATCATATCCTTTCTGACTACTTCAGACGCTTTAAGAACCGTGATAAAGTAGCTTATTTTGTTATGGATATGTGGCAGCCTTATCGCGATATTGCTGAAACCTATTTTAAGAATGCAACAATCGTCATAGACAAGTATCATTGGATTAGACAGATAACATGGGCCTTTGATCGGGTTAGAAAACAAGAGCAGAAAAAATTTTACAAGACGAGAAGGAAATACTTCAAAAGAAGCCGACACCTACTATTAAAAAGACGTCGATTTTTAACAGATGAGCAAGTCGACCAAGTAAGCGTCATGCTTGATACATCCTCAAGGCTTAGGACAGCTTATCTTCTTAAGGAAAAGTTCTATGACTTTGTAGATGCTCCAGATAAGGATACAGCATTAAAACGCCTTAAAGAATGGTACGTTTTTGTAGCAACACAGAATGAACCCGAGTTTATAACGTGTATGAATACCATCATAAACTGGCAAAAGTATATTCTTAACTCCTTTACTTGTCCTTATACGAATGGCTATACAGAAGGCGTTAACAATAAGATTAAGGTTCTTAAAAGAAATGCATATGGTATGCGTAATTTCAATAGGTTTAAAAATCGTATACTCCACATGATGAGTTAAAGGTACCAATAATACCATGTTAGTTAGCACCGACCATGAAGTTCCTGGAAGCAGTGTGTGTGACTAGGCTCATAAGAAAGTAACTTCATGCATCATGTCAGTCTTCAAGACATGATGCTAAGTGAAAACTTTCTTATGAAATTTGCAAGTCTGCATGGATGCAGACCGCCGACTTTTGGTGCAGGACGCACCA
Source organism: Petrocella atlantisensis (assembly GCF_900538275.1). GTDB lineage: Bacteria > Bacillota > Clostridia > Lachnospirales > Vallitaleaceae > Petrocella > Petrocella atlantisensis. The sequence continues at coordinate 2,102,886 of NZ_LR130778.1, read as the reverse complement.
ACCGGAGGCCGTAGTCATACACACTGTGGAAGGGTTTTCATGGGACCCACCATTAAAACCCCTTTCATTCTATCCCCAGCTTGTATTAGGGTTGTAAAAGAACATCTAACTTCATCTAAAAAAGTCCCTAAGCTTTTTTTCACTTAGAGACTTGGTTGACTCATCAATATAGGGATTACCCCAAGATTTGACAAAGAGCCGAATTAAAGCTAGTACTCATGGTTTACCGTATACGTTACATGATATCATCCATATTCAGCATATGCAATAGTTGCATTAACTATGCGCGAAATATCACTTCTAAGCACAAAAAGACCCGCTAGTCAAATTCATGACTAACGGGTCTCTATTATACTGTATTAACTTTTGTTACCCCACTGAGCCGGAAGAACCGTCCCTTTGGTTTTTCTGTACTTATGGTTTATTGTTGTACGTCTAGAGCAGCTGAAGTATTTCCAGCTAAGTCAGTAACAACTTGATTAGCAATAGCTGCTAAAGTAACATCATCCGCTGGTGATGCAGCCCATCCAGCTATAGTAACTGTCAAAGTTGTTCCTGCTGCATTCCATGCACTTGTTACGGTTGCTGCACCAGTTTCAGTAAATGCTGCGTCTACTGCTGCTTTTACTGAAGCTTTACTAGCTACGTTTAGCTCTTCGCTAAATTGAAGTACATGTGTTCCATTAGCTGTTATAGTGCTAGCTGCAGTAATTTGTTGAGTAACTGTTGGAGCTGTAACATCAGCTGTAGAGTTTGTTACTACAACTAGTTCTACAAATACTGATCCTGCATTTTCAAGAACCAATGTAGCAGTGTTACCAGCTTTAACGTTAACTAGGTTAATTACTTCACCATTGTCAGTGCCATCAGTAATATCAACAATCTTAAATCCACTTACTAGTTTGTAAGTAGTTCCAGCAATTGTAATTTCTCTTGCTGAAGTGTTAACTGTTTGTATACCACCTGTTACAACATCTGCATCAGCTATCGCTATAACTTTACCGGATACATCATCAACGGTTAAGATATAAGTATTACCATTTGTAATATCTACTCCACCTGGAAGATCTGCAAATGCAATACTATCAACAACATAGGTAGTTTCAACACCGTTAACCCACGCTTTAAGTTCAGTTACTTTGGTTGCTGCCGCATTAAGTTTATGTGTTGCAAGTAAACCTGTTACATCTGTTTCATCTGTTAATGCATCAACGCTACCAGAAACGATATATAATACTTCGCCGCCTTTAACATAAACTGTTGCGCCAAGTGCTACTTCTTTAACATCTGTTGCAGCACTCCACTCATTAATAATTGTGTCATCTGCGCTTGTGCCATCAGTAATGTCAAATAATAATGTGTCGTTCATCAATCTGTATGATGTACCACCGACAACTGCATATTTATCGCCACCATCTTTATCAATCTTAACTGTTGTTGTTAATGCTGTTGTTCCACTAAATAATCCTAATCCAACAACATTACCATCAGTATCATAATGGAATTCAATGATACTATCTTCTGCAAATTGAGAATCAACAGCACCTGCAGATAAATCACCAAAAGAAGCATCTGCTGTAAGAGCGTCAGCACTGTTGTAAGCTCTAAGTAAATCAGCTCCAGTTAATTCAAAGTAATCTACTTCATTTACTCCAACGCCATCACCAACTTCTACTTTTGTATTATCAAGAGTAATAAAGTCTAGGTCTCTTAGTGCTATTGTTTTGGTAACTTTAGTACCTTCTTCATTAATAACTACGGCTCTGATACTAGTTTCGCCAAACAAAGTTTGAGTTGAAATATCAGAAGTTAAAATATTTACAACTTTGCTTGTCTCAACATCGCCAAGTTCACCAGTAACAAAAAGCATTTTGCCTTCTCTGTCTAGGAAAATAGCTATTGGACCTTCATCTTCCATTTGCTCAGCTGCATCTGTATCAAATGTAGCTAAGTCACCATCTTCATTTACATATAAAGTTGTGATGTCTGCTACTAGACCTTTGTTAAAGTCATAAGTTTTTCCACCAACTCTAATACCTGTACTAAAAATATTTGTGATTTCGCCTTCAACTGATTTAGTAAAGATTTCTGCAAATCCATCACCAGTTGTGTTGTACGTAATGATATCGCCTTTAACTGCTGCTTCAGCATCTACAAGCATACCATTTTTCATTATTTGGAAATCTTCTAAGTTGATTTCAGTTCCTTCGATATCTGTTACAACATCACCATCTACTGAGTCAACTACCATAAAATCAACGAAAGTATACGCATCAACAAATATTACTCTATTGTTATCATCAACAACAACTTTTGCTAAGTCATACTTTGTTGCATCTGCTACTGCGCCACCTGCACGGTTTACATCTGAATTATTAGCAGCAACAAAACTAGTCGCTAATTTATAAGTTTTATCTGCACCTAATAATTTTACTTCATTTGTAGTACCAAGCTTAACTTCAATTGCATCAATGAAGCTTGTTGTTGTTTTAGCTACATAGATGATTTCATCATCATCATTAACCCATACATCAACTAAGTTTCTGTATACGTCATAGAAGTCAAAAGTTGCATTTTCAGCTATTTCGTTAGTAGGTACACCATCGATTGTTATTTCATTATCATCAATGTCATATCCTTCTACTTCTTTGTCTTCATATACTTTTACGTTTAGCATATCAGTAAGATGTGTTTGTTCTGGTGATAATTTACCATATGTTACAGAACCATCATTATTGTATCCATCAGCGCCCCAAAGTGGAACTTCAATAGTGTTCAATAACATTTTCGCAGTTAATCCACGAAGTGCGTTTGTTGAACTAGCTACGTTTACGCCTTTAAGGATACCTTCGTTAGCCGCTCTACCGATGTAGTTTGCTGGCCAAGTTCCTTGCTTGTCTACTACTGGACCAAGTCCAACAAGACGTACAAGAATGGTAGCTGCTTCAGCGTTTGTTAATTTGCCATTTGGTTGGAATGATCCATCAGGATATCCAACAAGAATGCCTCTGTTAACTGCTAAGTTGATATAACCAGTTGCCCAGTGAGTTGAAGGTACGTCTGGGAACTTAGTTACGCCTCTTGATACTTCAGCAGCGTCTCCAAGACCAAGTGCTACAACTGCGATCTTAGCAAATTCTGCTCTTGTGATTTCGCCTTCTGGTTTGAAAGTTCCATCTGGGTAACCTTCCATAATACCTACTGCCTTAAGTTTGCCTACTGTAACTTCGAATTCTGTTCCTGCTACGTCTTCGTTAGCGAAAACTGCAGTGCTCATTGCTGAGCTGAAAACTAGAACCAAAGCCATAAGTAATGCAACAAAACGATTTGTTTTTCTCATGTTTTTGTTTCCTCCTTTTAATTTCATTGCTAGTGTCTCCTCCTTGTTAATTGTTCGCCTTCTGTGTAGCCCCCTTTATCGAGTCTACAACACAGGATAAATTATAGCACTCCCCTTTAAGTAACGTCAACACACTAGCCATAGATGTAACATATCTGTAATAGACTTGTTACCGCCACGTATAGGTATTGCCTCATAAAGTCTGTGCCTTCTCTTATTTTATCACATTCTCCGCAGAATACAAGATTTTTTGGGAAATGTAACTGTGATGTAACATATCAATATGCCTTACCCCAATAAACCATTTCCTTCGCTGGTTTATTACAACAGATACAAGTCTCTGCCAGCTCCTCTTGCTCAAAGGGCATGCATCTAGAAGATGCACCGGTTACTTCCTTAATCGCTTCTTCGCAAGCTGTCTCGCCACACCACATGGCTTTTACGAAGCCTGGGGTTGCTTTTAACTGTGACGCGAAGTCTTCCATGGTGACGGCGGTGGTGGTATGAGCGTCTCTGTGTTTAGTCGCTTTGTCTAATAAGTCTTGTTGCATTTGACTCAGTAGGTTTTCTACGCTGACTTCCAGTTCATCTAAAGACACAATCAACTTTTCTCTGGTGTCTCTTCTAACTAAGACACATTGATTCTTCTCCATATCCTTAGGTCCGATCTCGACTCTGACTGGTACGCCCTTCATCTCATATTCTGAGAATTTCCATCCTGGGCTCTTGTCACTGGTGTCGACCTTGACTCTATGGCTTATTGCTAAGCGCTTTCTTAGTTCTTCGGCTTTCTCCAGTACCCCTTCTTTCTTCTGCATGATCGGGATGATCATAACTTCAATAGGGGCTATTGCAGGTGGTAAGACCAGTCCCGAATCGTCACCGTGAACCATGATGACTGCACCAATAAGGCGAGTGCTCATACCCCATGAGGTTTGGTGGACATACTTCAATGTGTTGTCTGTGTCCGTATACTGAATATCAAAGGCTTTGGCAAAGCCGTCACCGAAGTTGTGGGTGGTTCCGGATTGTAGGGCCTTACCATCGTGCATCAAAGCTTCTATCGTATAAGTGGCTTTGGCGCCTGCGAATTTTTCTTTCTCTGTCTTGCGGCCTTTGACCATAGGGATGGCTAAGACGTTGGCACAGAACTCAGCATAGACGTCTAACATCTTGATGGTCTCAGCTTGGGCTTCATCGGCTGTGGCATGGGCGGTGTGGCCTTCTTGCCATAGGAATTCAGATGATCTTAGGAAAGGTCTGGTGGTTTTTTCCCATCTAACAACGGAACACCACTGGTTGTAAAGCTTAGGCAAGTCTCTATAGGATTGAATGATGTTGGCATAATGCTCGCAGAATAAGGTCTCTGAAGTAGGACGAATGCATAGGCGCTCAGCTAACTTCTCTGAACCACCATGAGTGACCCATGCCACTTCAGGTGCAAAGCCCTCTACGTGGTCTTTTTCTTTTTGCAACAGACTCTCTGGTATGAACATAGGCATGTAGACGTTCTCATGATCGGTGTCTTTGAACCTCTTGTCGAGTTGTTTTTGTATCAGTTCCCATATTGCGTAACCATAAGGCTTAATGACCATACAGCCTTTGACACTTGAATAGTCGATGAGCTCCGCTTTCTTGACCACATCGGTGTACCACTGGGAGAAGTCTTGATCCATACTGGTGATGGCTTCTACGAATTGTTTTTCTTTTGCCATGATTGATGCTCCTTCCTTATTATAGGTTGTTTTTATTAGAATGTTTTCAAGCATAAAAAACGCCCCTTGCAAGTGCAAGGGGCGATGATTGTCGCGGTACCACCCTCGTTCATGTCCTTAGACAGTCTCAAGTGCTTGTATAACGGTAAGCTTCCGGCGTTGTTTGCAACGCTGCTCCAAGGTAGGTTCTACAGGTTGGAATCAAAATCTCTCAGCCTAGGATTTTTTCTCTGGTTGGGGACTTCGCCCTTCAACGGATTCGCTTACGTGTGTACTGGTCCTTATCGACGCATGGTTCTATATATATTAGAATTAGTGCTTATTCTACGCGTATTATATAGACTTGTCAAGGTTTTATGACTTGATTACATTTCTTACCCTCTGGATGGCTTGCCATAAGCCGCCCAGTAAAAAGATACCCACAAAAGGATATAGAAAAGCTTTGATAAGGTTGATGCCCATATCCACTTCCATGAGGCCTTTAATTAAGCCTAGGTTAATCCTGGTGCAATAAGCCATGCCAAGACAAGTCAGGGAAAACAAGGTGGCAAATACAATGAGGCCGCCTAGGAACTTTTCTTTCTCAATCCTTGATATGGCATATAAGGTTATCCCAATGAATAGTATCATCAAAAATATGCGAACACCAACAGGCATGCCCGTATAGGTTAAGTTCATATTACCAAAAGCTAGTAGCTTGTCCAGTCCACTGTTAAAATCAATACCAATACCCATCATCATAAAAAGGACATAGACCATTAGATTCGGTGCCAGTAATAAAATACCCATAAGAATGAGTAAAGGATTCGTTGTAACTTTCGTCGCACCAGCTATAATGGCGACAATACCGATTAGACCTGATACGCCAAGACTTAATCTTATCATCCATCTGGTTGCCACAACGCCGGCTATACGGTTGGCGTCATAGTTCATACCAATCACCACTTGTATCAAGAAGCTGATGACAAAGGTTAATATGAGATTTCTTATGGATACAAAACTGATGTTCACCCCTAGGAAAGTACCTTTACCGATGAGGGCGATGGTCATTAATAGTATGGTGTAGACACCTGATGCTACCCCGTAGATGAAGAAGCCAACATCATCCATACCTTCTTTTTTGTTATCCATGCGATCTGCCAGATAAAATGAGAACAAAGGCAGTCCGATGAACGCCAGGAGTCCCAGTTGAATCTGTCCGGAGGTATTAAATACCGCCATGTTCATGAGTATGGAAGTGGTTCTGATGACCATCCCAAAACGAAAGCCAATGTTCTGACTGAGTGTCCCTTGGAGATAGTCTTGCAGATGTTCAATCACGGATATATTAATAATGAGTGCTATAACAAAGGCGATTCCAAAGGTAAGGATAAAGGCTTTTAGTCCTACTTTTAGGCCTTCTTTTGCCACTTCTTTCTTATCAAATGTCTTCATGTAATCTCTCCATTAAGTTTATTGCTGTAAGACCAACAGCTTGATGATGTCTTCGTGGAAACCGTCAACAATCTCAAAGGTTGCTTCTTCTCTTTTTGCTTTTTTGTCGCTGAGATTGGTATGAATGTAGAGGCTATCAATACCAACTGCATTGGCACCTTTGATGTCTGTGGCATAATCTTTTCCTATCATAACGGTTTCTTTTTTCTTGAGGCCGTTTTCTGTGAGTACCATCTCAAAGAATGCAGGGTCCGGCTTGCCCATGCCCTTATCTGAGGATACATAAATCTCATCAAAGAGATTCTTAATACCCAGCATCTTCATCTCTGCTTGCAAAAAGGCTCTCTGAGCATTGGAGAGTATAAATAGGCGCTTCTTGCCTTTTTTCAATTCCTGTAGCATCTCCATGACGCCGGGATAGAGACTAATGTGTTCTGTTGTGATGGCACGAAAAGCTTTGACGGTGTATTGTACGAGTTTTGGACTTGCTTTGGTGTCTAAGTCTTTGTAGATCTTATAGAATACGTCGGTGATGTCTATGTCCGGGTTGTCTGTATTTTTGACACGGGATAAGTATTTTTTTACGTATTTATCATAGGATTGTTTGAGTTCTTTTCCGTTGATATAAGTGCCTTGGTAGCCCATGAATACGGCTATTTTTTCCCATACCGATTCGGATGATTCGTCTGTCTTAATGTCTATGAGGGTGCCGTATAAATCAAATATATAATTCTGGTACATAGGTTACCTCCCCTTGCTGATTTTTATTTTGCTTAATGTGGCTACTCTTCTATCTTACCTAATCGTATGTTATAAAGCAAGAGGAAGTATGGTTGGTATGGAATTAATACAATATTAGGGCATATAGCGATGGGTTATTTAAGAGAGGTCCCATGAAAACCCTTCCACAGACTGTATTATTACGGTCGACCGTTGGTGCATCCATGCACCAAATGTCGACGGTCAGCATCCATGCTGACTTGCTCCATAACACAGTCCTGTTCCAGGAACTTCATGGTCGGTATTGGCGTGCTTGGTGATATAGACAAAAAAGCCAAGAAAAAAGAGAGGCAAAAGTGCTTTTCCTTTTTCTTGGCTATAATGAGAGGGGATATAATAAATTATAATGTTTGTTTTTTCAAATGATTTGTTGATTATTATATGGGTAACTCATTCGATATACTTTTTCTGTAGATATATCTATATCTCCATCTTCCCATACAATTATGCCATGTTGGATTGCTACTGTATCAAATACGGATTGATCTATTAATGCTTGATAAACAGGATAGTTCAACAGTTCAGTGCAATCGAATATCCTTTGTTCATTATTGTTAAAGGTCACCAATAAACACAATCTTTCTACTATTTTTACATGTATGACACTTAAGTCATCAACCGGCTCACCTGCATATACTATATCATTAATAATATACATTTTTATACCTCCTATCGTAAAGGTTCAATCTTCTCAAAACTCATGCCTCTTACTGCGTTATTCCAAGCATGATAAAGCTCTTCTTCACGTAATATCATCCAAGCATTCACTAATTTCAACTGTTTCAAAGGTAAACTTCCGGCCAGTATCTCACCATCTATTCCCACAGAAGCACTATATTCACCATAATATACATGGACATGAGGTTTATGATGCTTCTCGTCATCCATATATATCAGTTTTATAATGATTCCTTGAAATCTACAAATCTCAGGCATGGTATACCTCCAACAAAATTTACTTTTTAAATTTAGCTTATCTATCCTAATTATAGCATATGCTTTTTTGATATTCCATGGTCTTTCTTGCCAGAACAAAAAAGGACAAGAAAAAAGAGAGGCAAAAGTGCTTCTCCTTTTTCTTGGCTATAATGAGAGGGGATATAATATATTAACTTGTAAGATAACTATATGATATGGATGTGTCATAATAAAGTATAAATGGTGTCTTTTGTGTGTTCTTTTTAAGTCATTCTTTAATTATTATACTGTGTATGTATCCGAGGTCGTATTGCCACCACGTCCGGTCCAATTCGTGTGGAAGAATTCTCCTCTTGGCCTATCTGTTCTTTCGTAGGTGTGTGCCCCGAAATAGTCTCTTTGTGCTTGCAATAGATTGGCAGGGAGGTGTTCACTTCTATAGCCATCATAATACGTTAATGCTGCTGTAAAGGCCGGAATCGGTATGCCATTTGCGATGGCCGAACCACAAACCCTTCTCCAACTGTCTTGTGTGTGTTCGATGACTTTCCTGAAAAATGGGTCTAGAAGGAGATTATTTAGTTCCGGATTATGATCGTACGCTTCTTTGATTTTAATTAAAAAAGCAGATCTGATGATACACCCACCTCGCCACATCAGAGCAATACCACCATAATTCAGATTCCATCCAAATGATTTTGCTGCTGCACGCATTAAAGCGTATCCTTGGGCATATGAAATGATTTTTGATGCGTATAATGCATTTTTTATATCTTCTATGAAGGCTTTTTTATCGCCTGAAAATTTTGACCTAGGACCTGATAGAATTTTTGAAGCTACAACACGTTCCTCCTTAAGTGCGGATAAACACCGGGCAAAAACAGATTCACCTATTAATGTTAAAGGGATGCCTTCATCTAGGGCAGAACACGAAGCCCATTTTCCTGTGCCTTTTTGTCCGGCAGCATCAAGAATCTTCTCAAGTAAAGCACTTCCATCAACATCTTTATACCCTAATATATCACTGGTAATTTCTATGAGATAACTATTAAGTTCTCCTTTGTTCCATTCTTCAAATACTGTATGCATTTCATCAGCCGTCATGCCAAGGTGCTCTTTCATTAACTGATAGGCTTCACTTATGAGTTGCATATCCCCGTACTCGATGCCATTGTGAACCATCTTTACATAGTGACCGGCTCCGTCTTCACCTACCCAATCGCAACAGGGTGTCCCGTCTTCAACTTTTGCTGAGATGGCTTTGAAAATATTTTCTACATAGGGCCACGCTTTTAGAGAACCACCCGGCATTATACTTGGCCCCTTTAGTGCACCTTCTTCACCACCGGATACCCCGGCGCCAATAAATAGAAAGCCTTTGTCTTCAAGATACTTGGTTCTTCTAATTGAGTCCGAAAAATAAGAGTTCCCACCATCAATGATGATATCTCCTTTTTCAAGATAGGGTATTAAGATCTCAATGGTTGCATCTACCGGCTGTCCGGATTTAATCATCAACATTATTTTTCTTGGTTTTTCCAGAGAATTAACAAATGCTTCTATCGTATACGTACCAATAATATTCTCTTGCTTACCTCTATTTTCTACAAAGTTACTCACTTTTTTGATATCTCTATTAAATACTGAAACAGTAAACCCTTTGCTGGCCATGTTCATCACGAGATTCTCACCCATAACCGCTAAGCCTATTAAGCCTATATCACTTTTTTTCATTGTACTGCCTCCCTTAATTTTATGCATCACCAATATCCAACAAGTGTGTTGGATAAATTGTTTTTTTGGGATAAGGAAAGCGACCTTTTAGGTCGCTCAGACTCATAATGGGTCGTTCACTCATAGTGTGTCCACATTCTTAATACTTTAACAATGTGTTCTTGTTCATTGACTGTATAAACCAACCTATGTTGAATATTTATTCTTCTTGAATACATACCATCCAAATCACCAACTAATTTCTCATAACTTGGTGGTGTTGTATATGGGTTTATTTTGAGCAAATCAATCAGCAAGCGTGCTTTATCCGATAGCCCTGCCGACTTTAGATTTTTAATATCTTTCAAAGCTTTTTTAGACAATAAAACCTTATACATTACCATTCAACCTCATCCGCATTAACAAATTCATCATCCGATGCATTTTTCATTTCAATCAAGCTTTCTTTCATACCTGGGATTGATGAAATGTAAAGCGTTTCAAGAAGGCTATTATAATCATTTTCACTAATTATAACTGCATTCCCTTCTTTAGCATTTACATGAACCGGTTCATCGTATTTGATTGTTTGATTTATGATATTATACAAATCTTTTCTAAGATTTGAGACACTTAATGTTAGCATGTAACTTCACCTCCTATAAATAGTATAGCGTACTTCATTGCGTACGTCAATATATATTAAAAGAGGTATAAGCCGATCGTTGGCTTATACCTCTTTTAATTGTGCTTTTATTTTTATTTTTAATTTTTGTTTTTATTTTTGTTGTACACCATAATGTTCCCATTCGAATATCTCATACTCATCATCAATCATTGCTTTGATTTTGAGAGATAGTCTATAGGATGCAAGGTCGGATATGTTATTTGCCGCTTCAAATCCCATTAATACATCACCTGAGATCTCGCTGGCTTCTAATTCTTCTTCAATACTTACAAATTCGTCTTCGCTTATAAGGGTTTTGTCAAGTTCAACACCATTTACTTTTCCACTTAGAATCTCAAAAGACGTTGCTTTTGTATCTTCATTCCCTAATAATAACCATGATTGAATCGCTTCTTCAAACATACTTACTACAAAAATATTTTCCTCTGCAGGATTTTTCATTGTTGTTAATGCTACTGTCTGTGTCGCTTGATCCCAACTTACATCATAATTGAAGGCTTCAGCTAGATATCTGACCGGTGCATAGGTTCTTGCATTCAGAATTACCGCTTCCGTATCCATAGCGATATCATACTCTACGACTGCATAAGGATCTGTATCGTCTTCTTCAACGCCCATCCAATGTGCTCCAAAAGCTGCTTGGCTATTATCAATCTCAAAGGCAACGATTTCACTTAATAAATACGCTTCCGGGTTGCCGTCTTCATCACCATCATAAGGTGCTGCTTCTAATGACGGATCATACACTCTTGCAAAAGCTGCTGTTTTAAGTTCAGCGTCCCATTCAACCTCAAGGCCCATAGCTTCTCCTATAGCGCGCAGTGGAACCAGTGTTCTGTTGTTGCTGTCAACAAATGGTTGTGCGTCTGTAAAGACTACAAGCTCACCATCTATTGTAACTTGAATCGTTGTTTCTGCTGCATTTACGCTAATCCACGTAGAAGCAATCAGTGTCATTGCTAGAACTAATGATACTACTCTCTTCATTTTCATCCTTTAATTCCTCTTTTCATTTTTTTATCCAAATTCAACCTGCTTTTTCTCTATGACAACAGTATACGAAGAACTTAGACATTATCTGCTTATTTTAACATTATCGTTGTTACCACACAACCTTTTGGGTAAAAAATTACATTACAATCGTGTTAAATATTCATACCTATTTCTTTGCATGCTTCAGACCGGCAAACTGACCGGATACTTTTTCCATAAAGCCCGGTAGATCACTGCCAAGACCTGCATCCCTTAGAGCCGCATCGGCTGCATCGGGCTTCATTTTTCCCTGTGCGACTTGGTCAATAATATCTAAGCCTTTTTTGATCTCCGGTGGTGCTTCTTTTAACTTATAACCTTGCTTGGTATAGCCTTCTTGTACACCTTCAAGGGTGTGTTTTGCTTTGGCCGCTTGTGTATAAGCATCCAGCTTGTTATCGGTATAGTAGGCATTGGCCACTTTCGTCTCATAGGTTTTGCCCAGTCCATCCGGATCGGCCAGTGTGCGTTTGCCGTCCTTAACCAGTTCCACGTTGGGGGTTTTTTGTGTTTTAACCCATTCTCCTGTCTCAGGGTCTTTTACCGTGGTTTGATCTGCCATATCAATTGCCGCTTCCGAGTGGTAACCATCTGTACCCAGCTGCTGTCGGCTCTGAGCATATTCAAGGGCCTCTACCGGATCCGTCGGTCCTCCCACTTGCTCTGAGAAGAGTTGACCGGATTTTTTCTGCCATTTCTCTTTGGGTATCTCAACAAAGACATCCTGGCCGGTAATCGGATCTTTCCCTACCACGCCCACCCTGTAATCTCTGTCAATACCATCATCCGTACCAACATTACGGACTTCTATGTTCTCATTTTCCATATCGGGTACATTCTTCTTAACCCAATCTGATAGGGCGTCGTCATGTTTCTTATAAACTTCTTTTCGGGTATTATGATAAGCTTCCCAAGCCTCCGGATTGGTTTTCTTTAGAATTCTTGCACCATCAGGATCTCGCATGATTTTTTCCATGGTGTCCACATCAATCTTAGGCTTACCTGTACTGTCCCGGCTTATCTTCTCTTTAATCTTACCTGACATCTTCTCTGCACGTGTTTGTGGGTCTACCCCTTCAAACTCCGGTGCTAACTTAGCCGGTTTTACTTTATTTATTTTACTGGGTCCACTTGGTTTTGTCTTTGCATTTAAAGCATCCTCTCCAGGTCCGGCAGCTTGGGGCGTTGTACCTGCTACCCGTCTTAAAAAGCTGACTAACGCCTGGTCTCTTAGCATCCGAGCTGTATCTTCCATGGCTTTGACAATACTATGTTGAGGGTCCATGGCCCAGTTCTTAATAAAGGTATAAGCGATGAAGGCTGCCCATACTTTTGCTTTGCTGGCGCCGCTTAATTTCTGAATAAAATCAGGGTCTGTCCACTGACCTTCCGCAATGGATAGTACCATACCCAACTGTTCATATGCCCAGTCTTCCATGGATTTGCCTTCTACGTAAGCGGTGATGGCCGATACTAAGACCGGCTTCAACATGCCAATAGCGATACCGGCTGCTGTCCCTGTAATTCGACCACTGGCAACAGAAAAAGCGATGTCGCCACACCAAGAAACCCAGTCTAGGGTATCTTCTATTTGTTGCAAGGTCCAAGCATAATCCATCCAGTCTGCAGCTTCTTTTCTATAAGCGTTCTCTGAGAGACGCCAGATTCTTGTTCTAAGTTCGTATAGACCATCTACACCCATGGTGACACCTTTTTCGGCCACCAAATTAAAGAGTCTTTCTTTCATATCTTTCGGCGCAAAGTCGTGAATCATGGTTAAGCAGGCTTCTTTTTCTACCAACCAGGCTTCAGAAAAAGGCGCCATATTAACCCCAAGCAAACTAAGAGGTACAATCTTGGCGTACAAATCTTCATCTAGGTTCGGAACATAAGCCCGCAAAGATGCACCAATCGGGTCTCCGGATGTGGGTAGCTTCCGGTTCAACTTCATCTCAAAAGTGGCCGATGGTTGTTCCAGTCTTCTTAGACCTAGCGGACGACATTCAAACTCCGGAAATCTCAAAGCCGTAAGTCCCGGAGAAGGGTCATCACCATAAGGTTCCCACAAAACGGCTTCGGATAATGCTGTGGATAGTTGTATGGTTCCTGTCTCGTCTCTAACATAGACACGAACGTCGATGCGGGTGGGCTTACCTTGTCCCGTGGCATCCACGTGGAAAGTATGATCTAGAGGATCTTGACCAATGGTGTCAACAAATAGTCCTTCCCTGGCAACGATGACTTCTAAGTGTCTTTCAATCTCTCCGTATGCTTCTGAAGATGCCACCAGTCTTATAGTGGATGCTACGACCGGCCTTGAGGGGTCTAAGTCATCAAGTGCCAGACCGGTTAACCAAACACGGAAACTATGACCACTGTCCGGTTCAATCACCACCTCTGCAAGGGCTTTATGGCCTTGACGCCAAAAATGACTAAACTGCCAGTTCACGTCTAGACCTCTTTCGATCCAACCTCTAAGGCTAACACTTTGTCCGCTGCTATCGTCCAAAGATACTTTATCTTGTGAGAGCTCAAATACAGGCAATGGGGCAATCTCAATACCCACAGTCTGAGATAGTAACTTGCCGTCAACTTGGGCCGTCACTTTAACATATCCTTTGTCCGGTGGGGTTAAGTTCCTTGTCGGGTCCGGACTAGAGGCTATAACGTTGACAGCCTTACCTTCTTCCCAATCCACTGCTGAAGATAGGGCCAGCCACTTATCTGCTACGGCGAATTTAATGGATTCTCTAGCACTGAGCAGACTGTTTTGACTGACGGATTGCGGGTCCGGCCAAAGTACCTTCGCTACCAAAGTGATATGATCTTTTCCGGTTGTCATAAGATGTCTTTTATGAACCGGTTCAAAGGCGACGGATAACTTATGCGCTACCACCGGAATTAATTCTACAACTGACTGTATACCGCCACCACCATAAGATGCACTGACCGTCATGGTTGTCTTCTCGCTGATCTGAGAAACTTGCCACAGAACCGTGTTAAGTGGTGATGTGCCAGAAGCAGGTTGAACACCGACACTGGAAGGTACTGACAGGTCAATCGAGGCTGCTACCGGCTTTGTGTGTCCATCCCCGTAGATCTCATAGACCCCGACAGTGAGGGCGGTACCTACATCTTCTTGTATACTAAGTTGATTGTCACTGATATTAAGAGCGTAGCCAACCACTTTATTCGGGTCTTCTTCCTTGGTAGGATTATCGCCTTTTGAAGTCTTTGTTGAAGTCTTTGTTCCCGCAATGGCTACACCAACTGCTGCTACAGAAACAGCGCCGCCAACGACAGTTACCCATGGCAAACCGCCTTCTTCATCTTCGCCTGTTTGATTACCCGCCGGCGCCGCTTCCTCCTGACCAGTAGTTGGACGAGCAGTAGAACCTCTAAACTGAAGGGAACCTATAACACCTTCCACTTCCCCAATGACCATTGAGAAAGGTTCACCTCTATCCCAATCGGGGTCAAATTCCCCCATATCTGTCCAATCGACGACAGCTTGAGCAATAACCAAGATGCCACCCTCATCCGTAGGCAAGAAATAAGCCCATTCCTTAACCCGTACTTTGAAAAAATCGCTCGTAAAAAACTCAGATTCAAGAAGATACGCTTGATACCCGTTGAGCGTGGTTTCAGATACTTGATCTATGTCTTCGGCTTCTGCCGCCATCAGCCATGAAAGATCTGTATTTTCTAAAAATCCTCTTGTCAAGAAATCTTCCGGAGATTCAAAGATATGGTCTTGATCAGAAGCCTCTACAAACCGTATCTGTAATTTCCCGGTACCACCCCAGCCCATATCAACAAAAGTCTCTTCCGTCTGTCCTATAATCGAGTTGGCGTATTCTCCACCAAATGATATCCAACTGTCATTGTATTTGTTAAAGCCTTGTAGTTCATCGGTAATCCACCAATGAGATGGCAATTGAAACTCGGACACCGGCCACCACTAGTCATCGCCTTCCATATCCGGACGATAAGTAGCATCATAGATGTTGGCCCATGCCAGATTACCGGTTAACAGCATCATAAGACAAATCCCTGCAAAAATACGTCTTAGCTTAGATCCTGACTTCATCATGCTTTTACCCCCTTTGCTGTATGCCACAAAAGTTTGAAAGCAACCGGTAGTGCGGAGGCACTTGTTATCAACATGGGCAGTATACCAACAAAGCCATAACCCACCAAAAGACTTATGGCATTAAAAACAGAAGCGCCTTGGGTCCATAGGGTTAAGATGCTCATGATGATTGCAATAATTCTTAAAATGCTGGATATAGAACTAGAGCTAGAATTGGAGTTGGAATTAGTATTCGGATTATTATTAGATTTGGCTTTAGATTTTGAGTTTGAGTTCATAAATAGACCGGACATAGACGCGGCTATGCCGGAAGCCAATCTAGGAAAGGCAAAAAGAATACTGCTGATACCACCGGTTAACATCATCAGTACTAGGTCCATAATCGTGATAATTGCCAAAGATAGTGCTGGTCGTTTGATGGAGGATCCTACAAGTTTTTTTGCTGTTGGTGCTACAAAAGTTAACGTTTGTTTCATGTCCGGTAATTGATGACCAATCATGGTCTGCCATGGCAAGGATAAACCACTTGCTGCAGCCGCCATTAGCTGTCCTGATACTTGCTTATTAGACGCTTGTTTGTTAGACTGCTGCTTATTTTGAGCTTGACTTATCATAAACTCCGTAAGCGGCACCCAGTTGTCCAACCCTTGTTTCCAAATCAAGGCACCACTTGAAAGCGGACGATGCTCATAGTGTTGAAGCACCTCCTGCCAATCATAAGGACCTTCTTGTTTCTCCTGATCAAAAAGAAACCATTCTTTCATCGCACACTCCCCTTTATCATAATTATAGATGCAGTATATATAGGCTCATCTTATCCAAGTGCAACGTCTAGAACCATCATCACTGTAAAACCAATCATACATCCTATGGTTGCTATGTCTGTTTTAGAGCCACCGACCTCTCTTTGTGCTTCCGGTATAAGCTCTTCAACAACAACATAAATCATGGCACCTGCCGCAAATGCTAGAGCATAAGGCAGTAAATGTTGCATTTTAACCACTGTATAGGCGCCGATCACACCGGCTATTGGCTCCACGATACCTGAAGCTTGACCGTACAGGAATGCTTTTCTTCTACTAAAACCTTCTCTTCTTAAAGGAATCGATACTGCCGCACCTTCCGGAAAGTTCTGTAATCCAATACCAATAGCAAGTGCTACGGCCCCTGCTAGGGTTGCAGATGTGCCAAGTCCTGAAGCAACAGCCCCAAAAGCTACACCTACCGCCAAGCCTTCCGGTATGTTGTGAAGTGTGATGGCTAAGACAAGCAAAACGCTCCTTTGCCAATTTGTTTTAATACCCTCAGCGTCTGCAGTCGATAATCCCAAATGGAGATGGGGAAGTACTTTATCAACGGCGTAAAGGAAAGCACCACCAATTAAGAAACCAATTGCAACGGTTGCAAAAGGTATTTGTCCCAACTCCTCAGCCATATCGATTGCGGGAGCCAGTAAGGACCAAAAACTTGCTGCAATCATAACGCCTGCTGCAAAACCCAGCATACCATTTAGTACTATCTTGTTGATTGTTTTGAAGAAAAATACCAGTGATGCTCCAAGTGCTGTAACGCCCCAAGTAAACATAGTTGCCATTAGTGCTTGCTGTATTGGATTAAATTGACCGATCCATTGAATCATTATGAGTACCCCTTTCAATCTGTTCTTATATGTTGATTCGGTTCCGAATATTTAAGTGATGTTACACTCATTCTATGGTTAAGGCGTCAAAACTATATAGTTGAACTTTCACCTACCATGGCGGGTGAATTTAGTGAAACTTAGTTTTGACCCTCTAACCATTCTATCATTTTATACTTGGCTCTACTATAGAATATTATAGTATTTTAAAAATACGATTATTAAAAAAAATGCACCATCTTATTGTCGTAAGAGGCGCATGTTTTAAATATGGTTTGATATTTCATCTACAGATTATGTTTTTCTAACCGCATATGCTGGCAGATCTTGCAGTACACCGGTGCTACTTTCAAAAAGGCTTCTTCATCGCTGAAGCTACTGTTGAGGTAATCTCTACTGACGTTACCATCTGTAAGCTCAATGACACGGTCGGACTTGGCGGCTATATGATCATTGTGGGTGACAATAAGTAAGGTTGTACCGAGCGTCTCATTAATGGTACGAAAAAGACCATAAACTTGATCGGTGGATTCACTATCTAGATTCCCTGTTGGTTCATCCCCAAGAAGTATGGCAGGATCATTAATCAGGGCTCTAGCTATTGCTACCCGTTGTTGTTGACCGCCGGATAGATTGGTGACTTTACTCTTAATAAATTCCTTGAGACCAACCAATTCTAACAACTCTTTGGCTCTGTTTGACTTGATATTGGTGGCACGTCCTGCCTTAATCCATGTGGGAATTAAGACATTCTCTATAGCACTAAATTCAGGTAACAGATGATGAAATTGAAAAATAAAGCCTAAGTTCTGATTCCTAAAATCAGCCAATGCATTCTGTGACATCTTAGAGAATGCCATATCATTAAAAATTACATCGCCTTTGGTGGGTTGATCTAGTGCCCCTAATATGTTGAGTAAAGTGGACTTACCGGAACCGGAGTAGCCGATAATGGAAGTGAATTCGTTCTTATGAATCTCAAAGTTGAGGCCATGGAGCACCTCAGTCTGAACGGTTGTACCGTAGACCTTGGTTAATTGTTCTGCCTTTAATACGATGGATGTATCAGCCATTACGGATCACCTCCACTGGGTTAAGCTTACTGGAACGGTTAGCAGGCACAAAAGCCGCTATGGTACTGGATAAACTGGATATGATGGCGATTACAATAATGTTCTGTGGCTGTATACTAAGTGGGAATAAAGGTACACCGGTAGATAAGGACGTACCCCAGAGGAACATCTGTACCAGTCCGATGCCAAAAGCCGCGCCCATAAGAGAACCGATGATACCTAATATTAAACCTTGTAATAAGAAAATACGACTGGCTTGGCCACTCTTGGTCCCCATGGCTTTTAGTATACCCAGTTGCTTGGATTTCTGTACCACCGATACGGCCAAGACACTGGATATACCCAAGGTAACGGCAAGCAGTACAAAGACTTGTATCATTATGGAGGAAGCACTCTGGCTCTGAAGAGCTGCCAGTAGTGAACTGTTGCTCTCAATCCAGTTGTCTACGACTACACCCTCCAGACGGCTTTCAATAGATGCATCAATGGCCTCGGCATCAAAAATCTCTTTTACCTGCATTTCTATTTTTGTCACTTCGTTGCCATAACCCAGTAACTTCTGAGCTCTTGATAAGTCCATGACCATCCAACTGTTGTTAACCGCTGAGTTACCAAGATCAAAGATACCACTGATAACAAAGCTCTGACTCACACCGGAGGGCAAGTTCAGCTTGATGACGTCACCCGCTTCCAGTTCGTTATCTGTCGCAAACGTATTACCGACCAAAAGGTTGTTGCCATCATAATTGCTGCTGCCTTCTAAGATTCTGGTAGATATGTTATAGATGGCATCCGCTTTCTGGGGATCGAAACCTTTGATGATAACCGGGGTTGCCTTACTATTGTTCACATAAAAAGCATTGCCTTCTACCAGTGGCGATATACCTCTAAGATCATCTCGTTCCTCAAGTACCGCCATCATAGATTGCCAATTGCCAAGTTGTACCGGTCTTGGATCTGCATTACCGGCGACAACGTTATCATCTGTCAGCCCGCTAATCTGTTGTTCAAATGCGGACTGACCTATAAGCCATACATGGGAACTGTTACCAACGGTCTGATTAATCAGATTCTCCTGTAATCCGCTGATTAAAGTGTTTAGAAAAACCATGACGGCAACGCCTACACTAATGCCCAGTAAGATAAAAATCGATTGGCCTTTGCCTTCCTTCAGAAAGCGTATGGCCACTTTCCATTCAAAAATCATGGTCCATCCACCCCTTCTGCCTTAAGCTCGACAGTCATACCTTCTTCTAGACCTTCAGGGTCAAGTATGGTCATACCCTTCTCAAGTCCACTTGTTACATAAACGGTCGGTAGGTTCTTGTTATAGACTTCTACATCGATGGCAATGGCTTGCTTGTCTTCATTTTGAACATATACTTTTAGTCCGTCCTCTTCAACTAAGTATTGTCCAGGTATCACCAAGGCGTTGTCAAAGGTAACGGTAGCCAAGTCCACACGTAAAGTCATGTTCTGTAAAAAAGCTTCTAAGTTCTCAAGAATCTCCACTTTGATATCTACAGTACCGGTCTCTCTATTGATGGCCGGTGCTATTTCTTCGATTCTGCCTTTTACTCTGTATTGATCCGTCACCAAAGTAGCCTCTTGATCCAAGGTTATATTGGACAAATAACGTTCATCCATAGCCACCACCACGAACTTCCTTGTGTCTGAAGCTATTTTCATAATGTTTTGACCCGGACCCACTAACTCGCCTTCCTTAACATAACTCTCTAAAAGTACACCCGCTATGGGGGACTCTATTATATATTTCTCTAGATCTTCTTCTTGTCTTCGAAGACTGTCTTTTGCGGCATCAACGGATGCTGCCAATTCACTTGCTGAATAAATTGGATTGGCTATGGCTTTCTGCCTTGCTTCTGTCGTCTTCATGGATTGGGCCAGTTGTGCCTGTTGTTCTATTAAGTCTTCCAACTCAGATCTTGGACTGATGCCTTCATCGACCAAGATTTTAGTCTCTTCTATCCGGTCCATAAGCTGAGACATGGATAGCTCTAGGTTAGCGCTTTCTTTTTCTAAATTATGTGAAGCTTCACATAATGTGGGTTATGAAAAGTTATACATTATGCAAAGTTGAATACGAAATTCTACATAAATAGGGATATTGGCTATTGATTTACTTTCCATAATCTATCACGCTAAAAGAGTAACAAATAACGTACTCTCAAAAGCAGGAGGTAAATCAAATGAGAAATCTATCTTTAAAAGAACTTGTGAATCGAACTAAGGAAGCTTTGGACCAGGCAGGTGCTTCCAACTATTACAAAAATGTTTTAAAACTCTTTCCAAGCAACTTTTACTTTACGCTAAAGACAAAAATGTTGATTCCTTTAGCATGGATTTTGGACTTCAGTTTTAGAAGATCATTATTCTATGTCTTCCAAGATTGAAGAAAAGAAATGGTGTGCTACATATTCTCGAAGCATTAACGCCATGTCTGAATACCAGTTATCAGGTAATGTCTACCTATATTTAGCGATGGATAAAAGAACGTATTCATTCCCTGATGGATACAAAGAAAGTGCAGAAGCATACTTATCTTATAGAAGTAAAACAGGCATTAAAGACAAAACTAATCGAACGTTTAGTCTTTATCTTGAACGTTTCTTCGCATTCCTAATACGAAAAAATATGGTAAGAATAGAGCAGCTCGCAATAAAAGATGTATTTAGTTTTATGGGTTCCCTATCTTGTTATGAAAAACCAACGATTAACCATACCATGAGAGCGGTTCGCTATTATCTGAAGTATTGTTATGAATGTGGATTCATGAAAAAAGAAATGTTTTCTAAACTACCAAATCCTTATTACAACAGAAAAAGCCGTCTTCCGTCCACATACTCCGCTGAGGAAGTCAAAAGTTACTTAGCTCCATTGATTTAGGTAATCCTTGTGGAATTCGTGACTATGCCATAATTCTATTAATTGCCAGACTTGGTCTACGTAGCAGTGATGTGGCAAATCTAAGATTCACCAACATAGATTGGGAAAATGAACTTATCCGGTTAACACAAATGAAAACAGGTAATCCCTTAGAGCTTCCACTTCTTCAAGATGTAGGAGAAGCTATGATCCATTATCTAAAAGGCGCACGACCAAAAAGTGAATCTGATCATGTTTTTATCAGGCAGGTACCGCCATACACAGAATTTAACCCAGGAGCTGTTGGTGCCCTAGTTCGATACCATCTTTTAAAAAGCGGTATCCATCTTGAAGGGAAAAAGAAAGGCTCGCATGTACTCCGCCACAGCCTTGCCCGTCGTTTATTGGAGCATGAAATTCCACTACCTGTAATCTCTGAAATCTTAGGTCATACAAACACTGAAACCACCTTGACCTATCTTAGGATTAATATCACAGAGCTACGCAAATGTGCATTGGAGGTGGTTATTTAATGGCTAGATTAAAAAGAGCTCCAATCATGATAGGCGTGTTTTCCAACCTTGCAGAAGAATTTATTAGGTTCAAAAGAAGTTTAGGATTTAAATATGAAAGTGAAACAAAGTGCTTATCTCGATTCTGTCGTTTTAGTCAAAAAAGGGGAATTGTTAAACCTGAGATTTCTCGTTCGCTTGCCGAAGAATGGATTTCACCAAGAGAAGGAGAAGCTACAAGTACTCGATCTCATCGTATCACTTGTATAAGACAGTTTGCTATTTATCTTAATCATCTTGGCTATGAGGCTTATGTGATCCCTGAGATAAAAGGGCTGACTCGTGATTCGTTTGTTCCTTACATTTTTACACGCGAACAGATAAATGCCGTGCTTCAAGCCGTTGATGAGACAGAACCATGGGAAGTAGCTAAAAATATGCACTTGGCATTGCCTGTTATTTTTCGTATCTTATACGGATGTGGCCTTAGAGTATCAGAGGTTGTTCACTTAAAGTATAAAGATGTTAACCTAGAAGATGGTATCCTTACAATTCGTGAGGCAAAAACAGATAAGGATCGATTAATTCCGCTGTCTGATTCTGTTAACCAATCCTGCATTGACTACGCAGAAAAAATTTGGTGGGAGAAAGATAATGAGTATTTCTTTCTTGCACCGGATAGAACAATGATTAGTACGATGACTGTCTATCAAAGATACAGACGATATTTAGATGCAGCAGGAATTTCTCACGGTGGTAAAGGCAAAGGACCGCGCTTGCATGATATTAGGCATACTTTTGCTGTTCATGTTCTACAAAAATGGATTGAGAATGAAGTAGACCTCTCAGCTATGCTTCCAATTCTATCTACATATATGGGACATACATCAGTACGTGCTACAGCAAAATATCTACGCTTGACCGCTGAGGTGTATCCGGATTTAATAAAAAGAGTAGAATCATCCTGTGCATTCGTCATTCCAGAGGTAGCTTATGAAGGAAACTGATTTTGCTCATTATCTGACTCAGTTCTTAATGCAATATTTACCCAGTCAAGTGGGAAGCAAACGTAATACACAGCTATCTTACAGGGACTCTTTTTCTTTACTGCTTAGATACTGTCGAGATTCTGAACAACTTTATCCTGAAAAGCTTACAGTTTCGAAAGTGGATAGAGCGTTAATTGTTCGATATCTGCAATGGCTTGAAGATGAACGCCATTGTAAAGCTACAACTAGGAATCAAAGACTTGCTGCAATTCACTCTTTTTTTAGCTTTTTAATGGTTGAGGAACCACAGTACATTCAACAAGGGCAACAAATACTTGGAATACCAATGAAAAAGACGGATAAAGGACCTCTTTTATACTTACCACTAGAAAGTGTTAAGGGATTACTTGAGCAACCTGATCGAAGAACCATTCAAGGGAAGCGTGATGCTGTTGTGTTATCTCTCTTATATGACACAGGAGCTCGGGTACAGGAACTTGTCGATCTTAAAGTTGGTGATATCACACTAAATGATACAGTCACTGTACTTCTGACTGGAAAAGGTGGAAAAAGTAGAATTGTTCCTGTTATGACACCGACTGGCGAGTTAATTCGTCACTATATATCTGGTTCAGGATTAACTTCACCGGTTTATAGTCGTTATCCTCTTTTTACCAACAGAAGTAATAAACAATTAACAAGGGCAGGAGTCACTTATATTCTAAAAAAGTATGCACAGCAAGCTCAATTTCATGGTATTGAAGGTATTACAGGTGAAATCACACCACACTGGTTGAGACACAGTAAGGCAATGCACTTACTTCAATCAGGGGTAAATCTTGTATATATCAGAGATTTGTTGGGGCACTCAGATATTTCAACGACTGAAATCTATGCTCGAGCAGATGAAAAAATGAAGAGAAAAGCCTTAACAGAAGCCTATGATAGTCCAGCTAATGAAGAACTGCCCCCTTGGAAACAAAACAAAGATTTACTTGATTGGCTAAAATCACTTTAGGTGTTAATCACCTGAAATTATGTAAAGTTAAATGAATCCATACACTACTAAAATCAGTATTATATGGATTCAACTTTGCATAATAACTAACTTTCCATAATCTAAAACATCTTTTTGTAGGGCAGTGTTGTTTCTGTTGTTACCGTAGATGGATTGATAGTCGTTCAATCTGGCTTGGGCCAATCTCAAGGATGTCTGGAGATCTTCGTAAATGCTCCGTGCTTCATTGTCATCAATGGTAATAAGCAAGGCTTCTCTATCAACACGATCACCGGCATCATGAGCTACCTCACGAATAATACCGCCAACTTGGGTGCTTACTATGACTTCTTTTTCATAGTCCACATAACCGATGGCGCTAACCACTTCTTCATATGGACCTTCCAAAACAGTATATGTATTTACAACTGGTGGTCTATTGCTGTTCACCCATAAAACTAAAGCGGATACCAGTAATACCAGAACCACCACGCCACCGATTATTGTTTTTTTCTTCATAAAAAAGCCTCCCTTTACCTTCACGGGTGTATATTATTAATGTTTATGTGATAACTATTATCATTTAAAATAATAATATCACATATTGTAATAATATACAAGTCCTATTAAAGGTTGGGAGACTTATTTTTCTTTTATAATATGGTTAAGGTGTGTTCGTATATTTATGCTTTGGCTGCTTTCTTTTCCTTACGACTTATGAACTTCACATGGAGGTCGTCCATTATAGAATAAACAACAGGAATGAACACTAAGGTTAGCAAGGATGAAAGCAAGAGTCCACCGATAACAACGGTACCCATAGAGGCTTGTAACTCCGCCCCTTCTCCTATGCCCATGGATAAAGGCAATAAGCCAAGTATGGTGGTCATAGAGGTCATCAATATAGGTCGCAATCGAATAGGACCTGCGGTAATAATGGCGGTTGTACGGTCCTCACCCATCTTCCTTCTAGTTCCTATATAGTCTAGTAATACGATGGCGTTGTTAACCACGATACCGGACAGCATGATGAAACCGATGATGGAGGTGATGTTCAGTGTTCTGTAAGTGATGAACAGGGCAATAAGTCCGCCTGCAAAAGCGAGTGGTATAGAGAACATAATAATAAATGGGGTTAATAGAGATTCAAATTGAGCTGCAATAATCATATATACCAAGAGTATGGCTAATATAAGTGCCAGTGCCAGGTCTGAAAAAGCTTCAATCATATCTTGATTAGCACCTCCAAAGCTAAAAGTATAGCCCGTTGGAATATCAAGCTCTGCTACAGCAGCTTCATAGTCTTTGACCACAGCCGCAAGATCTCTACCATAGGTACCGGCACTGACAGTAACCGTTCTGACCAAGTCTTCTCGGTAGATGGATAAGGCGCCTGTGTCTACGGTGATATCTGCAATAGCATCAAGTGGGACGGAAGTTCCCATAGGGGATTGAATCTCCATCTGCTTCAAGCTCTCGATGCTGTCTTTATATCTGGTGTCGCCTTCAATTACAACATCTACTTCATTACCTTCTAACTTATATCTGGTAGCCACACGACCGTCCAACATGGTCTTAACTTGACTTGAAACTTGAGCGGTGGTCAAACCAAATCTAGAAGCGTTGTTACGTTTTAAGGCGATTTCTACTTGTGGGCTAGCTGATTCTAATGAAGAACTTACATTCCTTGTACCTTCAATGGTTTGTCCGACTTCCACCATGTCAGCTGCAATATCTTCAAGTACGTCCAATTCTTTGCCTTTGATACTAATGGCAATGGCAGATCCGCCACCTGTCATCATACCGGATTGACTCACTGCTGCCACACTGGTTTTGACACCGGGAATATCCTTGATTAATTCTTCCACTTGAACCACGACATCAAAAACACTGATATCTCTTTGATCTAGAGGTAAGAGGGCACCAGTGATGGTCCCTTGGTTCTGACCGGCTACTACAAAATCACCACCGGTGGTGCTACTAAAAATATAATCAATGCTCTCCATATCAATGATACGGTTTACAATATCATCCATGGCCGCACTGGTTTCTTCTGTCTTAGCACCATCTTCTAGTGTTACGGAGATGCTAAACGCACCTTCATCGGACTCGGGCATGAATTCCATCCCAATAAAAGCCGAAGAAGCCAAACTGATAATCAAGATACCAATCGCTGAAAATACAACTATTTTTCTATGGCTCAAGCTCCAGTTAAGGGCTTTTCTATAGCTGTTATCCAGACCTTTGTAGACGCTGTCAGCGTGATCCAGAAGCCAACCTGTTACCTTAAACTTATTCTCATGATGCTTCCCTTGAAACTCATCCACAATAAGAAGCTTAGAAGACAACATGGGAATCAGTGTCAAAGATACCACCAGTGAAGATAAGAGAGAAAAAGTAACTGTTAAAGCGAACTCCCTAAACATAATGGAAGTAATACCTTCCACAAAAACCATTGGTAAAAATACAGCTACTGTGGTTAAGGTGGAGGCTGTAACAGCCATTGCCACTTCTTTTGCGCCCATGATTGCAGCATCGAATCTGTTATGACCTTCTTGTACAAACCGGTAAATGTTCTCAAGTACAACTACCGAGTTGTCCACCAGCATACCGACACCTAGGGTTATACCACCAAGGGTCATCATATTCAGAGTAATATCATTAAAATATAAGAGTATGCCTGTTGCAATAATGGATATGGGCATGGACAAACCAATGATGATTGTACTTCTTAAACTTCTTAGGAAAATGAAGAGTACCATTACTGCAAGGAGTCCACCAATTAAGGCGTTAGATCCAACTCTAGCTATGGCTTTGTTGATAAAATCAGATTGATCTACCACTACTTTTAGATCATAGGCTGTGGTTCTTCCAATCTCATCTAAGACCTTGTTAATCTCACCTGCAACGGCTACTGTATTGGTGCCCGATTGCTTTTGGATGGAGATACTAACTGCCGATTCACCATCTACTTTGGTAATAGAAGCTAAATCTTCGTTGGTCAAGTTCACTGTTGCAATATCTGAGAGTCGTATGACACCACCAGACGGCAGTGTAATCGGTGTTTGTCTAATGTCACTTAGTGATGAAAACTCACCAACAGTTCTTAGGAGTAGTTCCTTATCTCCTTTGTTCACAGATCCGGCCGGTAGGTTGATATTTTCAGCCGCCAAAATACCGGCAATCTGGTCTATGGTTAAGCCATAGTTACTAAGCATACCAGTATCCACACGTACAGAAACATAATTGGTGTAACCACCATCAACACTGACAGATGCAACACCTTCGATACGTTCAAGTGCAGGCCGTATGGTAGAGTCCGCATATTCATATAAAGTGGCTACGTCTGCACCGGATAAAGCTGCTTGTACCACAGCTGTGGCGTTAATGTCAATCTGTAGGACCATGGGTGTGGACGCATCCTCCGGCAAAAAGCCTTTGACCATGTCCACCTTCTCGCGCATATCCAAAGTCGCAAAATCCATGTCTGTTCCAAAGTTGAAAACAACCACAACAATGGAAGAACCTTCTGAGGTAATAGATTGAATGACGTCAATATTGGATACTGTTCCAACAGCTTCCTCAATCGGTCTGGTGACCAGATTCTCAATCTCTTCCGGTGATACATTGGGATAGTTTGTTTGTATGATAGCAACCGGCACTTCAATATTGGGGTAAAGATCTATGGGAATTCGGGTTAGAGATACAAACCCAAGGAGCACAACAATCAATATAAACATGACCGTTGTGACCGGTCTTTTTACGGATATTGATGATAAATTCATTATTGATCACTCCTTATTACTTTGATTCTACTGTTGTCGTCGATTAAACCTATACCTTTGGTTATGACAACATCTTCTAACAGAACACCATCTAATATCTCAATAAAATGGCCGGTATCTATGCCAACTTTTACTTCAAGGCGCTCTACAGTGCCCCCATCACGCTCAACATAAACATAGTAAAGGTCATCTCTTAGAAGTACCGCTTCTGATGGGACATATAAAGTATCTGCTTTCTCTTCTGTTAAAATAATGACCGTAGCAAACATACCCGGCTTAATCTTAAGATCCGAATTGTCCAGTTTGACTGTTAAGGGGTAGAGCAAGGTTCTCTGATCCGCTGATGTGCTAATGGTATCTATGGTCCCTTTAAAGATTTGATCATCTAAGGCATCCAGCTTAACATCTACTGTAGCGCCTATTTCCAGTTGGTTGATGAGCGTCTCTGTGACACTTGCATCAACTATAATCTCGTTTATATCCTGAATTACAATGGCCGGTTGAGTATTGGAAGCAAAATTATTGTTACTGATATTGGACATCGTGACATAACCGCTAATCGGCGCTGTCATGGTCATGTCTTTTAACATCTCTCTTGCTTGCCTTAAACCTTCCTGTGCTTGTCTAAGGCTGGCATTTGCACTTTCCACACCAATCTGTGCCTGGTTAATTGTTGATTTGGATTGTTCTAATTGTTTTTCAAGCACAGATAAAGTCTCCGGTTGAGATTGAATCCTTGCTTGTTCAAGCTCTGATTCTGATATAATACCTTCTTCATACATGGTTTCATATTTTTCCAGATTAGAGGCCCCAAGATCATAACTATCCTGTTGCATGCTATAGTTACTCTGGCTGAGTTCATAACCGATTTGTGCTTGATTGATGCCGGCTTGTGCATTTTTTACACCGACTTGTGCCATGGATACAGCAATCTCTGCTTGATTCACTTGATCTCTTACAGAGGTTTCCTCTAAGGTGAAAAGTAATTCACCTTCTTCTACAAAGTCGCCAACCACCACGGATACTTTTTCTACCTTGGCGGGCATGGCCGGCATTATGTTAACGGCATTTTTAGCTCTTGTTGACCCTATCAATTCAACATAATTGCTTAAATCACCTTTTTGTACTTGTTGACCTGAGACGGCAACTTCCGTAACCGATTCCTCTTCATCACTTTCCTTGTTGATGATATTTAGCACCCTAGGTGCAATGATTGCTACTATGATGATTAAAATGATTGCAAAACTCACGAACTTCTTCATCGTTGATCCTCCTAAAATTTGTTTCATTGTTCTTAATGGCAATTAGATTCCTAAGTGACGGCTTAAGACCGAACTCTGTCAGCTCCATTAGATTGTACATGAATGTCTTGTCGTCTTTTGCCTCTTCCAATATGACGCAAAAGGATTCCACTATTGCGGTGGATACGGCTTTAAAAAAGAGTTGGCCTTTAATGATATCCGGTTCACCATCGGATAAGGTCTCAAGCAGTATCCTAGATTGTGTCTCTATGTGCCTTTTTAATTGATCCTTGGCACCTTCAAACGGGGAGCCTTCAGCTCTAAGTAATAAGATAAACAGTTCTTGTCTATATTTCACTCTGGCACTCATGATGACATCGACAAGCTCCGAGTTCTCAAGTATATTGACTTCTAATAGCTGTGGCTTAAAGGGTCGGTGTTCATAAACTTGAAAAGCATCTATCAGAGGCTTGACTAAATGAGAGAACAGGCTTTCTTTATTCTTGAAATACCGATATAGATTGCCTACCGACATGCCTGCCGACTCTGCTATGCCACGCATAGATGCTTTCTGATAACCGTCTCTAATAAAGGCATCTATGGCGGCTTGATGGATCTTAGTCCGCTGGTCGTCTTTTAGTATCTGCACAATAATAAACCTCCGTTCATTTTTAATCATTCTACCACCTATAGCTGGATTAATCCATTAATAAACTATAAATAAATGATTAAAAATCAAGGAGGTTCTGTATAAGGTTCAATTAAATAATAGTTCTAATCCGGTGCGCTTGTTCCTAGATACCCTAGGTAAAGGGCATCATAAGCAATAACACTTTCCTCGTCAGTAGGGATCACCAGTACGGATAAATCTGATGAATCCGATTTCCCAATCATCACTTCTTCTTTCCTGATCTTATTTGCATCCTCATCCATCTTAAAATGAAGAGCCGGGAGAAAATCAAGAACTTTCTTACGGACATAGCCTTCATTTTCTCCAACACCAGCGGTAAAAATAATCGCCTGACAAGCGGGCATCGTCGACCAATAAGCCCCAATATATTTGGCGATGCGGTAGGCGTAGATGGCAATAACAGTCTCGGCTTCTACATCGCCCGCTTCGGCTTTTTCCCGAATATCCTGCATCCGATTGGTACCGCCAAGAGCTAGTAGACCACTGGATTTGTTTAGGGCTAACATGACCTTAATATAGGCTGCCTCAAGGCTTAGGCCCTCTTTCTTCTCTAGACAATGTGCTACATGGTCGATTATGGCCGGATCAATATCTCCTGAACGTGTACCCATAATAACCCCTTCAAGGGGTGTAAATCCCATGCTGGTATCGGTGGATTTACCTGCTTCAATCTTAGTTAGACTACAGCCATTACCAAGATGGGCAGTGATCGCATAAAAATCTTTGTAAGGTATCTTTAATAACTTAGCCCCACGCTTGGCTACATACATATGAGAGGTTCCATGAAAACCATAGGTTCTTACACTAAAGTCTTCATACCATTGTTTTGGTATGGCGTACCGATAAGCTGCCTCTGGTAATGTAGCATGAAATGCCGTATCAAAAACAGCCACTTGGGGCACACCTTCAAGAAGCTTCATGGCTACTTCTATACCTAGAAGATTCGGTGGGTTATGCAGGGGTGCTAAGGGAAAAAGCTCACGAATCTTATCAATAACTGCGCCATCGATTCTAACACTACTGCTATAAGCAGTTCCACCATGAACCACCCGATGACCGACCGCTACGATATCTTGGTCCCTTATTTCTTCCTTATGAAAACAATCAAAAACCGCAAGCAAAGCTTCGTGATGGCTGGGCAACGGTACATCCTGTACCGTTTTACCAGCTTCACTTTCTACTTTGATGCGGCTATGTGCTTTGTTTCCGATTTCTTCTACAATACCATCCATGCGACTTCTTAGTTGATTGTCCTTCACCACCTCAAAAAGGGTGAATTTCAATGAGGAGCTGCCACAGTTAAGGGCTAAAATATAGTGTCCCATAACGACCTCCAATCAATATAATAGGGTTATATTCATATTCTATCAATTGTGAGGCCTGATGTCCACTAAGAATCTTACCAATACCTTCCACACTTTCAATGGTGGCATTTGAAGGGGTGGATACGTCTCATTTGATCAAGCTTTTACTTGAATGCGGCTTTCTTTTTCATCGTATAGGTCATTATCCGCATTTGCAATAAAATCCATTGGGTCTATATGGGCCTGGGGGACATTCGCATATGCACCAATGCTCATGGTAACATACTCCGATACTCTTGAGGCTTTGTTTTCTATCGCTTCTCTTCTTAGGGCATCATGTAACGCTTCCTTTACTTGCTCCATCTGGTTCTCACCTAATTGACTAAAAATCATACAAATCTCATCGCCGCCATATCTACAGGCATAACCGCCATATTCTCTGACAATGACTTTAATGTACTCTGCGACAGTTTGAATAATCTTATCACCTTCTACATGACCATAGCTATCGTTATAGCCTTTATAATAATCAATATCTACCATGAGAACTGTCAATGGTTTTTTGGCCTTTTGGGCCTTATGATAGTGCTCCAGTAGCTTGTGTTCTAGATTCCTTCTGTTGTATAAATTAGTAAGTGGGTCTCTTGTGGATAGACGCTCTAGCTCTTTTTTCTGTTTAATGATCTGCTGTTGCTTCATAAAATCTTTATGATGATACTTATAAAAAATGACGCTGATTATCCAAGAAGTTATAACCACCGTAGTACCGTTAAAAATCGTGCTCACAAGCTGATTACCTGTGAGACCAACCACGGGGTGCAGTATAAGATAAAGGATATGGTTACCGAAATAAATAGGAAAACTCTTACTCGGTGAAATAACCGTTGCAGAGGCGAAGGCCATAAGCATGAAAAAGTAGGTGAAGTTATGCACATCTCTCATCTGATCGAGTAAAGTTATGCCCATGGCCCACATTAAAAGTAGAAACCCGGAGACGACCAACCAGTTTTCCACAAATGTATAGGTTAATTTTCTTCTTATCACAGGATGCGTAACACATAACAGATAGACGCCGGCGTACACCAATAGAAAAATATAAAAGCTTCTGTAGATATATAGATAGTCACCATAATTGATTGGTAAAGCCGGTATAAATGAAATCAGCAAAAAAAAGCCCTCTAAGAAAATAATGAGCGCTGCTAAAATACGGGTTCTATGTATATTCAGTTTTAAAACTTCAAGGTCAAAGGCCTTTTTTATATCCTTGTCCGTGAAATTGATAAAGTACTCATTTAACCAATTCATGCCTAATTACCCAAATAATCATCATTGGCTCCCTATTTAATTCGGACTATGATGTTACCCTTTATTTATATTATAGTCCTTTATGACTATTTAATCAAGCACAAATAGGTCTATTGGCTTATGTTTTATAAATTAAGATTCTCATTAACACCTCGGATACGTACCCCTTGTTCCTTGGCAAATGTCAAAAGTTCTTGGTCCTCGTAAGGCTTAAGGGCCTCACTATGATTGGGTCTATATTGCTGTATCACATAATGCCCGGTATCTACCATCTTAGCAAGCTTGGCTATATCATCAAAGCTGACTTTTGGATACATGGTTGTGCGAAATTCATAGTGTTTTAAGGTACTTACAAAGTTGTAACTCTCTCTGACTTGTTCAAAATCCATTCCGGTAATGGCCTTATAGTCATTGGGCGCCGTCTTTAAATCCATTGCCACATAATCGACCAAACCCAGGCGGCATAAGGCTTTTAATATCTGCGGGTTAGATCCGTTGGTATCTAGCTTAATCGCATATCCTAATTGCTTAACTTTGGTGGCAAAGTTAATGATATCCTCTTGTAAGGTAGGCTCGCCACCGGATAGGGTCACACCTGTCAATATGCCTTTTCTTTTTTCAAGATGCTTTAAGATGGCCGCTTCATCCATCGTGGGTGATTGGTCGTTTAAATCCCTATTATGGCAATAGTTACAGATCATGTTACAACCTTTTGTAAAAACTGTTGCACCTAGATGACCGTCAAAGTCAACCATTGAAGTCTTGATATATGCAGCTATATTCATAGAATCACCTTATCATCTTTATTGTCACGTTTATTTGAATGTTTGTTCTATTATATCATGATTGCTTGTGTTCTAGAAAGTCTTTAATCTTCATGGATTAAGGTGTATAATAATCATTAGAATAATATGATGCTATTCATTTTATTACGAGGAGGTTTTTACATGAAATTTTTGGTAAAACAGGCTTTGGTCACAAATCTATTAATCTTACTTACAATCCTCATTTTAAGCATTTCTTCTTATGTCATTATCAAAGAAAGCTCCGAAGACAGCATCAATGAATTGGAAACCTACATGTATGATAATTATGATTTGAATCTTAAATACCAAGTCGAGATTATTGTCAGTGAACTTCAAGGTGTGGTCAATCAAGTTGAGGCTGGTACCATAACACCTGAGCAAGGCAAAACGATCGCTGCAGATATTGTTAGAGAAGCCAAATACGGTGAGGTCGGATACTTCTGGGCTGATGATCTTGAGGGCAATAATATTGTTCTCCTGGGAAATCCTGATGTTGAGGGCAGTAACCGACTTGATCTTCAAGACGTTAACGGACTCTATATCATTCAAGGACTCATTGCCAATGCAAAAGATGGCGGTGGTTTTCTGGATTATTATTTCCCAAAGCCGGACGAAACGGAAGCCAGTAGAAAAAGGGGTTATTCTCAATTATTTGAGCCTTATGGATGGGTCATCGGTAGCGGCAATTATGTGGATGACATAGAAGCTACGATATTAGAAAAGAAAGCCAACCAAGAGACTTTGCTTAGAAACAGCATGACATTAATTATCATAGTAGCCGTGGTGCTTCTTGTTATCGGTGCTTTTGTAGCCACCCTCTTTAGTATCACGATAACCAAACCTATAGCCGCTATGACAGATCAACTAAAACTCATCGCGAACTTGAATATCAGTCCTTCTCAAAAATTAAAACAGCTTGAGAAAAGAAAAGATGAGATTGGTACGATGGCTAATTCAGTCAATCATCTAAATGAGGCTTTTAGAAGCATCATTACCCAGATATTGGATTTCTCCAAAACACTTAAACACCATGCCAATCAGATGTCTGTTATCTCCGCCCAAACCACTGAAAGTGCTACCAATGTGGTTACCGCTGTAGATGAGTTTGCAAATGGCGCTCAAGATCAAGCCCATGAGGCCAGTGAGAGTGTCGATTCACTGGAGTCTCTTAATGAACTGATTGCAATGAGCAACGAACTTGCCAACGATGTACTTGCATTCTCTACCAAGGTGAGCGAACAACAAGTTCTTGGTAATGGTTCTGTATCTGAGCTTGTTACGGAGTTTGATACTACATTGGTTGCTATACAGAAATTAAATGAGAATATTGAGAACTTAAGTACCCACTCCAGTTCTATTAACGATATCGTCACCACCATAGAAGGGATTGCAGGTCAAACCAACTTGTTAGCACTTAATGCTTCTATTGAAGCTGCTAGAGCCGGTGAAGCCGGTAAAGGCTTTGCTGTTGTTGCTTCCGAGATCAGGAATCTGGCAGAGCAAACCACCAAATCTACAAAAGAGATCAATCAGATTATCAACCTCGTGACTGAAGCTGTTAACCGATCGAAGGGGAATATGTCTAAGTCCAATGATTCTATACAGATTGCCCATACCAAGATGTTGAATGTAAAAGCTACCATGGAAGACAGTAGCCGTTTAATTGAAGAATCCACAGATAAGATGGGACAAGTACAAGCTTCCTATGGCGCTATTAATCAAGCCAAAGAAACGGCCCTTCATGCTATCCAATCCATATCTGCAGTTACTGAGGAAAATGCAGCCACCGCTGAGGAAATTAATGCCACCATGGAAACACAGAAACAGACCATCGGTGATCTGGATCTCATCTCCAAAGAAGTAAATGATAATGTTGAAGTACTTAACGAAGTGGTCAGCCGATTTGTCATAGAATAAAAAAATAAGACGTCCTATTGATATCACGCATCAAAGGGCGTCTTTTTATTATGCTTCTATTATGGCCAAAAGCTCATGAAGGTTATAGATTGTATAATCCGGTTCTATATCATCCGGTATATCGATGTTATTTTTATTATACCAGCAAGTTGCAATACCATAACGCAATCCACCTAATATATCCGAATAGAGTCCATCACCAAGAATCATGGTACGCTGCTTGTCAAATGGTCCTATTTGATCTTCTACTGACCTAAAAAAAGCTTCATTTGGCTTATGGGCGCCTACAACATCTGAGATGAAAATGGCTTCAAAGTATTTTGTAAGTCCGGACCGGACAAGTTTAATGTCTTGGGCCAACTTTGTTCCGTTGGTGACGATGGCTAACCTTACTCTACCTTGTAGCTGATCTAGTAATGCTTCTGCCCCAGGCTCTAAGGTTACATGGTCTCCCATGGCTATCAGATAATCATGGTTGACTTGAGCAGCGTCACCTAAAATACCCAACTGGGCAAACAATAAGTCAAATCGGAGTATTAAGATCTCATTTTTCTTATAAACACCTTTTTCAAAGAGTTGCCATAGTTCTCTATTAATCAATTTATAGACTTCAAAATATTGTTCAGTAAAATGTATGTTATTGCTTTTCATGGCTTGCATTAAAGCTGCGTGCTCGCTGCCTTCAAAATCAATTAATGTATCATCAATATCCATTAGGATTAATTCATATTTCATGGTATGCTCCTGTCCAAATGAGAGTGTGTCACTTTACCCTATAATTATAACAGATTTTTATAAAAATGAAAGTGATAGCATGGTGTGTCACATTGACAAATTTCTTTCAAAATAGTAATATTGTGTATATATAAAAGCTTTTCAATTATAGATACTTTCTCATGAACCGATTAATATATAAGCAAAATTGAGGTAAATTATGAATATTAGAGAGTTGCTGAACCTTAAGTCTACAGAGCGCTCGATACAAGATCAGCTGTTTAATCAGATTCTTGTCATCATTCTGATTGTTTCAGTGACCAATATCATCTTGAATCTCGTGATTCAGTACCCTTTTGATGCCAACTACAAATGGATTGCTATGGTTTTTGTCACCTGGTTGGTCAATAAATACAAAGATCATTCTTTATGGGTACGTTTTGCTTGTATTTTTTTCATTATTGTTTTTTTAATACCTATAGGTTGGTATAATTCCGGTGCCCATAGTAATAATGTTATTGCTTATGTCTTCCTTTGTTCCGTTGCTGTCAGCTTCTTATTTAACGGTTGGCAGCGACTCTTCTTTATCTTCCTGTTGGTGACGATGATGTGTGGCTTCATTACGGTTGAATACCTCTACCCTGATTTTCTTCATGCCCATGCACCTGACTTGGCTTTCTATGATCGTATTATTCAAGTGCCCATGAGCCTATTGGTTGTTTTCCTTATGCTTCGTCAGTTTTCCAATACCTTCTATGAGAAAAATATTTTGTTAAATACTTTAAATGCCAAGCTAGAGAGTATGGCGTATCAAGATGAATTAACGCAAGTTAATAACCGAGCTTATATTTTTGAAAAATACCGGCATTCTATTGAAACTGATCAGCATTTTGTCTCTTTGATGGTGGACTTAGATAACTTCAAAAATGTGAATGATCTCTATGGTCATCAAATGGGTGATCGGCTCCTTCGTGAAATCGGTAATTTGCTCAAAAAGCATTTCAAAGACGATGGCCATATCGCCAGATATGGTGGAGATGAATTCATCATCATGCTCCATCTGGATCTAGAAACTGTAGCCCAAAGGCTTGATCACTTCATTAGCCAGTTTAATCTTTTGGAGGTGGTTAAAAAAACCGGTGCTACATTAAGCGGTGGTTATGGTGTTTTTGAACACGACTCTCTTGATGAACATCTAAGAGATGTGGATGTGGCACTCTATAAGGCAAAAAAATCCGGTAAAAACAAAATTCTACATATGAATAAATTGTTCAACACCCATGACTATAAAATATAAAAGACGCGCCGTTATAACTTAACGGCGCGTTTCTTATATTCTATATGGTTGTTGGCTTTATTTTGATTTTAGAGCATCTGATAATTGTTCCATGCCTTTTTCTAATATAGATCTTGGGCACGCCATGTTTATTCTCTGAAAACCATGTCCACCTTGACCAAATATATTACCGTCATCTAACCAGAGCTTGCCTTCATGAACAATGAGCTGACTCAGCTGTTGATCGGTTAGGCCCTGTTTTTGAAGATATTCCGAAAAATCTAACCATATCAGGTAGGTCCCCTCAGGTTCAACCAACTTAACGCCTTCTAATTCAGTATTCACAAAGCTTCTAACATATTCTAAATTAGCATTAAGATAGACCTTTAATTGACTTAACCATTCTTGACCATGATTATAGGCGGCTCTACAGGCCACAATACCCATAATATTCAGTTGGGAATAGCCACCTTTTTCCATCTCTTTTTTAAAACGTTTTTTATAATCCTGATTGGCAATGAATATATTAGAAATCTGTAAACCTGCCAGATTAAAGGTTTTAGAAGGTGCTGTGCAGGTAATGGTGTGTTCCAAATAGGCAGGCTTTAAGTCTGCAAAAACATGATGGGTAATGCCATTGAAGGTAAAATCACTGTGAATCTCATCGGCGATAATCAGGACATCATGTTTCAAACAGATGTCTCCCATTCTAATAAGTTCTTCCTTGGTCCAAACACGACCGACTGGGTTATGGGGGCTACAAAGTATAAAAAGCTTAACCTGTTCTCTTTGGATACATGCCTCAAAGTCTTCAAAATCAATCTCATACTTACCATGGTTATAGACCAGTTGATTCACAACAACTTTACGCTTATTGATCGCGATGGTCTGGCGGAAAGGATAGTAGACCGGTTCTTGAATCAGTACACCTTCGCCTTCTTTTGTAAAAGCACGAATGGCTTGACTGATTGCAAAAACAACACCGGGTGTTTTTACCAGCCATTTGGGCTTGATTTGCCAATTAAACTGAGATAAAAACCATTTTTCCAGTACCCGATAATAATCGTCACGGCTTTCAGAATACCCAAAAATACCATGACTGACAGTACTCTGTAATGCTTCTATAACCGGCTCGGGTGCTCTATAATCCATATCAGCAACCCACATCGGCAACAAATCTTCAGGCATCCCTCTTTTTTCTGCAAAATCATACTTCAAAGAATCTGTATTGCTTCTATCAATAATCTCATCAAAGTTGTACTTCATTTTACCCATCCTCCATTGCTTGTTCTAAATCCTTTAACAAATCCTCTACTGACTCTAAACCAATGGATAGTCTTAATAGTCTTTCATTGATGCCTTTGGCTTCTCTCTCAGGCTTTGGTATATCACCATGGGTTTGCAACATAGGGTAAGTGATTAAGGTCTCAACACCACCAAGGCTTTCTGCATACTGAATGACTTTTACCTTTTCCAGTATCTGCCTCGCCAGACTTTCCGATGTGACTTCAAAGGAAATCATGCCACCAAATCCACTGGCTTGACTTATGGATATGTTATAACCGGGGTGATCTTCCAATCCGATATAATAAACGTGCTTGATTTGTCTTTGTTCTTTTAACCATTTGGCTAGAAATAGGGCTGACTTTTGTTGATAATCCATACGAATGGGTAGGGTTTTTATACCTCTGATAATCAACCAACTGTCAAATGGTGATAAACAAGCCCCTATGGTTTTGGCGTAAAAACTTAGTTTTTCATGAAGATCCACGTCCTTAACCACTAACAAACCTGCCAGGGTATCATTGTGACCACCAAGATATTTGGTACCGCTGTGTATAACCACATCCGCTCCAAGCGCCAATGGTCTCTGATAATAGGGTGTCAAGAAAGTATTGTCTACCATGACCAGAAGACTATGGCTTTTGCCAAGTAGCGCCATCTGCCTAAGGTCCGTGACTTGCATCATTGGATTCGTAGGGCTTTCTATAAATATGCCTTTCGTATCTTTTTCAATTAGTGCTTCTACTTCCTTAGGATCTGCCATGGATGTAAAGCTAAATCGTATACCGTATCTCATACTGATGTGATGAAACAATCTATGAGAACCGCCATATAAGTCATCCGATGCAATAATATGATCACCAGGTTCAAAAAGTGTCATGAGTGTCGTGACTGCTGCCATGCCTGTGGAAAAAGCCAGTGCTTTATGACCGGCTTCTAACTGAGCTATGGTGTTTTCTAAATGCTCTCTCGTCGGATTCTGTAATCTTGAGTAGTCAAACCCAGTACTTTCACCAACACTCGGATGGGCAAATGTAGCCGACTGGTATATAGGCATACTGACTGCCCCTGTTGTGTCATATTTCTTCTCGTCACCATGTATGCATTGTGTATTGAATGCTTTTTTATTCAATGTAGCAACTCCTTTACTTGGCTAAATATTTTTGATTTTCATATCATCCGGTCATTCTATCGGGTTATAAAAAGAACCGTTCCCATTTACTTGCAGTACTATGGGCATCGGTTCTTTATACTTCGTATTTTTTGTCAAAATCCAATTCCAGCTCTTCCACTTCCAATGGCTTACTAAAATAGTAACCTTGGATGGCATCACACTGACCATATTTAAGGCGTTTAACCTGCTTCTGTTCTTCGATGCCTTCTGCAATGACCAGAAGATTCAAACTATGGGCTAAAGCGATTAGGCTGTCCATAACAGAAATGTTATCCAAGTCCAAAAACTCCATGCTCAGAGAGCGGTCCAACTTAATGGTATCAATAGGTAAGAATGTCAGATAACTTAAGGAGGAATAGCCCGTACCGAAATCATCGATGGCAATCTTAATCCCATGAGACCGAAGTTCTTTAAGGAAATTAATAGTCGACTCTTTGTTCTCTAAGAAAATATTCTCTGTTATTTCTATGAGTATATGACTCGGGCTTACGGCATTTTCTCTTAGTAAGTTCATTAAATATGCTTTATAACCATAATCGTACATCTGCACGGCTGAGTAATTAATAGCCACCGACTTGATGTCGTAACCTTTTTCCTGCCAGTTTCTAATTTGTTCCACTACGAGCTTCGTCACAATACGACCTATGGCTATAATCATACCGTTTTCTTCTGCAACAGGAATAAATTCTCCCGGCGACAACTTATTATTTTTTAATCTAATCAGTGCCTCAAATCCGGCCACTCTTCCTGTGGAAAGCTCCACTTGAGGTTGATAGACCATCTTGAAGCCATCTGTATCAATAGCTTCTCTTAGAATTGCTTCTGTTTTAGATTTATTAATCTGATGTTCTGCCATACCAACACTAAAGAAGGCATAATTGTTTTTACCACTATTTTTAATGGTGTATAAGGCAAGGTCTGCGTTCATGATGAGCTGATTAATATCCCCACTATCATTTGGAAATAAAGATACACCCATACTAAATTCGATGTTCACTTCATTATTGTCTATGTACAGCTTTCTACTGAGCAATTCGTTGAGTTCATGGATGAATTCTAGCAATTCGTTTTCACCCTCACGCCACATATAAAGTAGTAAAAACTCGTCACCGCCAAATCTAGAAACAAATATACGGTCACTTGCCAGAGACTCCAGTTGTCTGGATATATGCATC
Organism: Petrocella atlantisensis; assembly: GCF_900538275.1. Lineage (GTDB taxonomy): Bacteria > Bacillota > Clostridia > Lachnospirales > Vallitaleaceae > Petrocella > Petrocella atlantisensis. Next base: position 2,062,405 of record NZ_LR130778.1, on the reverse strand, counting down.
AGCACCTGATCACCAAAAAGATGACCTAAGGTATCATTGATGCCTTTAAAGTTGTCTAGATCTAATAGCATGACAGCGCCTTTTTCATCGGCTTCTAAAACCTGATTCAACTTTTTGTAGAAACTACGGCGGTTCGGTAACTCTGTTAGCGGATCATGGTCAGCTAAAAAGTGAATATAGGCTTTTTGAGATTCTATTTCTGCTACTTGTGCCTTTAATTCTTCTTCTGAAGCTGTTAGTAACTCGTTTTTATCACTAATTTCCAATTGGGATGCTTTGATTTGTTCAATATAACTATAGACTTTCTCTAATAAGGCGTTTATCGATTGACTGATACTCAAAAATGGGTTGTCCTCGGATAAACTTATTGTGTATCTGGACTTGTCTCCAATATCGATGTTCTTGATTTCCTGATCCATGACATTGATATTGTTTGAAAGCTCTAGGAAATTGGTCTGCATACCATGAAGGGCTGAGGTAATGGCACCTACCTCATCTTTTTTATGACTTATTGATATGAGGTCTTTGTCTTCTTCAAAATAGTCGAACTTGAAGCTTGCCATTCTGTTAATAACCCCGGCAATCTTAAGAATCGGTCTTGTAATGTAATTGGATATGAGGAATACAAACAACAAAATAATCAGTAAAGTAAAAAAGTAGATTAAAATTAACGCATCCGTTAGCACTTTGGACTGCGCCATGACTTCACTTTTATCGATTGTAGCGATATATTTCCACCCGCTATAAGGGGATATATGAACATTAAATACTTTATCCTCGCCTTCCAATTGTCCTTCAAAAGAACGTCCATCAAAGGCATCCAAATTGTTAAAGACACCTAGTTCCAGTTCTTCTACTGAAGACAATACCCATGCTTCATGATTCGGGCTGTTGATAAATCTATTACTCGGGCTAAGAACTTTGATATTACCTGTCTCACCATAATTTAGATTATTGATTCGAGTCACCAAATCATCTAAGCGAATGACCAGACTTAGGACACCAACATCCTTATGACCGGACTTCACATTTTTGGCAATGCTTATAACCAATTCGTCGGTTACAGTGGTCCGATATGGTTCTGATACAATCACACCTTCTTTTCCGATAACATTCATATACCAAGGTCTAAGTCTTGGATCATAGGGTGCATTGGGGTTGAATTCCGGATATTCTACATAGCCACCCGACTCAGTAGCAAAAGCTATCAAGCCTAGTATATCATGAGATTCTTTCAGGCTTTCAAAGAGAGATGCTATCCTTCTTTCTTCAATAGTAGAACGACGTTTAAAGGTTTCTTCATTATAATCTACATAATTATTCAGATGGTCGCCAGCAAGCATAATACGCTCGTCTTGTGCTATCATATTTACCAGGCTCTCTATGTTAATCAAAATGGTCTCGTCTACAAAATCTGCTGTTTGTTGAAGTAATATATTGGTGCTCTCAAGATTTCTATTATATAGCCATTCTTCTGCTTGACTTTTGATATATAGGCCACCAAAAAAATAGGGTATTAGACAACCCAGAAAGATGCTTAGGATGAGTTTGTTTCTAATGGATAGTTTCTTAACCATATGGCCACCTTATTATTCTAGCCCCACTTGTCGTACATTCAGGACATTTCTATGCCTTTATGTTACTATATATTCTTAGTTTTAGCAATTTTTTTCTTCTATTTCCTTTATTCATCTTAAACCTACACTGATAACATAGTTCCAGTGTTCCTTTTCAGTGGTAAACTGCTCTGTTTTTACAAAATAGTGCTTACGCCCTGTTGCCAATTCATAGTGGCATAGGGCGATGCCCATATCAATCATCTGTATGTCATATCCCAGTTTATCACCATACCCTGGCGTTCTGTGAATATAAAAATGAGCATTTTTCGCTGAATCTATAAGGACCCGCCAAGGTTGCTGGTTAGAAGCACTTGGTGCAACACGAACATATGCCAACTGCTTTTTAAGATTAATGTCTTCTATTACTGTCTTCTCATGGTCATAAAAAAGGAAATCAAAATCTTTTCGACTATCTGAATGGGCCATTTTTCTAAATAGATGATCCATCATTGCTTTTTTACGAGCACTATAGCCGACCGGAGATATAATTGGTATGATTTCATCTTGTGCTGGTGATTCTACTAAGTTAATCTTGTTCCGGTTAAAAGTGCCGCCAAGCCAACAAGTAGCAATACCAATAGACTCAAGATAGAGAACAAGTTTTTCAAATACATAGCCACAGTCTAGCATAGCTTCTGAATTGTTTTTGCATACTGTGATTAAATATGCAGGTGCTTTTTTTATAATGCCGTATGTTCCGATTTTTTCACTTTTTTGAGTAACCACTTTCTGATAGTAAATTGCTATCGTATGACCATTGATGCCGATTCTGTTTTTTTCGTCATCCAAATAAGCCATGAGTTTCTTTTCATGCTCCTCCGACAAGGGAATACCATTATAAGTACGTTCTGATTTTCTATTTAACATTGCTTTTTTCATATTTTCTCCATTCATTTTCATTCTTTTTTACATTTAATCCAATTGTGATTGAGATATCAAGTTTTCATGCTTTAGAGCCTTTACAAAAGCCGTCACAAGATACGGATCAAATTGTGTGCCTGCATTTTCTTGCAGTTCTTTAAGCGCCACTTCAATACTTCTAGCCGGTCGGTATGGCCTCTCACTTGTGATGGCATCAAAAGTATCTACAATTGCTATAATTCTGGATTGAAGGGGTATGTTGTCACCTTTAATCCCTGTAGGATAACCTTTTCCATCCCATCTCTCATGATGATATAGCACATAATTTGATAGACGTAGCATCTCGTTCGATGTATTTAGGATTCTAAAGCCAATCTCAGGATGTTGTTTTACCGCTTCATACTCTTCTTCTGTTAACCTGCCTGTCTTGTTTAATATATTCTCATCCACACCAATTTTACCGATATCATGGAGTAAGCCTACCATCTCGATTTCTTTGATTTTTTCTTCTGATAGGTGTATGGCTTTTCCAAGTATCTTAGATAGTTCTGAAACACGTCTTGAGTGTAGTTCTTCTCTAGCATTTTTTTCATGCAAGGTTTTAATCACTACATCTATGGTTTTTCTTCGCATGGTTGGGCTTTCAAAAACTTTTCTTTCCTGCATATGGTCTTCAGCAAGCTTTAACACTTCATCCAAAGAATCCTCCGGCTTGTTCATCATGGCATACCCAAGAGATATAGAGAGTTGAATGCCTTTGATGTTCTGTATACGGGCTTGTTTTTTGATCTGCAATATGAGATCACCGACCAGCAGTATCTCTGTCTTGGGACATATGATGGCGAATTCGTCGCCGCTTAATCTAGCTATAATGTCTTCTTTGCGACATGCGAACCTTAGTATTCTTGCAACTTTTATTAGATACTCATCACCGACTTCATAACCAAAGGTGTCATTAATAAGCTTGAGTCCATTAACATCGGCCATAACAACCATCATCGGCATATTTTCTTGAGTTCTTAGGCCATTTAATACCTGATTAAAGTAGAGCCTGTTATATAGTCCTGTGAGTTGGTCATGGTAACTTAAGTATTCTAGATTATTTATCATTTCATGTTCTTTTGTAATATCACGCACTAAGGCGTGGATGATTTCTTGTTCTATTAGATTGATACGTGTAAACATAATATGTAACATGACTGGTTGGTGATTTCGTTTAAATAGCTTACCTTTTAGGCTAAGAGAATTGTCTTCATTGGAGGTCTCCATAAATTTTTCTAATGCCCGCTTTGCTTCCTCCTCAAAATCTTTAACCAATAGGTCGATGTCTTTTCCCATAAAATCAAAGCCATGTTCTACTTTGAACATGGTTTCAAATGCTTGATTATAATCTGTCATAATCCCATCTTCAATAATGAGTATGGCATCCCCTGCTTCTTCATATAAACTTCTAAATGCCTTTTCACTAATCTGAAGATTCTCATTGGTAATGCTCAGCTCTAAGGTTCTTTCCATGACTTTTTTCTCAAGATTATTATTTACAAGTTCAATCTTTGCTTTTTCCTCTGATTGCTGAATGCTTTGATAAAAGCTTTGACGCTGAGCCACTTCAGAATAATAAGCTGATAAGCTACCTGTTATAATAATAAAGATATACATGATGGTAGCATCCATATGAAGTTCTGTAGGTATGACATCTGTTACAGAATAGAACAGATTATACATGGCTAGAATAATGAGACTTGTTAATAAAACATGTTTAAACCTAAGTGTACTGAACAAATATAAATAAATGAGCATAAGCAGTACTGCGTAGCGATAAGAATACACATCATAACCGGCACTGATGTAGAAAATTGCCAATAAGAGTATCGTTGCATATAGGGCATATATCGCGATGATGATTTGGCCTTTTTTATAAAAGTCTTCTTTATTGCTTAAATACAAAAAGAAGATGGCTACAGGCATAAAAAGAATAAAACGAATAAATAAGGAGACCATAATGCCTTCCGGGAAAAGCAATAAATCTACAAAAGCAAACAATAAAATGGCCACAAGACCAAATATAATCGTGTTTCTTTGATGCTTGACCTTGGACCTATTGTAGTCTTCTATGAATTTATCTTCAAGATTCTCGTAAATACCTTCAAATCTAAGGGTCCAAGGATTCAGATATTTTTCAGCAATTTTTATAACCTGTTTATTATTCATGGCCCCTCCATCCAAGTATTTATTTTAGTATTTTCATTATACAATTTGATACTTGGATTGTCTATCTTATAAAACCTCGTTCGTAATATTACGTAAGACTTTTGACATCATTATTTAACTTTACAAGTTACATTGCCTTTAGTAAGCTAAATAGAGGAACGACAACATCTTATATAGAGATTATCATGGTGTTAAAGTCATATGAAAACCATATAAAGGAGAGATTTAATATGAACAATCGTAAAAAGCTTTTTGGTCAAATCACATTTGTTATATTATTAACATTGTCATTAATTACTTTATCTGCATGTTCTTCCTCAAACTCTACTGCACTTAAGCCTGAGGATTCTAGTGAATCAAAGGCACCCACTTTTAATTTAGATACCTATCCTCGTGTAGATGGTTCCACCGTTACCATACCTTTGTCAGAAGCTCTTGCTGCCAGACTTTTGGGTATGAGCCTTGATGAAGTTCGTCCTCATATTCTTCATAACAAAACCCATCCTGCTTATGTAAATCTCATTGAAAAAAATACAGATTTGATTTTTGTTACGAGTCCCTCGAAAGAAGAACTGGATTTGGCTGCTTCAATGGATGTGACGCTTGAAGTCATTCCTATTGTGAGTGAAGCTTTTGTTTTTCTTGCCCATGTAGATAACCCAGTAGATTCTCTAACCTATGAAGAAATTCGATCCATCTATGCCGGTGAAATCACAAACTGGTCTGAGGTGGGTGGTCCTGACCTTCCGATTGTTGCCTATCAACGTCCTCTAAATTCCGGTAGCCAGACCGGTTTTCTTGAGTTGGTCATGAAGGATAAATTACCTATGGAACCACCTTCCGAACAGATTATTGCAGGTATGAGTGGCCTTATTGATGCCGTTGCTGCCTACGAAAGCGCACCGGATGCCCTTGGATACTCCTACTATTATTTTGTTGTGGATATGTGGGGCAATGATCAGGTCCGTTTACTTAAAGTGGATGGTGTTTATCCAAGTCCTGAGACCATCGCTTCTAAAGAATATCCGGTAGGTACTGCCTATTACGCTGTCATCCGGTCTGATGAACCTGAAGATAGCCCGGCTAGGCAGGTTATAGAATGGCTTCTTAGTGATGATGGGCAAATACTGGCAAAGGAGACCGGTTATGTTCCGTTACAATAGATTATATACATATACTATACTGGGTATACTTCTCATGCTTATTTGGGGCTTAAGCGGTTGCATGGAAAATGCAACGCCAAATACTGAAGCTTCACCGGAGCCAAATGAAACCCATCTAGTCAGTAGCCAAGAAGAAGCATCTACAGAGATACGACAATCACCACTTGGTCCTGTTATAAATGCACATTCGCATGTCTACTCGGTGACAGATAACCCCCTTGAGTTTAATTATATAGAAGAAGAATCTCTTGATCTTCAACACAAAAGTTATTTTCAGATCTTAGGACTAAAGGATAAAAATGTTGAAGATAAGATTAATACCGCCATCTATAACATGTACCGGTCTTATTTACCCTACATAGAAGAAGGTTTGATGCCACCTTTTAGAGGTTATGCTACCAATCCCAGTGCTAAAGGTGAACTTCAGTCTTATTATCTGGAGGTCTCACATCAATATAACAGCAACCATGTGCTTTCTATTCTTCTTAGACTTTCAGCAGAGTATATGGGAGAACCCGGTATGACACCTGCTTATTATAGCTTATATGATACCTTGAATTTTGATCTGAATACCGGAGATGAACTGCTTCTTATAGACGTTTTCACTAATGATACGGATGGTCTTGTTGTCCTAAACGATGCCGTCATGGAAGAGGTTAAAAAGCAACAACTGCTGGCTGATGCTGATGATTTCTATGGGTCTAGCTTAGAATTGGTTGCGCCATTCAAAGGATTCTTACCTACTCAAAAATTCTATCTGGCTTATGATAGTCTTATTCTAATCCTAGATCATGAGACACCGGCCTTCAATATCGGTTTTAATCCTCACACTTTTTCCATACCCCTAGGTAGTAGCCCTGGTAATATTGCCATTAACGAAAGGTTCTATCATGAGGAAGACCTTTTTGTCGAAGAAGGTGGGATTATGCGATTTATTACCACTTATGAGGCCAATCAGGCCGACTACCAAGTAAAAGAATATGATGAAGACGGCATACATTTCTTCATTGAATATACGTATCCTAGAAATGCAACAGATGCTGTTAAGTCTTTAATGGATACTGCTTTTGACGAGCATAAGGCTCTGGTTCTAAATCGTCACAAAGACCAACCCTTAGAACAGGCTAATTTACATTCTTACCTGCTTAAGGTCGGTCCTTATGCCAATATCAGCTATTATGTTTATTTTTACGGTCCAGGCGTTGACGGTTCGCTTTCCATGTACGATGTTCTGGACCCATCTGGTCGTATCATGACGCTGTCGGATATTTTTGTCGATGGCTATGACTATAAATCTGCTATCAATAACCATCTGGGCATAGAATTGGATTACGATGACCCTACCTTATCTTTTGGAATTAGCGAAACCTTCCTTCAACTTACTGTAGAGACACGTCATAAGGTAAATAATAGCTATTACTCAGATTATTATGAAATCCCTTATGAAGTGTTTGGGTATGAAGATGGCCTTAAGATTTTTTAATATGATCATTTTAAAAACAGGTTCAATCCTTTTTAAGGATGGACCTGTTTTTATGAGATGTCATCGGTGTAGAAGCACGCACTTTTTATTCTTTTGCATAAGTATCAAATTTCTCCGGTTTACGCATGATTCTAAGTAAGGCAACAAGGCTAAAAAGACCTAAAAAGAGAGCTGGAAAACCGCCTAGATAGGACATCATCTTAATACCATCTATGCCAAGCGTAGCAATAAATACCAAAGAAACCGTTCCAACGATGACACCCCAAGCAACTTTTATAAATAGAGGTGCTTCTTGACTACCCTCACGAATACCTGTGGTACATATACTGGCCATGGCATTGGTGGTTGAGTCTGTCGCTGTAATAAATGATATTAAAACGGCAATAAGATAAATCGTTATAATGATGCCGGATAAAGGAAGCTCTCCTAGAACCGCATAGGCGGCAGCGGCCGATCCTTGTTCGTTCATAACCGCTAAGACATCCACCCTACCTGTCATTTGAAAATTCAAGGTTGTACCTGAGAGAATGGTCATCCAAACAACACTAAATATGCTTGGTACCACGAAGTTCATCATGACCACTTCTTTGATTTTATAACCATAGGCAATTCTGGCTAGAAACACCGCGGAGACTGGCGCCCATGCCATCCAGTTTGACCAGTAGAACATGGTCCAACCTGAAGCCCATGTATCCCCTGCTGCGGTACCCGTGAACAAGGCTTTACTGAAAATATTATCTAAGAATCCACCAAAGGCTTCCGTTCCGATACTGAAAAAGTATACGGTCGGCCCAAGAATCAGTAGCGCTGCAATAATAACATAATACAGATATACATTTACATCAGATAATATCCGAATCCCTTTCATCAAGCCAGTTCCTGATGATATAATAAAAGCGATGGTACCTATAATCGTTATGACAATCCATAAGTACTTATCATTGTTCACACCAAAAAGCGCATTCATCCCACCGCCCATGTTCATAACGGCTGTACCAAAGGATGCAGATATGCCCGTAGCCACTGTGAATAAGACAATAGCATCAATGATTCCGTTGAATTTATTCTGTAAACCTACCGTTACTAAAGGACTAATCTGGGAACCAACACTAAAGGAACGCTTCATATTGTAATAAGCAAAGGCAAACACAATGGTTGGAACGGCATAAATAGCATAAGGTATAAACGTCCAATGTAAGTACATGGTCTCCATAGCAAAAATAGCCGCCTGAGCTGACATTGGCTCTATTCCTAAGGATTCCGGTGGATATGCCAAATGCCAGATAGGCTCAGCTGTACCCCAAAACAAAATACCGGCTGCAATGGTGGTACATAAGGTGACCGCAAACCATGTTGATTTTTTTAGTAGTGGCACCGCATCCGGACCTCCTAGGCGAACTTCGCCTAATGGTGAAAAGTAAACAAAGATAATGATGATAACACTCAACACACCGGATATACTAAATATCCAGCCCATGTCAATAACCATGAAATTTTTAGCTTTTTCTGTAATGGTCAAAAAAGCTTCATAATTAGTAAAATTCAAAATAATTGTAAGTAAGAGCAGTATAAATGCAGGCAAGAAGACCCATGGTCTTATTTTTTGTTTTACTTTGCCCTCTGTTGCACCAGAAATATGACGATCCAAAACGAAAAACCTCCTATCTTTTCAAGTAATACCGCTAACAGGATTAAGAATACAATGAAATGACAATTAGGTGACCCATTTTCAACTGAGCATCTATTGTCATTTCACTTGCTTTATATCTTCTTCATTGGATACATTAAGATATCAATGCGTTTATCCAAATATTTCGTAAGACTTTTTCAATAATTCATCTGTGTGAGCCGTTATGTGTTGATATACTTGCTCATTAATTTTTCTGTAAAGTTCTACATTTTTCTCTATTGGGATAAAAGTATCTTTTCGCCTGATCATATGATCAATAGCTTCTTGTCGATCTGTATACACTCCAAGGGCCAAGGCTGCGCAAATGGCTGCTCCCATACTTGCCGAACCATTCACTACGTTCCTATGTGCCGGAACACCAAAGACGTCTGCAAATATTTGCATAAATAATTCACCATTAGATCCGCCACCACTGACGACTATACTGGATAACTCAATACCCCGTTCATCACACATGGCTTGCGCATGGTTCTTCATTGTAAAAGCAATACCTTCCAGTACCGACCGGAACATATGGGGACCTTTGTGGGTACCGTTGAATCCAATCATCATGCCACGTTCATGCAGCTGATTCGGACGTGCCAACCAATTCAGTACCGTATATAGGCCATCACAGCCTACAGGTACATCACTGGCTAATATATTCAAATATGCTTCAGGAGAAATCCCTTGGTCTTTGGCTGCGTTAACAATATCACTGCCCAAAAGATCTTTAATCCAAGTTACGGTTGCCATACCTCTTCGAATGCCGCTACTTTCATATAAGAATTCGCCTTTAGTTGCGCCTGGATTGCTCCAAAAATTCACACTGTTTAAGTTGTTCTCTTCACCAACCATCATGGAAGTAATGTAGGTTCCAAGTGATACCAATACGGTACCATCATTGACAAGACCTGCGCCTAGACCTTCAACCGCTTTATCATTCGCTGTCGAAACAACCGGAATGCCAACCGGGATACCTGTCGCATCACTTGCAAAGTCATTGATGGTTCCCATGACGACAGCAGGATCCACTAAATCAAAAAGCATTTCTCTTGGTGTTGTATAAGCATCAAACTTTTCTTTATCTTCAAACCAATCTAATGTTATGGGATCTATCGGCCATGGACCAACATAATTGGATCTGGTATCCTTTGTCTCTCCGGTTAACCTATGTGTTAAATAACCAGTCGTTGTTGTGACGTATATTACTTCATCATTATCATGTTCATAAGGTCTTGATAACCTAAGGTCCATCCAACTTTGAACCGGTGATGCCAAGTTGCCATCTGCCTTAATCAAGGCACGACAACATCTTATAGATCCAAGACCTACCCCTATGATGTTGTTCTTGTCGCCATGAAACTTTTTAAACATTTCTTGACATGCCGTCTTCAAACTATCCCATAAATCATCATCCGGATGCTCAGCCCTACCATTCTCACTAAGTTCTATCTCTCTAAGCTGTACTGTGTGAGAACAAACTTCTGTGCCTAATACATCAAATATAGCTACTTTCGTACTTTGCGTGCCACCATCTATTGCAATAATATACTTATCTGTCATAACCTTCTCCTATACAAATATGATTTTATCTATGGGTTGATTTTATCGCATTAAGTAGCCGCCATCTACTGTAAGCGTTGCACCATTAACATAATTGGAAGCCGCACTGGCTAAGAATACTGTCGCACCCATAAGATCTGCTGTGTATCCCCATCTGTTTGCCGGAATATGAGCTAGAATCTCTGCATTCCGTTTCTCATCTTTTCTTGTCATTTCTGTTAAAGGTGTTGCATAATATCCAGGCGCTATTGCATTGACTTGGATGTTCCACTGCGCTAACTCATCGCACATGGATTTTGTTAATCCTACAATACCATGTTTTGTTGCAGCATAAGCGGGTGACCATTGTCCTCCAAGGAATGCGTATAAAGAAGCTATATTAATGACTTTTCCGCTTTCTTGTTTGATCATGAACTTACATGATTCATGAATCATTTCAAATGCAGCTGTTAGATTAATGGCAATCATCTTATCCCATTCTTTTCTTGTGTATTGTGTCACATCTTGTACATTGATACTAATACCTGCACAGTTAACTAGAATATCAATGCTACCCCATGTGTTAACACATTCTTCAACAATTCTTTTGCATTCACCATCACCAGTAATATCTGCCTCCATGAATTTGTATTCAACGCCACAAGCTTCAACCAACGCTTTCGTTGATCCATCATCATCTGCAAGACTTGGTACCAATACATTTGCGCCCGCTTTTGCAAGTGCTGTTGTGAACGCTTGTCCTAGACCACCATTACCGCCTGTTACAATTGCATTTTTACCTTTTAGTGAAAAGAAATCCATATTAAAATCTGATATATTCATTTTACAGCCTCCCAATGTGTCCCTATTCTATAATAAGGAATCTTATAGTTATGATAAAGTACCTTCATTTTCTTCAATTTTTTTCATCAATCCATCGATGAACGCCATAGCATCACCTTCAACCACAATATCTGATAAGCTACATATGGGGGCATCTCGGTTGATGTTAACTGAAATCATGTTTGGGACATTTTTCAATCCTTCAACATGTTGTATCGATCCATAAATACCAAGGGCAATGTACAGTTTCGGACTTACTGTTTTTCCTGATTGACCTACTTGGATACTTCTTGTCGCTAATCCTTGATCGACGATTTTTCGACTTGCTGAGACTTGTCCACCTAGCTTTGTAGCTAATTTTTCAAGTTGATGAAAACTTTTCACAACACCACCGCCACCGGAAACAAGGACATCACTTTCTCTAATATCGTAGATTTGTTCTTTCTTTTTTACAGATAAACATGAAATACCACCATCTTTTACATGGGTCGGAACGTACTTCATAATATTTGTAGCTTTATCATTTTGACCTTCATAATGAAAAACGCCTTGTCGCACGCTCATCATAATAGGACTTTGACTTCTTGATACGATCCCTGCCATGATTCTACCACTAAATGCCGGACGGATCATCTCAAGATCGTTGTTGTAGTGACCAATAGCTGTCACATCAGCGACTAAGCCAACACCTAAGTGCATCGACATTCTTGGTGCTAAGATGCGACCATAATAAGTTGCAGGTATCAGGATACAATCATATGCGTTAGCCTCTTGTATCTGAACCATCACATCCGTCACAGCCACTTGATCATATAATTTAATCTCAGGATGATGGACCTGAATTAAGTGATCAAACCTTCCCACAAGGGTCACATTATGATTTCCAAATTCAACCCCTGTTGTTTCATAAGGTTCATCCTGAAATATCTGTCTTGCTACTTCTAAAAGATCTATGGAGTTTTGTATTTCTTTGTGATCGATGTATATCAAACAACTTTTCATATCAAATAAATCCTTTTTCTTTTAGAAACTCATAGACGAGGGTAATCCCTTCATCATCTGTACCAATGACGGTACGTTCCTTCTGATCGAACTCTTTTGTATAAGTTTTTGCTACTTTTGTCGGTGACCCTTTAATACCAACTTCATCTACCTCAAAACCTAAATGCTCATTGGATATGATGTTTAATCGGTTCGTCACATCCAAATCCATATCCTGACGCTTTATATAAGGCAGTTTATAACTACTTTCTCTCGTCAAACTGAGTATTGCAGGTAACATCATCTCATATGTAGCAATCATATCTTCTGTCTCAACTTCAAATACTGCCGAAGTCTTACTCAGTGCCGTTTCATCAACTTTAATGATTCCAGACATTTGATTCAGTCCAAGCAAGTCACCGAGTTGTGCCGGTATATGAGATGTGTCCCCATCAATAGCATGGGTGCCAGATAAAATAACATCATAGGTTTGAGACGATAAGTATCTTCCAAGAACAAGGCTAGTAGCATATGTATCACTACCAACATACAACCGATCTGATATAATCGTGCCTGTGTCAACACCCAGTCGTAATAAGTCTTCCATGTGAGGTTTAACGGATATCGGTGCCATTGTTACAACTTCAATATGCGTCTCTGGATCCTTGGCTTTTACTTTTAGGGCAAAAGCGACGGCACAAGCGTCATCAGGGTTCAACGTTAATCTAACATTCTCTCTGATTAGCACATTGTTCTCATAGTCATATTTGAAGTTGTCCACGTCCGGAACAAACTTAATAATACAGATTAACCTCATCATTAGAACACTTCCTTTTTACTCATTCTACAAAGTTTCTTGAATTGGCTCTAAGGCCTTTTCCATTTCCTTTTCTTTACTATTCATCTTAGCATAGACTGAAAGAATAACAACACCTAGAAGTCCAAATACTGCACTTACGATGAAATAAGCATTATAACCACCGTTATCACCAAATGTTGCCCATAAGAAGTTGTTCATTTGAGGTAAGATGATGTCCGGTAAATAACCAATAAAGGAAATAACACCAATCGCTGTACCCATCATTGCAACTTCAATCTTAGATTGACCTAGTAGTGACCAATAAGTACCACGAATCATATAAAGGAAGATGCCAAGCACAACAGCAACGATTGCAAACATATTTTGTGGTGATGATACCGGCAACATCGCTGAAACTGCCAAGAATACTGCTGCACCAATAAGCGCAAAACTGATTGTTTTGGTTCTACCAAAACGGTCTGCTGCAAAACCACCAATGAATCCACCAACAGGTCGCATCCATAGGATAATAACTGTTATTGTACCAACGGTTACTGCGTCTATGCCTACATTACTTTGTAAGAATCCACCGATATAGTAAACAGTCCAGAACACGGCATAACCCATGAATATGATACCGCCCATTAAATAAACATATTTGTTCTTAAGAAGCTTACCAACATCTTTAAGATGGAATTTTTCACCTTCTGAACGTTCACCACTATTTTCTGACATTGAATTAAGTTTCTCATCATTATCAACAAAGATTAAAATCAAGATGCCAGCAGCTAGAACTACGGCTGAGTACAAGTAAATAACTGCAACCATTGCTGCTTGTTTATCTGCCATAAGTTCGCTATTACCAAGAATCGCAGCGAAAATACCAAGACCTATACTTGCCATAACGGCTTCAACAACACCACGTCCACCATCTAGGATACCAAAAAATCGTCCTTCTTCATTGGATCTTGAAAGCATTTTGACAACCTTTAAATGAGAACTCCAAAATGTAAATACTGAGAAAATACCCCATAAGAAGAATATAATGCTAACCGAACCAGCACTTGGAATCTGAGCAAACCAGAAGCCACATGCAGCTACACCGATTAATGAAATACCAATTAATTTTTTGGCCGAAATCTTATCTGCTATTAGACCACTAGGAATATAACCGATAATATAAGCCATACCTAACATTGAGTAGAAATTATTCAGCTGTACTTGTGATAAGTCAAATCCTTCAAGTAAAGTGACTTGATAATTGGTTCTTAAGTAAATAACAGGATAGATGGCACCAGCAGCAAGAATGATGAGAAAGAACTGAAAATATCGTCTGAAATTACTCTGTTTCATAAAACCCTCCAACATTTGTTTGAATTTTGTGTTGCTTGCATTTGACAGGTAATAGCTTTCGGATAGGTCAAATGCAAGTAACCATTGATAAGTTACGTTTTACTTTACACCCTTTTACTTTACACCCTTTTACTTTATATACTTTTTAATACCCTCTTCCTGAGGGAAAATAGTACCATAATTCATAATGCCATTAGGATCAAAAGCTTCTTTTAGTTTTTCAAGCATATAGTATGCTGAACCATGCTCATCAAGGGTCCATTCACTTCTGAACTTTCCTATACCATGATGGTGACACATAGATCCACCTGCATTGATTGTTTCTTCAACAATAATCCGTTGAATCGGATGGTGGTAAACCATCATTTCGTCTTCAGGAGCACAGCTGATTTCGTAGTTATATACAAAGTACATATTGGTACCATTGATGTAACTATGTGATGAATGACCACCTAACATGGTAAGTTCATGAGCTCTTGGGAATTCTTCTCTAACACGTTTGATGACTGCGTCATAGATTTTGGGAATGGTCTCCCAATCTGCTGATATCTCCGTCGTAAATCCTGCATGGGCATCTTTTTCCATCATACCTTCATACTCATCATCAATATCTTGTTGTGACCAATTCAGATGATTAAACCAATCTTCAATGTGCTGGCTGTCAACTTGTTCAATGATACCATCTTTGAACTTTTCTACAGCTTCTTCAATACCTTTACAGGTAGCACTTACAATGCCTTCAGTACCTTCTGCCATAAACAACAATACACATTTATTTTTGTGGAAATGATAAAAATGTTGTGCTGCATCTTCTTCTGAGTATGTTCTTGCAACAGATGGTCTGTATCCATTGACCATTACTTCTCTTAATACTTTGATACCTGTTTCAACATCTTTAATGAGATAACCAAAGAACTTATTGTTTTCCGGAAAATATTTGAAGATCTTTACTGTGACTTCTGTTATGTAGCACAAAGTACCTTCATTCCCGATAGCAATATGCCTAATATCGGGCCCGCCTGCACGTCTTGATACATTTTTGATTCTTGATATATGACCATCCGGGAATACACATTCAAGGCCTACGACCATATCTTCTATACCACCATATAAAGTAGAAAACTGGCCTATACTTCTTGTTGCAACCAGACCGCCCATTTTGGCTACCGGTTTAGACTGAGGAGAGTGACCGGTTGTGTATCCGATCTTGCGAAGCTCATCTTCTAGGGTCTGTAACTCAACCCCTGCAAGGGCTGTTGCTTGCATATTATAAGGATCTATTTTCACGATTTTATTCAAATTTTTTGCATCGATGACCACGGTATTTTCTTTCCAGTTTTCAAGTCCACCTTCTGTTGCTGTTTTACCGCCTCTAGGTATTACATTAATATGATTTTCATTGCAATACTTTAATAAGCTACTTACCTCTTCTGTTGTATTCGGATAGACAATAGCTGTCGGCATGGGTACATCTAAAGCTTTTCTAGCTTTTGCATATTTTTTGTAACGGTCTGCCGAAGCATCATATAAGTCGTCCTGATTCGTATTGACTTGGTCTTCTGACAGTAATGCTACTAAGCTTTCTACAATTTCATTATTATTCACGATCCTTGACCTCCTGATTTGTATCATTGACATTTTACACTTAAGGAATATGCTTCATCGTTCCATTCAATGAAGCAATCATATGATTCTAGATTCATTATACGGAGCTACCATGTATAAGTCAAGAAAAATATAGAAACTTTTCTATTTTTATTGTTTTATAGTGCTTTATATGGAAATGTTTCCATTGCTATATCCTGTATATTTCTATTTATTATTATTTTCAATGATTTTTATCAATATCTCAACCTTTACAAATGGGTTTGATAATGCTAAAATCAGATGAAAAGTACTGTTAGATTCTTACGAAAGAGGCGAACGACATATGATTAACACTGATTTACGTAACTTAAATCCCCTTGAAAAGCAAATATATGATCGCCTTTTCATATACTCAAAGTCTAACCCGCCTTTTCGTATCCATCAGGCGGCAGAGATTTGTAACTGTTCTACTTCCAAGATCTCTAAGTTTGTCAAAAAACTTGGTTTCAACAACTATAAACAATACATGCATTTTTTATATGGTGAGGAAATATTTCATCCTAAAGATTCCGGCGAGCTGAATCGACTACGCCAATTTATAGATGACTTTGACATAACTATGATTGATGAGTTTCTTGAGCTCATTGAAGGCCATAAGAAAATTGTTCTCTTTGGCTATGGACCATCCTTAATCTGTGCCCAGTATTTTGAGTACCGACTCCGTACTTGCTCCAACAAGATGGTGATTGCAGTATCCGATGAGATCTCTGTGGCTTCCATGGTGGATGAGAAAAGTTTACTTGTTATTTTTACCGTTACAGGTACTTTCCATTCCTTTGAGAATGTCTATCACGCTTCCAAAAACAAGGGTTGTGATGTCACTATTGTTGTTGAAGAATATAATACGGCACTTTTTGCTCAGTGTGACAGGGTCTTCTGGTTATCCAAATACCCTCAACCCAGTCATCTTTTACCTTATGAAAAATCCAGAACCATTTTCTTTATTTTCATGGAGGAGATTATTCAACGTATTCAATCTCAGAACAAATCTCTTGAAGAAACAAATAGTATGAATGAATTAGAGGTATAATCTGTATCCAGAAGGTTCATGATTGATGTAGACACCAAAAAAGCAAGGAGGCATCCTCATTGAGAATTCCTTCTTGCTTTTCTTTATACTATTTCTATACAGACCCATTGATTGTTTTCATTATTTCATATATTTTACGGGCTGAATTGACATTTCGTACTGTCATTTTCTTGTACATTGGCTTTCCTACAAGCTTCATTAGACCACTCTTCGTAACATTGACTTTATCAACTTTCCATAGAATGGCGCCCATTACGGTTATCACCGTATCTATATCCGGCTTAATCTCTATTTCTTTTAGACATTCTTCTGTATCCATTTCGTCCCACAAAAACAATACATCACATTTCATGATCGCATCGTTTTTCCATGTATCCGGCATGATTTTTATTAGATCCTCAATATCATTAAAATTACGAATTAGAACTTTAATGTCTAGATCAAAATCGTCAAGAATTGCTTTTTGTAACATCTGTGCTATTTCATCCTTGTTATGGTTTGTATCTACAAATATAACATTGCCTGAATTAATATATGTACGTACAGATGTCATGCCTATCCGCATAAATGTTTCTTTCAAAAGCTTCATGTCGATTTTGTTATTGCCACCCACATTTATGCCTCTAAGTAGTGCCACATAGATCATTTGCTCACTCCTACTCCTACTCATTTAAAATCTATTTGTGTCGTATGTCCTTTTTGAATTATCTTGTAAAAAGCCAGACGCCCAATACAAGAAAGATCAAAGCCCAAACGTAAAAGAATATCTCAGTACCTTTGACCCCAAGAACCTTTTCAAACATCTGGATTTTTTTCATGTTCCAGATTGCAGCCGGCTTTGTAATTGCAAGCACAATAACCGCTGCCGCATAAACGATTGATACGATTGCCCATACTTTCATTGTCTATTCCTCCTTAATCATTTACTTATATTTAAGATATCTTAAATATTTACTCTAATCCTTTTCTTATTTTTGGTGCTAATATCAGAAATACTAGGATACTTATACCCAGTACAATGCCTGAATATTTCATAATCTCCATCCACGAACCTCTGTTTGACAGAACTAAGTCATTGCCTTTGTATGTCCAATAAAAAGGAATCCAGTAAAAAAGGGGTTGCCATTTATCTGCCAATAGCTCTACACCGGCAATGGACCCAAACAAAGGTAAGAAAAGTAATTTCATGTTACCAGCTGCATTCATGACATCATCATTGTTTATGCCTTCAATAAATCCAATAAGAATACTAATAATACACGAGGTGGTTACCATGAAAAAAACATGGAAAAAGTTAATACCACCAAAGCCGGTGATGATTAAGAGCAGTATACTGCCCACCACGGGAATGACGACGCCCATCATGCTTTTTCCTGCAATAAAGCCCAATCTTGACACCGGTGATAAGTGAATGGCACTGATGGTGTTATCTGTTTTTTCTTCAACAATATTCAAAGCAATAATCATTCCACCTAAAACAGACGTAAAGATCATGGCCGTATTGACCATCAGTTTTTTTAGTGGCGGTATCTCTCTACCATAAGTCAGAATCTCAGCCGCCCTATCATCCATCCCAATATCAAAGTGGGCAAAGGAAGCCAGATTCTTAACGTAATCCACAACATAATCCGGTTCATTTCCCTGTGTCAGAATATAATAGTCCTTTGAGGTGCCTGGCAGTATGGCAATAATATTATCTCGTTTTCTAACCCGGTCATGGGTCGCCTCTAAGCTCTCTGAGAGCTCCACTTTTGCAAATTGTTTAAAATATTCGGCTTGCGGTGGATTTTCTCCCTCCAGTAAAAGGATTTCAACCGTGGTGTCATTAATACCGGGAGAAAACACATTGATGAGGACGGCAAAAATAACCGGTACAACAAGAATGTACAAGGTGATGAAGTTCCGTACACTGGTTTTCATATCCCGTAAAAATATAATGAATATTTTTCTTATCATTTTGTGACGCTCCTTTACAAGGACAGTGTCTTTTTAAATCTATAGTTTGCCAGTATGAAAATAGCCAGTCCCAGCATTAAAAACCCTAAAGATGCTACCATCACATAGGTCATGTTACCGCCCATACTTATAATATCTTTAAAACTCTGCAGCATCACATAGCTTGGAATGATTTTCACCCAATCCGGATCCCAGCTCGGCGTAAAATATGAGATATTGGGCATGATCATAATCACGATGAAAATGTACATAGCACCAAAGGCTTCTACAATGTCCTTAAAAAAGCTTGTAAGTAGAAGACCAAGGGAAGCTGCAAAAAATCCGGATGCCACCAAAAATAGCATCATAGCCGGATAGTTCGGTTGATTCCCCATAATCGGTATGGTAATAATGAGGCTGGTCATAATACTTGTTACAATGATGACCCCGATCTTACTTAATAAATAATGCCACACTGAGGATGCGGTTATTGCATATGCCTTGATAATACCTTCATTTTTATCCAGAAAGATATATGCGGCGATAATGAACAGACTCATCAAACTACCATTGAAGGTTAGAAATACCGGTATCATGTTCTCTTTGTCATTTAAAGGTGCACTGTCCTGATAAAGACGTCTGACTTCTAAGCGATTTGAATAATCTTCAATGACATCATGTCCTGCCAATCGGTTATGATACACCAATAACAGATTCTGAAGTTTCCTGGTCTCATATCCTTGAAGATAGTATGTATGCACAATCTGATGGTCTTCATTGACACGAACATGAACCACCGGAACTCTTTCTGAGTTAGAAATGGCATCAAGTGCTTCTCTACTCTCCAGCAAGTAGATTTTTGATTCTTTTGTTTCGTAAAGACTGGCACTATAGATTTGATTGTCTCCTTCCAATTCTACCTGCTCGGCAAAATCATCCAAATCTTCCTCTAGCAAGTTCTTCATGTATCTGCCCTCTACAACCTGAGGTAAATCAAGATAGAAATAGTTCTTCCCTTTACTATCAAAATCCTCGGGCACAACAAATACAAGAATCACCAAGAGTACGATGGCCATTCCCAGTTCAATATAAAAATACCAGCTTTTTGAGGATAAAATCAACTCTTTTGAAAAACTGTACCAAAGCTTCATCTAGACCAGACCCCTTCCGGTAACTTTAATGAATATTTCCTCAAGAGTGGCTTCCTTGGTGTGCATGGTCTGGATATCATAATTATTGATGACTTCCACGATCCTGGCCTTCTCCGATTCAGCTACCGTAGAGAACTGCTCTTTGATCAGTTCACCGTTTTTAATATATTCAACATCAACCAGCTTTTCACCATATTTGAGTTTGAGTGCTTTTGGTGAGTCGATCAATCTTATCTTTCCATCTACTATGAAGGCCACACGATCGCACAGTTCGTCAGCAATGTACATATTATGAGTTGTTAAGAATACAGTGGCGCCTTTTTCATTTTCTTGTTTGATGATATCTTTTATATTCGCCGCAATGGATGGATCCAGTCCAGTCGTCGGTTCATCCAGAAACCATAACTCCGGGTTATTAATCATGGATCTTGCAAAGGTGAGCCGATGCTTCATCCCTTTTGAATACTTGCCTGCTTTTGTATTTTCTTTGCCGTCCAGCCCCACAAGTTTTATTAATTCTTTGGGATCTCTTGTCTTCACGTCAAATAGTTTTCTATAGAATTCAAGATTTTCAATGCCGGACATCTTACTGTAGACATTGGATTGTTCAAAGGACATGCCAATCTTATTAAACATTTTATCCTTAATATGCTTAACATCGTAACCTGCAACCTCAACCTCACCCTTTTGCAACTGAAGAAGACCTACAAGGATGTTCTGGGTGGTTGATTTTCCGGCACCGGAAGGACCCAAGAATCCAAAGATTTCACCTTTTTTGATTTCAAAATTAACATCATTCACCGCATAATTCTCATCATTATTATATGAATGATACAGGTTTTTGACTTTTATCATCCTATCATCCCTTCTACCTTGATCCGGATTATTTATAACAATCTGTATATTATTTACTCATTCTGATAATTCAATATGACCTGGTCGCCTTCTTCGAGGCCATTTATTACTTCTATGTTGCCCTCAACATGTATGCCGGTCAGAATTTCTCTTTCAATTGGATTGCCGTCTACAAGAACCTCCACATATTGTTTTGAATTCTTTTCTACCACTGCGCCTATTGGTATAAGCAACATTTCTCTCGGTGGTTCGATCATGACCATCGTCTCTACTTCAAGTCCAAAAGCAAGTGTATCATCAGAGGTGGGTAGATCGACGGACACTGTCTGACGGTTCTCTTCTACGCCAAGCTCTGATAAGGTTACAAAGGCTTTAGGATATATCTGATTCACCTTTAGATGATCTATCTTAATGTCTAGATTCAAATCCTCAATTTTAGCTTCTAAGCTGGGACGCATCCTGATTGCATCTTCCACCATAAAATCGACCAATACCACTTTTTCAGTTGGGTCTTGTATCTCAAGTATCATGATACCGGCGGAGGGTGTATCACCCTCAAAAGTACCTAGTTCTGTCACTATACCTTCAATATCCGCATATAGGATATTGTCTTCTTTTCTTTTTTCTAAGATATCAATAGATAAAAGCAAAGCATCAATATCCGCCTCGTATTTTTCCCGTATATTACCTGATATCCCTTTTGTTAGACGGCTATAGTTGTTACGTGCAATCTCCAAGCTGCTTTGAAGCTTTTCTATGTTTTCTAGCGACTGCTCCAGTTCAACGAGGGGTACAATACCTTCACTATAAAGTGTTTCTATTCTGTCCTTATCCTTAGTTGCTATATCTATTTGGCTTTCGATTTTGGAGATTTCTATTCTGGCGTTGTTAATACTTTGTATATCTGTGCCGGACTTTGCATCCTTATAGATAGCTTCTAGCGCTTCTATCTGCTTTTCAATCTTCTGGACTTCAAGATCAACCGTTTCGGTATCTGCTTCATATACAATAAGAGGTTGTCCCTTTTTTACATGATCGCCGAGCTTTAGCGTCATCTCGACAACTTTATCCATACTATTGCCATAATACCTTCTGATGTTTTTGGAACTAATTCTACCTACATCCTGAACATATATGCCGGCTTCATCTTTCATCACTTCGACCGTATTATATTTGACGCCTATATTACCCATCGTTAGTAGATAAAAAAGACCTGAGCCTATAGATATGAATATAACAAATGCGATGATCAATTTCTTCTTCATAATAACCTCCAAAATCATTTTGGCAGCTGTTTATTGATTGGTTTTGACTCTTTACCCTGTTTATTTGTAGAGTGTGTTTCTAAAATGAGCCAAAAAGCTTTCTACTTCACAAAAGATATGATCCATACTCGGCTCTATACCCATGTTGCGCTGTATCATATAGATTTCGCCCAACCTTTCTAAAGTATACTGAATGGTTCTAATAGCTATAGCCACGTCCACACCTTCTTTAAAAAGTGTACTATCGATATTATGGCTATAATACATATCTAAAGGAATGGGGTTATATTTTTCTACGCTTTTTTTAATCTCTTCATAATCCATGCCTGCATACATGGTTTTCGAAAAATCCAGCAAGGCAGGTATATCATTTAGAATCTTCATTTTCAGCTTTGTAATCCGTTCTATTCGCCTTATGATGTCCCTATCTTCTAAACCAATCTGCTCTGCAATCGGTAATGCTACTGCTTTAACGGCGTAATCAAAAATATAGTTGTATAATTCTTCCTTGGTTCTAAAATAGTGATACAAGAGCCCTTTAGATATGCCTGCTTCTTTAACAATGACATTGGTCGAGGCTTTATCAAACCGGTTCTCTCCAAACTCTTTCATAGCTGCATTAATCAGACGCACCTTTTTGTCCGGACTCATTTTATCTAATATATCTGCCAAAAACGCCCATCTCCATTCCACTGTCTATTGTCTTATTAATTCCATTATACAACCACTGACCACACTGGTCAATAGATTTTTGATAAACTAAAAAAGACACCAGATAAGCCTAGTGTCTCCAATTATCCTTATAGAATCATTCGTAAATCTCTCATCATATTATACAAGTTGCAGCATTCCACATTAAATACCGCTGAAACATCAGGAATTTTGGGGTTCTTTGTAGGCTGATAACTTGATAGATTACCATTTGGATTCTCAAAAGTTACAATGATGTGTTCATATACTTTCCCAGTAGCAATCAACCAAGGATCTGCAACATTTGCATCTGACCAATGACGCAGTGCTTTTTCATTATATAAATCTGACTTTTGTATATACGACATCACTTGACTATATGTACTAATAATATTTTGGTTATTTCTAGAAAGCATTAAGGAACTATCAAAGTCATTTATCCAAGTTGTTAAATTATCATCACCTTTTCTAATCTCT
The DNA here is from genome assembly GCF_900538275.1 of Petrocella atlantisensis. GTDB lineage: Bacteria > Bacillota > Clostridia > Lachnospirales > Vallitaleaceae > Petrocella > Petrocella atlantisensis. The sequence goes on along the minus strand of NZ_LR130778.1, from coordinate 2,038,828 downwards.
TCACTAACAAGATCAAGAAGTATAATCTCACCCGATCGAATCTTTTCAGCAAGCCCTATCCAGAACTTCTCGGCTAAGTCAAAAGGATAAAACGTCTTATATGGTGTAATAATTGAATTAGAGTCAATTAAATATCGCCTCTGCTGATTTATCATGAAGCTGTACCTCTTGCCCTATCAATTATATTCTCAAAGGTTTTTCTTGTCGTATTTGTAAGTCTATAGACTTCCGAAAAAGATGTTTTACCTTGATATGCACTATCGTTAATAGCAAGTAGGAACCTCTTATCAATTCTACTTAAAGCAGTATTATAGTAATCGCCACCCGGACCACTATTTTCTTTATTTTGGAAATATATCATTCTGGCTGTATCTGCTAATTCCTTATAAGTCTTTTGACTAATAAAATTATTATCCAATGCTCTTCGAGCAATAACAGTCATTCCACATTTGAAGTCATGTGCAAGTTTTCTAATCTTTAATTGTAATTCATCATTAATCCTCTTCCATTCTTGAACAAATATATCATTTGGCACAATAATCTCTGCTGCTATTGCATTACATTTTCTCTCAATACTATTCTGGCTTTCTAAATATTTATCATTAAAAAGACTATTTTCACCATACCAAATATGAGCTAGTTCATGAACTAATGAAAAGAGACGACCACAATCAGTATCGTGTGCATTAATAAATATCAACGGTGCTAACTTATCAATCATTGTAAATGCTCTAAACTCATCTATATTTAGAGATCTATGTGTATTAGAACCTACTACACCATTCATCATGACAACTATACCTATTGCTTCCATTTTGGTTCTAATACGCTTAAAAGAATCCCAGGTGTCTTTGCTTTCCGTATACCAGTCTTTCTCTATCTTCAAAGTATCTCTAATACTCATTACCATGCTCTCAATAGATACAGTTTCATCATGAAGACCAACAAAATCAAGGTTATCCATGGATTGATCAAACAAATATTCTTTCATCCAGTCTTGGATTCTTTCCATTTCATCAATAGTGTCTAGTAAATCTCTACTTGGCTTAGAAAGTTGAATACTATCCACAGTCCTATACTCAATAAAGGAATTATCCTCTTGAGGAGGAGCATTTAAGAAAAAATAACCTAGTGGAATATGAGTTGCTTTACTAAATTCTTCTATCTGATTTAATGTTGGTTCTTTTTCTCCATGTAACCATTTTATGAAGTTATCTCTAATTGCACTTCTTAAATCATCAATTTCAATTTGAGCTTGAACCCAACTTAGTATTTCTGGTTTTACATTAATCCTTACAGTAGGCATTAGACATCCTCCTTTCCATGTATATATATTGTAGCACATCATCGTAATTTATATATCGACTTTTATAATATAATTATACAATATCCACCAGAAATTTTACCGTAACTTATGTTAGTATTCTTTGTCTAACCTTTAAATGCGTTTTTCAAATTAGATAGTTGTAAACTTCGATCTTTTAATTAAGACCTTTCATCGTTGTTCTTACCATTTCGACATCGGGTCTTTGACACTTGCCGAAGTAACTAAAACAGCGAAAACCTTATAACAAGCCTATTTAGGCTTATTTTTTTGTCAAATTCTACTCTTTTCATTTACGTTCTACTACGTTCTATGATATAATATAGGGTATTAGGAGGTGTTGTTATGAGGCTGAAAGTTGTAAATTCTAAAAATGTTCAATTATTATATGTCATAGAAACTATTTATGTTGATGGAAAACAAAAAACTAGAACCGTCGAAAAACTTGGCAGATATTCTGATTTAGAAAAAAAGCTAAATGGTGCTAATCCCATAGAGTGGGCCAAAAAGTATATCGAAGATCTTAATCGCCAAGAAAAAGAACAAAAACGTGAGGTTATTATCAAGCTTAGGCAATCCACGCTTATTGATAAAGAGATTCAACGTTCCTACAACGGTGGCTATCTTTTTCTTCAACAGATTTATTACCAGTTAGGGCTTCATAAGATTTGTAACGATATTTCTTCAAGGCACAAGTTCACCTATGACCTTAACGGTATTCTCTCTCGTTTGATTTACGGAAGAATTCTTTTTCCTTCTTCCAAGCTTTGCACCTTTGAATCTTCTAAACGTCTTCTCGAACAGCCAAACTTTGAATTACAGAACATTTACAGGTCTTTAGAAGTTATCGCTAAGGAATCCGATTTCATACAATCACAGCTTTACAAAAACAGTCTAGCAGTTTCTAAACGTAATGATCGAATTCTTTATTATGACTGTACCAACTACTTTTTTGAGATTGAACAAGAAGATGGCCTTAAACAATATGGACCCTCCAAAGAAAACCGTCCTAACCCTATTGTAGAAATGGGCTTGTTTATGGATGGAGATGGTATTCCTCTCGCTTTTAACATTCACAGTGGCAATACCAATGAGCAGGTGACTCTAAAGCCTTTAGAAAAGCAAATTATCGAAGACTTCAAACTATCCAAGTTTGTTGTATGTACTGATGCCGGCTTATCTTCAAATGCAAATAGGAAGTTTAATAATATAAATGGACGTTCTTTTATTACAACTCAATCCATCAAAAACTTAAGCAGTTTTAAAAGAGTGGGCTTTAGAACCAACTGGATGGAGGCACAATGATTCCAAAGAAACCTTTGATTTAAACCTGTTTGATGAAAATGAAAGTCTTTGTGAGCAATATAAGAATATGACCTTTTATAAAGAGAGATGGATTAAAGAGAATGATCTTGAGCAAAACTGATTGTCACCTTTTCTCTTAAATACCGTTATTATCAACGTCAGATCAGAAACAAACAACTTGAACGTGCCACAAAACTCATTAGCACTAACCCAAAAAGTATAGGTAAGAAAAGACAAAATGATTATAAACGATTTATCGCTTCCACCAATGTTACAAGTGATGGTGAAGTTGCAGAAGAGACACTTTACCATCTTAATTCAAATACTGTTGCTGAGGAAAGTATCTATGACGGCTTCTATGCAGTATGTACTAACCTTGACGAAGATGCTTCTGAAATAGCTAGAATTAACCACCGACGTTGGGAAGTTGAAGAATGTTTTAGAATTATGAAGAGCGAGTTTAAAGCAAGACCTGTTTATCTTCAAAGAGACGACCGTATAAAAGCGCATTTTACAACCTGTTTTCTAGCACTTGTTTTATATAGATATCTGGAGAAAGACCTAGACAACCAGTTTACAACGAACGAAATCGTCGGCCAGTTAAAGGATATGAACTTCTATTGCGTTCCTGGACAGGGTTTTATTCCGACCTATACACGTACTGATTTTACAGATGCACTACATGATACCTATGGATTTAGAACAGACTATCAGATTGTCAGCGACAAAGAAATGAAAAATATATACAAAAAGACTAAAAAGTAAAAAAAAAGTACGCAAAAATTAATGACATATAAAAAGCTTGAAGCCCCTATTTATAAGGGATTTCAAGCTTTTTCTGTTTCACAACTGTCAAAGACAGGATCGTAATTTATATATCGACTTTTATAATATAATTATACAATATCCACCAGAAATTTTACCGTAACTTATGTTAGTATTCTTTGTCTAACCTTTAAATGCGTTTTTCAAATTAGATAGTTGTAAACTTCGATCTTTTAATTAAGACCTTTCATCGTTGTTCTTACCATTTCGACATCAATGGTCGCTTCTTACAACTGAAAATTATATATTTTCATCACTATTACTTTTGATAAATTCAAGAGGCAATACAGTAAGCTATACTTATGGCATAACGTCTAATCTACAAATGCGAATAGAGTAAAAAAAGTACGTCCTTTCCAATACATCGAAAAACAGCTGTTTATCAATATACTATACCTCATTTATGATACGGTTCACCGTACCAAGTTGAAAACATACGAAAATGACTATGAACGTGCTTTGAAAATTGTCAAGTTGTTCATTTATTTCCGTCAGACTGAAAAATTCAATAGACAATTAGATTTATTTTTGACATTTACAGTTGAAGAAATTCTAGGTATGGGAAAAGAATAATTATAACGCCTATATTTCATGAGAACTTAAATCATCTTTTGCACCTGACAAATAATCATGGTCTGTTAATTTTGAATATAAAAATGAATCATCAAGAAGAGTAATAAATGCCTTTCTTGCTTTTTTAGTTTTCAAATCTAGCAGGTTGCCTGACTCATCAAACTTGAATTTATTTTTTATAATATCGTTCGATTCATTAATGAATTTAATGATATCTTCTTTATTGCATTTTTGAAGCACAATTGATTTCGAAGCTACTTTTACAATTTTCCTTGCAAATGAAGCATCTGTAATATCATTTCTTAAATAAGAAATATCTTCAACAATTTCAAGCAAATCAATTGTATCGACACTTTCATTTGCTTTTTTTTCAAGAACTTTGATAAATCCAAATTTCGACTCCAATTTTTTTAAATTCTTGACATACAATTCGCCATCAACAATCATGAAATCAAAATCAAAGTTCAACTTAAAAATGTCATCGTCAACTTCTGTGATTTTATTTGAATTGGTCAATTTGATATTTATTTTGTCTTTTAACGTTTCTCCAGCTTCTTTTTTCATTACCATTATTGGATAATGTTCTTTATAAAGCGTTATTCGAGTATCTTCATCAACAAATGCGAAAACATAACCCTTCATTTTAGAAATATCATCATGTTTAAAATTATACGAGTCAGATAGAACATTTTGCTGAACACTTGTAATATAGTCTACTTCAGGAATTCTATCTTCATAATCATAATGGTAAAGTACATCTTTTCTATCATCCGCTAGGGATAGTCCCATTATACTAATTTCTTCTTGACTCAAATATTGCTTTGTATGATTGATGAACTCCTTGGTCATTACAGCTTGGGTTTGTTCATCTAAGTCACCTTTTTTGATTAACAACCGTTCATCTTCAAGTAAAAAATATAATTCACCTTCTGTAGAGTGTCCCACAATTTTATTAAGTTTTGCAACAAGTACCGATTTTGATTCCATCGCCATAATCATTTCTCCTTAACAAAGTATATTCTTTCATCAACTCTTAAGTATTCCAAGTTTGATTCTTTACTGATATTCCCTTTACAAATAAGTATCAGATTTTCATAGATTTTATTATCTCTCATCTCTACATCAGCTTCATATAATTGATAACCAAGTAAAGCAAGCGTTGGATTTGCATAAAACAAATCTGTTCTAACATAAATAAATCCAATAACAAAAATCAATAACATCAACATTATTACAAATCGAACCTCAGATAAGTTAAAAGCTATCAAAGGTAAAATATATGTTGTTAGAAATGTTAGGTGTTCATAATTCTTGTTTTGAACCCTCTTAATTTTGAAATACGATTGCATCCCTCTTGAAACGGTATAATTAAATGTTGTTACAAAAAACGAACTAACAACTAGCATCATTATACTCACTAAAGGAATCACGTTCGTACTTATTAAGTTCCAAGTCCCAACATAGTGACTGTTTTCTCCAAATTCAAGCGGAACACTAATATATAAAATAATTAGCATCACAAACAGTAACCACAATGATGAAATATACATTAGAAATTTCATTTTTATATTATCAATCAAATTTTCACCCCCCTACAAATCATACTTAATCCCATTATTCCGAACCCACTCTTTTCGACTTTCATAATCAGGCAAAATCCGTTTCAACAAATTCCAAAATGGCTGAGAGTGATTCATATGCATCATATGACACACCTCGTAATTCAGAACTGATACCAGCGCCATGATGCACTTTCATTTGAATAAAACCTGGTGGTCTTTCGTAAACTTCCCCAATGCTTTTACTGACTTGTACTTTACCTTAACCGTTTTGAGAATCTCGTCTACAGTTTTACTTCTGGGGCAATAACAGTATTCTTGAGGCTTCAACCTCTATAGTCAGCATTTTGCCTTCTGAAAATAATGTGTTTGCTAATATAAAAGTGAGCCATTTAGCACCATAATGATCACGAATTTTTGAGCCATTCATAAAATTTCCTGTATGATAAACGAAAAGATTATCGTATAGGAGTGTGAAGGGCGTGAAAATAGATTTGGAACTTTATGAACAAATTCGACATCTCCATTTACATGATGGAATGTCCCAAAGAGCAATTTCTAGAAAACTAGATATCTCAAGAAACACGGTTTCTAAGTACTGTAACGGTGAGCATGTTCCATGGGAACGCAAGGAATACTCATCAAGATCAACCCCTGTTGTTACAGATGAAGTCAAAGACTTTATTCTTAAGTGTTTTGAAGAAGATGATACCCATTCCTTCAAAAGCAAAAGCATACTGCCACAAGGATTCATCAACGACTACAAGACGAGCTTGGTTTTAGTGGAAGTGGCTCAACCATTCGGCGTGTTGTTCGTGAACTTAGGAATAAGACTAAAGAAGCCTTTGTTCCTTTAGAATTTGACCCTGGCGAAGCTGCACAGATTGATTTTGGTAGTGCCTATGCCTACATCAAAGGGCAACGTAAGAAACTGAAATTCTTCTGCATGCGATTATGCTTCAGCGGCCACTTTTTTGTGAAGGCATACTATGCTGAAAATGAGGAATGCTTTCTAGACGCTCATATTTCATCATTCAAGTTCTTTGGTGGCGTACCTAAGCGTACAATCTTTGATAATGCTAAGGTGGCTGTAAGCGAGGGTCTTGGTGCATACGTGACCAAAGAGACCAAACGCTACTGTGAGTTGAAAGCCCATTATCAGTTCGCTGCTACTTACTGTAATCCACGTAGTGGTAATGAGAAAGGTCTTGTTGAAAATCTTGTGGGCTACGTTAGGCGAAATGCTATGGTTCCAATGCCAAAAGTTGATTCACTAGACGAATTAAATGCCACCTTAGAAAGCTACTGCCAAGGATACATAGAGCATTCTATTGCTAGCAGAACCGGTACTGTAGGTGAAAACTTCAGCATTGAAAAACGTGTTTTACTGCCACTGCCTTTGTACCACTATAGCCCTGAAAAGCTTCTCTACCCTGAAGTCAGTGCATATTCACTTATAACCTTCCAGACGAATAAGTACTCTGTCCCAACGGATTATTGTGGGAAAGAAGTTTGCCTTAAGGCTGGACCAAGTGAGATTCGTGTTTACCATAAAAATGAAATGATTGCTAATCATGAACGCAACTATGGTAAGAATCATCGTACTTATGACATTGGTCACTATATTAAGTTGTTAGAAGCAAAACCACGAGCCATCTTTAATGCAGCACCAGTAAGACAATATGTTCCAAAGGATGTCCTACAGATGTATGCGAGTAAACATGGTGGTCAGAAACTTCTTTTAGCCTATTTAAAGGAATCTAACGGGTTAAAAGAAACGCCTGACATAACTGTCATCCCAACACAGCTAAATCTCTATGATCAGCTGATACAGGAGGTGAATAGTTAATGGATTCTATCGTCAACCAACAAATAAAACTCTTATCTAAAGCAATGAAACTTTCTTCGTTTCAGTCCTACGAGCAAGTGCTTCGAGATAGCAAAGAAAACCAGCAAACATATGAGGAATTCTTACTACAACTACTAAAGGTTGAAGCAGGCAATCGTAAGGAAAATAAGTTGATTAGGTTAAAGCGCCAAGCTAAATTTCCTTTCGAAAAATCATTAGAGGAGTTTGAATTGAATCGGTTACAACATGTAGATTCATCTACGATCTTTGAGTTAGCCAGTTGTGAGTTCGTCAAAAAGAAAGAAAATATCATTCTTATTGGCAATCCTGGTACAGGTAAAACACATTTGTCTATAGCGCTTGGTCTAAAGGCCTGTTTAAATGGCTTCAAAGTTCACTTTACAACTGCGGCCAGTTTAGCTACAGAATTAGTTGAAGCAGAATCAGAACAACGTTTGGGTAAGTTTATTCGTCAGCTATCAAGGATTGATTTATTAATCCTCGATGAGTTATCTTATCTATCATTTAATAAGTATCAGTCAGAACTATTGTTTCAGGTAATATCAGAGCGTTCTGAACGAGGAAGTGTTGTTATATCAACAAACCTCGAATTCTCAAAGTGGGAAGAATTCTTCCCAGATACATTGTTAACTAATGCTTTGATCGATAGAGTAACCTTTAATGCTCATATACTAAATATGAATGGTGATTCTTATCGATTAAGTAAGTCATTGAACTAAGTGGCTCAAAAATTCATGATCACATGGTTCACTTTTTTATGATCAGAGTGGCTCACAATTTGGTGATCAAGTGGCTCACTTTTTCGTTGACAAACACAGAAAATAACCTCAAACTCAATTTGCTGAGTTCCGTATTTATATGCCAGCTTCACTTATTTACATTAATAATAGCCAAATCTAAAATACCCAAAGCCTCTTCAAAGTTGAATATTCATTATGATTAACCGTATCAAAAGATTCAATACCGAAGAAACATGTCAAGAACTCTCTTACAGTTTATCCTTTTCAACATATTCAATGGAATTAATATCACTTGCATTCTTTCATCAGTTATAAACTTCAAAATAATATCTAAAAAGTTCCATTTGTAGAGATGCACCATCTAACTTTGATGCCCAGGACCCAAAAATATTACAGTTTTTTCATGATACTTCCCTTGTCCTTCCAGTTTCTTCTTTATTGTCTTTATTCAATGACGACTTAATCTATTTATACATCATTCTGTAAAAATCAAAAAAATCGCAAGACAACCTTCAAACAAACTAACAATAGCAAAAAAAGAAAAAAACAGATTATAAAGTTGTGAAATACTAAGCTGTCGAAAAAGGTATATTTTATCTTTATCAGACATACGAATATCTTTAGTATTCTTTTCCTCTGTGATGAATATTTGGGGAATGCCTTTTTCAACTCTTGACTCATAATTTTTTATTATCCGCTCATTATGCTTTATTAGAAATTTGTTTCGAATATCAATCTTATAAAAAATAAAACATAATAACAGTTGAGCTACTGCTGATGCAAGTGCAATCATATTTCCTCTCAGATTGACGAATATTTGCGTTGCTACAACTGCACTTGTTGCTCCAATAATAATAATAAATAAATTAAAGTGTGTAACTCTTTGTTGTGCTAAAAGTTTATAATAGTCCCATGACATATCAAGGACTTTTAATTCGATTTCATTATCTATTTTCCCCATTAGTGTAGCCTCACTCGCTTATTATGCCTATCTAAAGGCTTTATAGTGATAACATAATCAACTCTTTGACAGAATCTATATAGATTTCTTTACTTTTTCTTTTGTAGACACTAATATAAGAAGGATGGTGAATTGGCAAAAAGCTAAACTCTCCATACTTATATAGTTTGTACTCATAATCATTGAATTTGTCAAATGTTACTTTCATGCTTTTTTCAACTGACTGAATTACATTGTTGCCTAACAATATAATAATCTTTGGCTTAAGCAACTCAATTTCTTTCTTGAGATTAACAATGCAAAGATCCATCTCCTTCTTAGTAGGGTATCTTAACTTACCATTATTATTTAATGGTAAGCACTTAACTACATTAGTTTTATAGAACTTACAGCCTTGTACTTCAGATTCCATTTCATTAATTAGTTTTCCTGATTTAGTGGCTACCGATAAAGGGACTTCATCTAAGACATTATCAACTTGTTTAGCAGAAAGACCTACCCACATTACATCGCACTTTTCCACCTTATCTAAAAGAGGTCTCTGATTATTACACATATTGCACTTATTGCAGTTCATTATCTCATTAATCATAATGTCCTCCTAGCTTACTCGTTTTGCAAATAAACTCATATAATACTTTATCGTCACATTGACTGTAGTTTTTAGTCTGAATATTAAAATGTCCTCTATCAACCAATGTTGATAAAATCTGATTTTCTTGATATTCCAACTCTAATTCTGGTTCAACAAATTCATTAAATAATGCCGTTCCATGGTATGGCCTAAATTGAAAAACACTTGTTCTGAAATTTCCATCTGAATTTTGTGAACACTCGTATATTGATGTCGCAACATTAAGACTCATTTCCATATCACTCTTGGATTCCAGAGGAAAGCCAAATATAAAATATCCTTTAATGTCAATTCCACTTTTCAATATTTTTCTTGTGGTATTCTTTATTTCATCTACTGTTCCTGATTTATTAATCATATGCCTGATTTTATCTGATCCTGATTCAATTCCAATAAATAATTCCTTACAACCACTATTCTTCATTTGAATAAACAATTCTTCTGATGTGTTTTGAAACGTCTTGATATGTGCCATGGCTCTCCAAGACACATTAAAATGATTGAATATCTCAATAGCACCTAGTATAGATTGTGAACTTCTCAAAAACAAGTCATCCAAGATTCTAATGCATTGGATTGTCGGGTTTTCTTGAAGTAGGTCACTAATCTCTGCAATAATATTTATCTTATTTTTTAGCCTTATTTTACTGTTTTGATTTAATTTTTTTGCCGCTCCGCAAAAAGCACAGTTGTAAATGCAACCTCTTGATGTTATTATTGCTCTTTCATTCAAACCATAGTAGTTTACCACATAATTTTCATTAAGTAAGCCTCTATTTAAAGTCAAATTATTTATGTCCTCTGAAAAATATTTTGATGAGATATCAACTTGGTATACTTTACGAGTATCACATTCATATATGGGGGGCTCTGAAACCTTGTCTTCAATCACATCACAAATAATTAAATCGCCTTCCCCAATTATCACGACTAGGTCATTATTAATATTCCATTTGACGATTTTATCATAAATGAATTTTGTGCACTGACCTCCTACAATTAGCCTTGCCTTCAAAAGATAGGATTCCAATATAATTTTGACAATGGGAATATTAACAGAAAAAATATTAATACCTATAACGTCTGGCTGTATTTCATATAGCCTCTGAATGACTTGAGTTATATTTAAACCTAACTGAATTACATCTAAAATTATTACATCCCAATTATTTTCTAGAATTTTTGTCGCCAAATAGCCAAGACCAAACGGTGGTAAATACTCATTACCTGCCATGTCCGTTTCTAATCGGTCAAATATTGGCGAATTAATTAACACGACTTTCATTTCACACTCTCCCCATTGATTAACTAACCGCTACCATTATCATATCTCCTAGCTTTTCTATGTTTTTTACTAGGGACTCATCAGTGTCTATATATTCTATTTTGTAACCTAATTCCTCAAGGTATTTTCCCGCCTTAAATGATAACTCAATTTCTCTTTCACTACTAAAATCTCTTTCGAATCTCGTTAAAGTTGACCTATCAGATAGCCTTTCACTAATTGTGCTTTCATTTGCATAAACAATTACAGATAAATCCGGCTTCAAAAAACCAGTATTTATGCTCATCACCTCGCTCATACTCAGACCATCTAAAACTTGTAATATCAACGAAGATGGAATATATCTATCACACAAAACTATATGCCCCTTATTAATATATGGAACAATCTCTTTCTTTATATGATTGTGTCTGTCTGCAGCAACCAAATTAGCAAGTGTATATGATGCGTATTTTTCTTCGGACTCGCGAATATACTTTCCAATTTCCGTCTCTGTTGGCTCTTTGGTAATATAAACTTGTTTTTCTTTGAAAGCTAAGTACTTAGCTAGTTCTTCAATAACTGTTGATTTTCCAGCTCCATTTGGACCATCAAAAGTGATAAACATAATATCCCCCTATCTTAAAATCATTATTATGACTTTTATTGATGTCAAATCACTTCACGAATAAAATAAAAAGTTGATTCTGTCATTTTTTTAAATTGTCTAACAACTAAATTTATCACACATTAAAATATAGGCAGATAGTCATATGTTTTAAATTATGTACTTCACTTTTAGAAGTCTAATAAATCTCTTCATTATGTAATTTTAAGTCCAGAACAAGTGACAATCTTCTGAATTGAGTACTTAGTTTTGTTAATCCTTCTTTTTCATAGAGCTCAAGCTTATCCATCACATAAGCTAGCAATTCATTTGATGGGATACATTCATAATTAAACGAAACTAAATCCATCTCACTTTCTCTACTAAGATTCAATTTTTTTATTTTTTCAAGGGTATCATAAGTACAACAATAACTGGATAATATTGTTTCCAAATGATTGCCAATTTTTGTTTGCTCCTTAAACCTAATTTTAAGTCTTCTTTTTTCATCTGAAGTTAATCCACTATTGTCAATGGCTTCATCACTTAAGTACTTCATAAATGGTAGTCTTGCTTTTGCTCCTTGAGTTGAAATATACCGCATCATAGTTTCAGAATTTTGTCTGCTTTTTATATCCCCAAAGTATTCCTTTACATACTGGCGTATAGTTGGCATTTGGAATATGACCGCTTTATCACCTACTGCAACAACGAGATTTTTGTTTCCAATTAATTCCTCAATATCATCAAGGTCAGACGGCGATAGTAACACAGTATCCAGAGTCCCGCTAATACCTCGGTCAATTATTAGCTGCTTGATAACATGATGATATCTTCGTATCTCAGATGGTGCCACACCTTGATTTATCTTAGAAATTTTGTCATAAATGAATTTGTAATTATCAGTGCGTATTACAGTCATTCTGCATCCCAAATCATTATCATGCACAACCTCTTCAATCAATGTACTATTTCCTTTTTGCCATTCAATAACAATTAGTCTTTTCTCTAGAGTGACTTTTTCTGTCACGCCCAAAGAACTTACAAAATCTCTTATTACCTTCCTAATATTTCTATCCGTTAAAGAATAGCCTAAAAAAATTATTGGCGAATGAAGTAATGTAGATATTATCTTTGCGCTAATAAGAATTGAATCCTCATCAAATTTCTTATAATCACTTTCTGTAATAACAATTGAAGAACTATCCGTACAACAGCCATGAACTTTATACAATTCTGCATATCCTGGAGTTTGCTCGAAAAAACCTTTTTGTCCTATAAATGTTTTCAAATTATAATGACTTTTCTCATTATATTTTTCCTCGATCAAAGAATCATAGTTTGTTGTTAAGATTATTTGTGATTTATTTAACATCCCCTGAAATGAAACTAATTCCTCGTCATTACCTTCGTAAAAAACATTTTGAGAAAATATCTTTGATAACAAAAATTTAAATGGTGAGATATTATTTTTATAGGACATCTCTGGAGTAAGCCCATCAATTATCATCTTTTCAGAAAAAAAATTCACCTTTATGTCATGTTCTATTTCTTCTGCGACTTTAACATAGACATTAAATTCAATATCGGATGTAATCCCAGACTCCTCTAATTCATTTCTTATTGTTCCCATATGAGCATAAAAATCAAGACCTGCATTAATGTTTAACCAAACTTTTTTAAGTAGCTCTTCCCAACTTGGATATTCTCTAAGATAACGTTTTGATATCCCTGACCCTATAAATAGAATTGGAAATTCATTTTTAGCAACTAAAGCATCTAAAATTTTTCCTGACATATGTATTCCCCCTATTCTTATAAACAATCGTTTATAAACTTTGTATTTTTGAACATTTATATACTGTAAGAATACTGACAATCTATAATAATCGATAATAGAAAAATCACAGTCATTTATGATAAGGCTCATTCCTTATAATCTTATACCCTCGATAGATCTGTTCTAATAGGATGACTTTCATCAATTGATGGGGAAAGGTCATCTTGGAGAAGGATATCTGGGTATTGGATCTGTTTATAACCTCTTGACTTAGGCCCAGGCTTCCACCAATGACGAAGACCAGATCGCTGTTACCATAGATCTGCAGCTGGTCTAATTCTTTGGCAAAGGCTTCTGAAGTTCTTTGCTTACCACTAAGGTCAAGAGCGAAGACGTATTGGCCTTCTTTGATCTTTGAAAGAATTTTCTCCCCTTCTTTCTCTTTGATCTGTATGGCTTCTTTGTTGCTTAAGGTCTCCGGTGCTTTTTCATCGGCTACTTCTATAAAAACAAGGCTACAATAGGCGGATAATCTTTTGGTATATTCACTTATTGCATCTTTTAGATATTTTTCTTTGATTTTACCGACACTTATAAGAGATATCTTCATACCGGGCTCCAATCCATGACTTTATAGTTCCAGTTCACGTAATAATCTTGGGTAATCATAGGCTGTTATGATGCCCAGTGGTTTTTCATTTCGGTCGCCACTTTGGGTCATGATGTAGAGACTCAGCTTGCTTTTCTGCTTACGGCTTAACTTTATAAAATCAAATATTTCCATGTCTTTGGGTATGAAAACCACTGTATCGGTTTTTTCATATCGGGTGAGTAAATTTTCTAAAGTGACATTTTTCAAACTTTCTGTGATTTCTCCATCTGCACCAATATTGGAAGCCATCCATCTTGCTACAATATTGCCACTCAGTAATCCCAAGTAAGTTTGTCCCTTGTAAACAGGAATCTTGGTATAATCATGTTTCCTCATTAGAATCAACGCATCTGCTAAACTCCTATCGGATTGTGTTCTTATGACTTTATGATTAATCATATTATACAGTGGAATGGGACTGGCGTATTTCTCCACGATAGCAATCAAGGTATTTACGGCCGCTTCAGAGGGAATAGCAATGATATCATTACCTTCTCCATGTACCAGTACATTTCTTAGGTCACCTAAACTGTTCAATATGGACTTGTGCTTCCTAATAAAAACATCTTTCAGACTTGCTTCATGAACCAATACACTGTAAGGCACATGGTTATTTTTTCTTAGCTTTGCTTTCAAAGCGGATTCTAGTTGGTTAAAATGTTCTAAAAAGGTTTCTGTTAAATGATCCATAATTGATCTCCCTCGTCTTACACTAAGATTCTATTGTTCCAATGACTCAAGTATATCTATGATATCTGCAAATGTTTCAAAAGGATAATAGGTATGTCCGCCGGCTTTTAGAAGCTCTAATAATTCTCCCTTGGCAAAGCGAATATCTGCTGAAAGTGCTGCTTTATAATCCGGCTCAGAATCACCAGCAAAATAAACCTTTTTGTATTTTTTCTTATAGTGAAGGACCACTTTCTCTTTATCCACACCATAGACTTTATGGTAGAACCAAGACTTTTCATTGGCTTGCATCTTAAAATGACCGTTAATGAAACTACCTTCATTGGTAATAATGGGTATATGAGACAAGGCTGCAAGGTCCATGGCGTAATCAATGTAATATCTAAAACCTGCACTAAGTACCATAAGGTCCATGTTATGGTCCTGTGTCCAAGTATCCAGCCTCTTAAATGTTGGATCAATGACCACTTTGGACAAGACTGTATCATGGTCTGCTTGGGTAAATTTATGCCACGTAAATATTTTGTTGAGAAAGGTTAGGCCAATTTTTTCTTTTTTCTTCCATGCTAAATAATGGTCTCTACCTTTCTCACCAATATAATCGTCAATGATGATCCAATAAAAATCTTTGAGCGTTATGGTTCCGTCAAAATCAGATATAAATATATGGTCTTTCATGTTTTGTCCCCTTTGTTTAATCTGATTTTACTATACCATAATACCTAAGAATTGGAAACGGATGATACTGTAAAAGTGGTATTATCACTTAAGCGCCTGCCTTAAATTGTGACATATAAAGATTGTAATAAATGCCCTCTTCCTGCAACAGTTGATCATGGCTGCCCGATTCTAATATCCCTTGGTTATCAACAACGAAGATACGATCTGCATTTTTTATAGTCGATAACCTATGCGCAATGACAAAGGAGGTTCGACCTTCTAACAAGGCCTCAATCCCTTTTTGCACCAATTTTTCAGTATGGGTATCAATGCTGGAGGTTGCTTCATCTAAGATTAAGATCTTAGGCCTTGATAACATGGTTCTGGCAAAAGCAATCAGTTGTCTTTGACCTACAGATAGTTTTGTTCCTCTTTCGTTCAGTTTGGTATCGTAGCCATTTTCACAGGCCATGATAAATGAATGGGCACTGACACTTTTTGCCGCTTCAATTATTTCCTCATCGGTTGCATCCAACTTACCATAACGAATGTTCTCTTTGATGGAACCTGAGAATAGAAAAGTATCTTGCGTCATAATACCCATCTGACTTCTTAGACTTTCTATGTTCACCTTAGCAATATCCAGACGATCAATAAGAATTCTGCCTTCCTGAATATTGTAAAAACGACTCATCAAGTTAATAATGGTGGACTTTCCGCCTCCGGTTGCCCCTACCATAGCGATGGTTTCGCCTGCTTTCACCTTAAAGCTAACATTCTTAAGTACCACGGTCTCTTCTTCGTAACCAAAAGTAACGTCTTCGAATTCTACATGGCCTTTTATGGGTGGCATTATAACCGCTTCTGTTTCATCCATAACATCCGGCACCATATCCATAATCTCAAAGATCCTTTCTGCACCGGCTAGATTCATAATGAGCTGGTTGTAAAAATTACTTAGATTCATAATCGGATTCCAGAACATGGTGATATAAGCTGTAAAAGCAATTAAAGTACCTACTTCTAAAGTACCTGCGCTGCTAAGAGAGACCCCGATATAGAAAACAAGGGCTGTTCCTGCACCCCAAGATATTTCCACAATCGGCCAAAACAAGTCGTTGAGGACAATTGCGGATATAAAGGATTGCTTGTGTTCCTCAAGTATTTCTTCAAAGTCTTCTGAGGTTTTCTTCTGAGCTGTATAGCTTTGTACAACTTTAATGCCTGAGAAATCTTCATGAATGAAGGCATTCATTGTTGAGTTTTTCTTCCTGAAAATACGCCATTTTTTATGAGCTTTAATCTCACTGATATACATCAAACCTATTAAGAACGGCAGCAAAATAATAGCTGAAATAGCCAATCTGGCGTTTAATAAAAACATGATGACTAAGGTAATCATAATCTGTAAAAAATCCGGAATTAACGTTACAACACCATTAATTAATACATCTTTAAGTGAATTAACATCACCAACAACTCTTGCCAGAATCTTCCCTGCCGGTCTTTTATCAAAGAAATTAAAAGATAGTTTCTGAATATGTGTATAGAGCTCCTGGCGTATCTTCATAAGGACATCATTTGCCACTTTTGACATAATGACGATTCGCCATTTGATGGCGATCTTACTCAAAAAATTGATAACGATTGTAATCCCTGCCAACATGAGCAGACCTCTTATATCGCCTGCAACCACATATGTATCAATGGCTATTTTTATGAATATGGGATTCACCACACTCACACCAATAATAAATATCATCAACATCAATACCTTGATGACTTCTTTTTTGTATTCTACCAATCGTCCGAATAACCGTTTAATTGTTGCTAGTTTAAGACTTTCTTCTGAATGTTCATCTTCCCTTATGCTATCTAGCGCCACGATGTCACCTCCCCTTTTATCCCATATAACCTTCGTATTGTTCATTGAAGGTATTAAAATATCGACCTTTTTGTTTTAGTAATGATGCATGGGTACCTCGTTCTACAATCTCTCCATGGTCTAAAATAATAATCTCATCTGCTTCTTTGACTGCAGATATTCTGTGGGCAACGATAATCTTCGTCACACCTTTTAATTTATTGACTTCTTTTTGTATCTCATGCTCGGTTTCCATGTCAAGGGCAGAGGTGGCATCATCCATCACCAGAATCTTAGCTTCTTTTGAAAAAGCTCTTGCTATACTGATTCTTTGCTTTTGACCACCGGACAAACCGATACCTCTTTCACCTATGACGGTGTCATAGCTATCTTCCATCCGGTTAATAAAGTCATGAGCCTCTGCCGCACTGGCTGATGCCATAATGTTATCCATAGCTAAAAACTTCTTGCTACCAAAATGGATGTTGTTAAGTATTGAATCCGAAAACAAGAATACTTCCTGCATCACAACTGCAATCTTACTTCTCAAGCTTTCTAAGGTAAGCCCCCTGATGTCTCTGCCATCTAACTTGACCTGACCTTTGCTAGGTTCATAAAACCGCTCCAGTAGGTTGATGATGGAGGTCTTACCAGAACCGGTTGTCCCCATAATGGCCAAGGTCTGCCCCGGCTTTACTGTGAAGTTGATGTCTTTTAAAACTTCCTGATCTTTAAAAGACAGGTGAACATGGTCAAAGGTAATGGTACCTAAGCAATGTTCTACTGATATGGCCTCCGGACTGTCTGTAATCTCTGGTTGTTGATCAAATACTTTATCAATCTGCTTCATCGCACTGAATGCTTCAGCCATAATACTGCTAATCCAACCAATCATACGCATTGGCCATACAATCATGTAGGAATAGCCCATGAATTTTGCCAAGGTTCCAACCGTGAGTGTTTCATCGATGACAAAAACACCTCCAAGTACCACTACCAAAATAGGTATGATATCTGATATAAATTGAATGTTCGGGAATCTTCTGCTCATGCTTTTAGCATAATCCATGTTCAAATCATAATAGGCTTTATTCTGGCTTAGAAATTTCTTTATTTCATGTTTTTCTCTGGCAAACGCTTTTACCAGACGAACACCTGCTATGTTCTCTTGAGCGGTTGTGTTTAGCTCTGCATTTTTTTCACTGATTTTCTCATAAACACCGTCTATCTCTCGCTCTAGTTTGTAGGCGAAGTAGCCAATAAATGGCAAACCGATAAAAGTGATTAAAGACAGTTTGACACTTATGTTCAACATCAGTATGCAAGCTACCACAAGTACAATCAGCATCTCAACGACCAACATAATACCAAAAGAGATTCCATGCCATATTTTATCGCCATCATCTTTGAGTCTTGACATAAGTTCTCCGGTGTTTTTTTCTTCAAAAAAGTTCTGTGAAAGACTTTGTATGTGATCAAATAGATCTTTCCTAAGTGCTTTGATAATATTCGCACCGGCAATGTCAAAGGTTAATTCCTTAAAATAGCCAAAGAAAGCACGTCCCAGACTAATCATTAGGAGTAGAAGTATCAATGTCTGAAACATGGATACTTCACCGCCTATAATGACTTCGTCAATGATTCTTCCTGTGATGATAGGGCTGTTCATATCAAGTGCTATGGCTAATACCATCGTCAATGTACCTATAAGGTAAAAGTGCCAATATTTTATCATATATTTGATTGTTCTTTTCATATGCCTCACCTCTTTATATCAAGTCCTTAGGACTTAATCGCTACTTAATTGCTAAAAATGTTCTTAGATTCTAAACACGCTCATAGTTTTCATTTTCTTTTCTCCTTAAGCTTTTTGTTAAATCTTTACTTGGTTGTTTGAAAATGTGTCCAAAGACTTTGGAAATCTTCATAAGTAGGATTCTAACTTTTTCTTTTCTGTCATTTCGGTTTGCTTGATCGATTTCATACATCAAGTGGGTACTGTTCATGCCTTCTGTCTTACAATAACTCTGAATATCATGTTTCATGGTTCTTCCTCCTCTTGGCTCATAACCTTATGTATTTCTTGCGGTTATAATGCCTTAAAAAAACTGCTTGCTTATTCATGGGGTTGCTTTTTATATATAAAAAAGCCATAGTATCTCGTTAGATACCATGGCTTTTTTATCGCTAATGGGTATAGGTCTACTGATGACCTATTGCTTCCTTGCGTTTGTTTTTCATTTAAAAATGAAAAAGCCATGGGTTATAGGCCCATGGCTCATTATCTATGATTCATCTTGTTGATTGCATCGTACAACCTATTGGTCGTAACTTGGCAATCTTGTTCATTGTCTTATGACAATATCACGAGATGCTCGTAAAAGTGAGGTAGGGTCTAAATATTATTCTGTTGTCTTTTTTCGGTGTGCTCTTTAAAGTTTTCATGAATTCTACCTCCTTTTCTTTCTTATTTTTTAGTTAAGTTACGTTGCCTTTAATATTTAATTATTTGTTAAGATGTCAAAACTATATAGTTGAACTTTTGCATATAATATATAGTTACGAATGTACCAACGTAATCTATATGTTATCTGTAAATTTAGTGAAACTTAATTTTGACTTATTAACAATTCTTACTTAGTATAATTCCTTATAATATAATTGTCAACTTATATTATATTACAGTTTTATTACGGTAGGAAGACTGCGGTTTTACTTTTGGTTGGTGGTAACAACCTTATCCCATACTTTCTGGTTGGTTTCTACCTTGTAGTCTTCTTTCCAGACTTCAAAAAGTTGATCAAATTCACCTTGCTTCTGATTTCTGGCGTATTGATCTTTAATATAGCCTTCGTATTCTTTAACACTCATTATTTCTTCTTCTGATGGGTATATGTGGTCCATTTTCTTAATGATATGATAACCGAAGTCGCTGGCAACCAAGTCACTAATCTCCCCATTTTCCATTGAAAACGCCGCCGCATCGAATTCAGGTACCATCTCACCTTGATAGAAGGTATAAATACCGTCATTTTCTACTTTTCCTGGGTCTTCAGAATACATTTCTACAAGCTCTGTAAAATCTTCACCTGCATTGACTTTGGCTAAGACTTCATTGGCCAATTCTAATGCCCCTTCTTTTTCTGTTCCATCTTCATTTTTGCTGGCAATTAAAATATGCTGTGCTTGAACTTGCTCCAAAACACCATCATACCCATACTTTAAGATCTGTTGGTAAGAAACATCACCTTGTAAACTTAAGGTAAGTTCTTCTTCATTGACCGTAAAATCTTCAAGTTCCAAATCCATTAATTTTTCACCTAATGCGTTATTGACAAAAATTGTCTTAACGTTCTCTAAACTGATACCATCTTCTTTTAAGACTTCTTCTGATTTTGTAACGAGATATTCATCCATTCTCGTATCGATAACCGTCATTTCTTCCTCTGTTAATTCAATACCACGTTCCTTAGCAATTAAAGCAGATATGTGCAGTCTTGATAAAGAGTCTAGCGCCGCTTCTTTGGCAATCTCGTCAAATGTCTTGCCTTCAAAACCTTGCTCCCATACAGTTGGCCCATATTGAGACTCATACATTGCTTCTAATTCTCTCAAAACAAATATAGCTTCACCAACCGGTACAGACTCCCCATTGACCGTCATGACTGAATCCTCTGACGTACAAGCCGTCATTAGACTTAATATTAATATACTTGCTACAATTAATGACACAATTTTTTTCATTTTAAGCTCCTTGTTTACCTATTTTTGGCCTTCATTTTCTTGACTAGCTACTCTATTTTATCGGAATTCCTAGTATAAATCAACCATTTTAACAAACTGTCATCACAATGACCTCACCTTGCCATCAATCTGCCACATTGCCAGCACCGAATTACTAGACTATAATAGAGCTAAAAGCTGGTATACTGGGGAATTATGTTTACAAATCTTGTATCTAGGAAATTAATACTAGGAGGTCCATTATGTATAGAGATTTTATAGAGAAGCAATTCAACGTGAAACTACATCAGATCATCATTAGCCACCCAAGACTCAAAAAACACCCTATCAAAAAAGTCGTCATAAAACCTTATTTAAAAAGCGACCAGTTGTTATTCCAATTCCAATCCTACTCTGCTACTCAGGTATTTCACAAAAACTATGGTTTTGAAGATGCTTTAATCGTGCTTAATGGGTATTTGGATCAGAATCTTTTCAAACAAATAGATGGTTTTTCAAGTGATTTGACTTGGCATGCTCTTATCAATAAAAAGGGGCATATGACCTTAAAGAAATCTCAGTCAAGTTTTGAAAAAGAACCCGATTTGAGCCACGACCGCCAGAAAAAATATCTGCTTCCTGAGGGCATACCAATCCCCTATTTGATAAAATTAGGGGTCATGACTGAGGCCGGTCAAGTCCATAAAAAGAAATATGACAAGTTCAGGCAGATTAACCGTTTTCTTGAGATGGTTGAGGATGTGCTCTATGTCTTAGACCATAAAGAACGTATTAAAATTATTGATTTTGGTTGTGGTAAGTCCTATCTAACTTTTGCACTATACCATTATCTCACCGCCATTAAAGGTAAATCTGTTGATATCATCGGCCTAGATCTAAAGGAAAAAGTCATAGAAGATTGTAATACTCTGGCAAGGGCATGTCACTATGATCATCTTCGTTTCGAGCAGGGGGATATTGTTGATTATGAGTCCAGTCATGACATCGATATGATGGTCACACTACATGCTTGTAATACAGCAACAGACCTGGCGCTTAAAAAGGCCGTAGACTGGAATGCCCAAGTTATTCTATCCGTGCCCTGTTGTCAACATGAACTTAATCAACAAATACATATAGAACCTCTAAAAGATTTATTGTCTTATGGTATCATCAAAGAAAGAGTGGCTGCCCTGTTCACGGACGCTATGCGTGCCAATTGGTTAAAAGCTAATGGTTATGAGGTACAGATTCTTGAGTTTATTGATATGACCCATACGCCAAAGAATCTGCTGATACGTGGTATCAAAGCAGATTCTAAGAAGGGTGGTACTATGGATTTATCCGGTTTTGATACGCTTCAAGATTATCTTGGTAGTGATCTAACCATCCGGAAATTATAGCTTAGATTTCGTCATTGTTTTTGTAACCATCTTTATTTTGTAACATCATGTAATTGTTCCAAGACTCTGGAAAGTAAAACGGCACAGTCTTCCCGAGTGGCTTTACGCTCCGGTGTATAGGGATAATAGTAGGTGTCTTGTGGTTGTATCAGACCTTGGTTCACCACATCTAAAAAATAAGTATTACTCCAATGATTTGATAAACTATAGGGGTAAGGCATGTTGGTTTCATAGGTTCTGAAGGTTCGACTTAAAATCGTCAGCAATTGACCCATGGTAATATGTCCTTGAGGATCAAAAATTTGATTGCCTTTACCTTCTATGATACCCCTGGCTGCTAAAGTCATGACAAAGCTTTTGGACCAATGGTCCTGACCAACATCACTAAAATGAGATGGTAGGGTGGTATCCACATTATAACCTGCTGTCATAAGAAGCATTTTTGAAAACTCTGCTCTCGTAACAGGATTCAAAGGTTTGAAAGTACCATCCGGATAACCATTAATAATACCTCTATGATAAAGGTTCATAATAGCTTCATAAGATTTCTGTCCGGTTGCTATGTCCGGCATCTCTAATTGTCCTGTTGTTTCATGTAACACATATACTTTCATGGGAAAGGTATAGGTGGGATGACTGATCTGTCTTTCATCCCAGTTTTGCCCTTCTTTGTTTTCCAACTTATAATACACTTCAAGCGTTCGGCTGTCTGTAAAACGCCATGATGTTATAACGATGGGCGTATTTGTAACTTCATCCGACCAAATGAGTTTAATTCCTGCACTGTGATCGGATAAGACTTGTACCTCACTTATTACTCGAGGTACACCCATAACCGGCATCACCCAAATCATGGCTATTACAAGTATACCTATGAGACTTCTCTTAATACTTCTCTTAAATCCTAACATAAGTCCTCCCATTATCTAAGGGACCTTGACCAAATCGCGTAGAACTCACCATAAGTCATGGTATCCTTGGGTCTTATGGTACTTGTATCTGATATGAGACCAAGTGTTGCAGCCTTCGTTAGATTGGTGTAGTAGGCCGAGTTAATGTTACGATCATTTCTAATTCTGTTATAGATGGTGTTATCCAACTCAATAACGGTATTGTTCATAATCTCATAGCCACGCACAAATACACTCAATGCTTCTTCTCTTGTGACGGTTGTCTTGGTCTGACTTTCGTTCGTCTTGATACCTGAACGGAGCAAAGTTGTCATGTTTTGATCCGAAAGTAATGCAGATAAATCAATCGTATCCGTATCAGTTACAGAGCCATAAACCGCTTGTACCAGATTTTTTTCACTGATTTTCCCATTTGGGTCATAATTTTGTATACCATTTATGGTATAGCGACTATAAACATCACGTCTATAAGGCTCTGACCAGTGTGCAGGCGCCACATGAATTCCGGGTATATTGGTTGGACGACTGACAGCGTAGAGGCCATAACTACCGACATCAGCGGTTTCAAAAGACATCATACCGGTTGCCGTGCTATATCGACCATTGTCAGTTTTTGACCAATTCGCATTGGCATCTTTAATATATAATGCCGTATCCGAAAGATTTAAATCATAAACCGATGTTGTTTTGAGTCCAAGCGTCATGGGTTGATCCAGGTAACGAACGGTATCCACTTGTCTATTACTTGCAACGGACATTGACACTTGTTTCGGGTTGGCTATGGTTGTTAAAGATACATCTTGAATCTGAGCGATGGTTGCTGCCTGGTCTAGATTTTCTATATTCACAATAACGTGTGGCGCTACACCATGGGCATCAACCTGCTTATTAATAATCCCCATAATGGCCTTTGCGGGCATTTCAATAATGAGATCATCGGCTTCTATCTTAACCTTGATCTGATACTTGGAGAAGGCCTCCATAACGGTGTAAGGTATGGTGATTTTACGGCTGCTAATCTTTTTACCTTCAAACCGATTCAAATCAATAACATATTCATATGCCTTATCACGAATCAACTTTGAAATCAGACGTTGATTGACATAATTATCTGCAGCACCTGAAGTATCTGTGCCTTCATCTCTAAAGCGGTATTCCAAAGTTTCTTGAGCCGGATTATAAATCCTTTCAAAATCTTCTGTCGGCAATATGGATGTCCCGGGGTCTATGTAACCATCGTATTCAGTCCCGGATGCTAAAGTGATGACCCTAATGGGTATGGTATAAGATGGTGATTCTTTTATAAGCAATTGCCCTTGTTCACTACCTGTAATCGTTAAGCGCGTCTTCATACGTACGTAGTAGTTACGATTAGGAATTAAATCATTGATCTTAACCAAATTCTTCTCAAGGATCTCTACATCATCCGGTATAACGTCTCCATTTCCACCAGCGCTTTCAATATAGATTGGGTCGATGAACTTTGGATTGTCTGCCACTTCCATGATATAGGTATAGTTGGTTTTTACTTTTAGATCTGTGTTTTGTGGTATATCATTTAGGTCTTTGAGCCAATCTATAATGATATAATTTTCAGTTACACCGGCATCATAGCCATGGACTTCTGTTCTGGATTTGGGGGCTATACCAACACCTCTTGGTGGTACAGGTGCAGTCGCATCCCTTGTTTGTCCGACAACCGGATTGCTCCACTGTGATACCTTACTGTTACTGGTCTGTTTTGCCCTTACCCAGAAATAGTAACTGGTTAGTGGGAACAAATCATCAACGACAACGTCATAGTAAGCCCCGTCTTGTGGGTAAGCCGGATTCAATTGATTGGTCGGTAATGTAATCGGTACAGGTTTTGCCTTTGTAATATCATCGGTACGACCATATACCAACTCATACTCAAAATCTAAATTGTACTTCCATGTAACTGTTATATCGGAAGAAGTGTAATTGGTTACATAAACCGACGGTACTGTTGGATCCGGATTAATAATAACGGTTTCAGGGTTGGTGGACACAACAATAGGGGTTGGGTAATGGGCATACAACAACGCATCACCAAACATCTCTCTATATGGATATAAGATGAATAAGTATGATGTGTTCGCCATTAAACCATTCTCTCTATAGGCCAAATAGGTATTGTCGGTAGTATCGGAATAAGGTACGATATCGGTCCATGATAATGGCACGCTCCCATCCTTATCATTTTCTATCAGTTCGTTATAGTAATCTTCAAAAGTAAATGTCGGATTCACATTTTGTCTGGTTGTGATGGTTTCTAAAACTTGTTGATAGGGTATTTTTATAAACTTATATTTAACGTCTGAAACACCAAAGTCATCGGTACCAAGGTCTACCTTCCTTTGAATAAGCTCGATTGGATCTAGCCCTGCAATGCCGTCAAGATAGTCTTGTAGCTTCACTATTTCTTCGTTGCCCAAGTATACAGGAAAATACTCAGCGCCTGTTTTAGGTGTGGTATGAATGCTACCATCGGCTTCTACCCATACTTGATGCTGCCAAGTATTAAGAGGGTTGTCCACATCAACATTTTTCCCAATGACTTCATACCAGGATTCTTTCCAATTTAAGGTTATTCCTGTCTGTGTGGTTTCACTGTCCTTGACCTTAAGTGGTGGCTTAGCTATGGTAGGTGGTTCAAAAGCATCTCCACCATAGGTATAATAAATGGCCGTAATCGTAGGGTCAGAAACCAAGGTGCCTTGAGATGTTATTTTTTTCGCCTGCACCTTAATATAGTATATTTCGTTAGGTTTGATTTCAATAATCTCGTTTTGACTCGTATCATAATAAAAATTAAGTGGCTCTCTAAAGCCGATGATTTGGTTTTCTGAATTAAGGAGTACATGGTTGTCTGTTGGTGAATTATAACGTACTTCATTCACGATTGGTGTTGCATATGCCATCGTACTGAGTTCGTCTGTCACCCAGATATCATAATACACATTGGTATCGTAAATATTTTCACCATAGGTACCGGATGCCGGATTGACATCGATTCTTTGAAACGCGCCCCAAGTAAAGTTAATGGCTGTGTTGTAAGCATCAACATGATAGGTAACGTTCTGACTGATAAGATCATCCACACTGCCTGTATAGCTATAACCGGGTATCAAGTATTTGTCTGATAATATGGTCCTAATCTGATCCAATGTATTGCCTTGCTTCAGATCTTGTATGATACTCGGTGATATCACACTTGGGACATAGGGTTTTGTCGGCTTGATTAAAAATTCTGAAGGTACATAACGTAGACGATTGGAAATGGGCTCTATTGGAGGTTTTGATGCATCTGCCACTGCCTTATAAGTAAGTTTCAATTCATATTCAGTTTCGATAATGGGTTTTTGTAATCGGTAGTAACCGATGGAAGCTGCCTCGCCATCAAAAATGACCAAATTACGCCCTCTACCACCTTGATATTCCATGAGGACTGCCTCAACGAGAGCATACTCTTCTTGTGCTTGTCCTACTCTGAAGCTGGCCGGAATCTCCCATTGGAGACGTAAGTAATCCCCATCTTCCACCAAAGAAAGTTCTACATTCGTGGATAGACTCTTAATAAGTGGGAAATTACGGTTTCTGACAATGGTATCACCATTATAATAATCTACCATCGGTTCAACCATAACTGAATAAACTTGTCCCGGATAAATGTTATTACTAATGGTATAAGATAATTTTTGTCGTCTTGCTACAGGATCGTAGAAAGAGGTTACATCGTCCCTATCAATGGATAAACCGGTTATTTCCCCTTCTTTGTTATTTAACAGTTCTTGCTTGGTACGACTGGAATAATCCCCTATTGCATATACTATACGGTACTGAAACTCAGGTAAACCTAAGTCATCCCAGATGACTTGTATAGAATCTTCATTGCTCTCAAAGTCAACTTGCATGTCAGTAATCCCATAAGCTTTAACAGGTGCTTGGGCTAAAGGCGCTAGGACATAAACGTCCGTACCGTTGTTATCAACAATATGATAATGATAGGGTTGAATGTTGATCTCATAAAAACAGCCTGTCTGAAGATTCATCTTGTTGTGAACCTCCATCGTCTTGTTAATAAATTCCTGAGATCCGGCATTCACACGAATGGTGGTGCTGGTTCCTAAGGTTATATTTTTAACTATGACTTCATAAAATTCAGGCGTATGAACAATATCACCATCTGCCCATTCATCCGGATCTTCCCAACTGATGTTCATGGTTGGATTAATAATCGGATCCCCTGTAATGATGTTTTCACCAACCACAAAAAAGATATTATCAATATTAAGTCGCTCTACAGGCAACTGGATATTGGCATAACTTATGTTCATGGTACTCATCATTATGGCTACTGTCAGTGCCCATACCACTATTTTTTTCATATCGGTACCTCCCATTAATTCAAGCCCTTATGTAATGTAATCAATAGTTTCATTGTGTCTTTCATGTTAATGCTTTGACTTGGACTGATTCTACCGTTTACCGGCTTAATGATGCCCAAATTTGCACCGATGATGAGCTTTTGTCTAAGTGCTACATCTGCTTCTCCAATGTCTGTTATGATATTGTAGTTGGTAATAGCCACCCTGCTTAGATTAATCTTATGGCGATAAGCATATGTGTCTATATACAAGCCTAGGGCTTGATCGTTTCTAAGTGGTTGATAATTGTTAAGTGTTGTTGCATTAATGCCTCTGGTTCTCAAGTAATCCGCCGTATCCTGGCCTTCAGGTGCACCTAGGAGTCTTGCCAGTGCTGAAATCCACTGGTATTTCTGAATTGTTTTTGTCGGACTTTGAAAATCATTGGCCGTAAAAATACTGGACAGATTATAATAATTGATGACATCAATACCGTCCTGAGCGTAGAGCAAAACCAAATCAACAGATGTATTGGATGATGGTAACAGTATATAAGGATTAAGCTTTACGGTATCTACATAATGTCTGTTATTAAAGTATGCACTATTTACCTTTTTCCATGCGTTATTCTCTCGGGTGTACATTTCGTTATTAGCAGGACTTTTTATTGGGGCTAAGGCCATATATATAGCTTTCGTTGGCTGGCTAATGGTTGTAACATTGGCGCTGATGTTGTCAAAATATAGATCCGATGCTCGATCAATATAGTCTTCTTCCACCATTTTAACCCTCTGATCGACGATACCGATAAGTTGTGTATCATTAATGCCTTTCTTTAGTTCATTTTCGATATCTAGTATCAACTCAGCTTTATTGCCCGCAATAATGCTATCTAATGAACTGACCATAAGCCGATCAATCTCTTCTTCTAATTGTAAACTACCGACCAAAGCCAGCTCAACTTGTACCAATTCACTCGAAGGGGTAATGTTATTGATCTTTCCTGTGAAGGTGTCTGTATGTATCTTGATTCTTAAGTAATAATCTTTATAGGTGCTATTATAGCGTCTAATCTCTTCCACCATCTCACCTACTTCTTTTGTGATGTTTACGCCAATGGTTCTTGGTCTTATACCTACCACTTGATTTTTACTCTGGATTTTTATGGTTACATTGTATCCGTTGATCGACTCAAGTGAGTTGGATGGCAAATAATAGGTGTTGGTGGCTTTATTATCTGAATATAGCGTAAGCTCACCATTCATGGTTCTTTTTATAATACCTTCACCATAATTTTCACGATATTTTACCGCTGTTTCTCTACTGGTGTCAATCATCTTGAAGTAAATAAGTTGTTTTAAAGCTTCCGCTTTTCTTAAGTAATAATCAATATATTCATAGTATTTATTTTCCTTATCATAATCCTCTTGGTCAAATTCTGTTCTTGAGACAACGATTTCAGAATAGGGGGATTTCGGATAAACCCTAGATCCATCTGGCAGTATTTCCTCCGGTTTTGTTCTGTCCTCGATACGCACTTTGATGCTATAGGTTTTGCCCGGTTTTAGTTCCGTTACTTTATAATGGAGCCTTGTATAACCTACAGGGCCACCTGTTGTATCTCCAAGCAGTATGGAAGGATACTTAATCATACTATAATCCACATCGTCTTCACCTTTTACAAATACTTCAATTCGGTAATCTGTACCGATCTGGTCCAAATCTGATATTGGCGCATCAAAACGAACAACCAACTCTGTTTTTGGTTCGTAAGTATAACCGGATTCATAATCAATAATGAGATTAATGGGTCCTTTTACAGGTGCAGTGGTGAGGGTACCCGGTACCCAAGGTGACGTATTGGTAATCGATTCACCTTCCATTTTTGTTGATCTTATGTAATAGTAATTTACTTTATTAGGCGCATTGGCATCATCAATCAAATAGAATCGATTATTTTCAATGACAAGCAAAGCCAGATCTTTATCTTCCCATAGACCTGTCTGTCGGTTATATTTTTTTAAGTAAGTTGTACCCTCATGTTTATAGATACGCCACCCTTCGACAACGTCATCACTAAGCGTAGTCCCCTCGAGAATATCCGTTATGCTAATGGCCTTCGAAGATAGATTCTCCGGGAGTGCTCTATCTTCAATCGCCAAAACCTCAAAACCATTCATGTCATCATCAAATACCATTGCATTTGGTATATACCAAGTTAAGCCTGCATTTAACAAACCTTCATCGGCATAATCAACTGTAAAACCTTCAGGCGCTAATGGAAAAATCTCTTCATCTCCCGGTGGTATCGGGGTCTGTGGTACTGTAGCACTTAATACGCTGGAGGGTTCCGATACTCTGGTTTCATCATCGGTAATCTCAAGCTGTGTTACCACACGTACATAGTAGGTTTTGTTGGCATCTAGACCCTGAACGTCTACACTTAAATCAGTATTGATACCATTTGGTGTAGAACGGACAAAGTAAACCACTTCACCATTTCTTAGTTCGCTTATGGCATCGTCATCGATGACGGTTAATCCTTCATTCGTCATATTCAGTAATGTATAATCTAAGTCATCCTCATTTAATGGTAAAACTTGGTCCAATACTTCTGAGATATAGATTTTATAATCAACACTTTCTATCCCTTTGTTAATGGGGCTTAGCATATTGTTCTCATAGTTGGCGACATCCACTGTATGCCATTTTAGAGTGACACCTGTTGAACGATCTTCCACATTGCCATATAGTGGATCATAGGTCAATGTATCCACAACAGGAACATCATATGTAATCATACTAAGTGAAAGACTGGCCGGTATGGACATCTGAGACTCAGATACAACGTCGTCTTTTACAGTTATGGCTTTTATTCTTAAATAATTAACCCCAGGAAACTCAAAATCATAAGGGGTTCCCGAATCTGATACTTCATAAGGTATCACAGCCTCTTCATCAATTAGGGTGTCAAGAGTATTGATCCATGACCCATTTTCATAGAGCACAATCTTATCCAGTCTAAGACGTTCATCGGTACTATTGTATCCAAAATCATAGTTAAGTTGTTCAGATGGTATCGGTAAGGTTCCCGGCACATCATCATGCTGCTTGAGCTTATATAACGTACCATCTTTTATCACTTCAAAGACTTTAATGACTTGATACGGATTGTCGGTACTGTTGGTCGGTACTTCATTTACAGATAATTCATAGTAAAGTGATCCGCCATCCTGGAATATTTCATCCAATTCTTTAACTGTTTTGTTGGTTGGTGCATCCCATACCAAGTCCATCTCTACCTTCGTTGGATTGTCGGTCTCATCAAGAGGAGGGACTACAATTAGATTCTCTATGGTCCTAATTGCCGGTGTGGTTGGAGGTACATTCTGGTCCTCGATTGCCTTATAATTCAGAACTTGAGATCGTATCTGAACCCCAGCAAAATTCACAAATACTTGATAGGCATCTTGTGAAGATGTGCTTTGAAAAGGCACAGGAATGAAGATCTGATCATTATCCCCGGATGTAGAATGATAATTCTTAAGCCACAAATCACCATTTGGATCCAGCTCAGGTTTAATGACTTTGCTATAGAGGATAATATACTCCACATCTCCCTGACTACCAATATCATAAGGTACGATATCCAGATAGGCTTCTTTTGCATTAGCGCGTTTTAACTCATAAGCCATGAATGTATAACCAAAACCATTGATGGGTCTATAACCGGTAAACCCATACGTCTCAAAACCGACCGCATCTAGATCCACCTGAAAGCCAATATTGACATTGTAAATACGACTGGCTTCAAGCTCTGACCACTGGATGGTCTTACCGTCATCAAATAAGTCCGAGTTATCTTTAACAAGTCTAACTCTATATTCATGGGTAAGAGGGTCGTAGTCATAGCCAACATCCACGTTGGCAGCTGCATCATCTGCATCCAGCTCGTATACCGGATTGCTATTATCCGGATCACCAAAGTCTTTTAGTCTGAAATTAAAATCTAGATAGGATTCAGAGCCAATATCATCAAGTTCTAATATGGCACTAATATCACTTAGATTGGTTAGATCATAATCATAGGTCCATGTACCAACTTCCAGTTCTTTTGGTTGTTTAAACTTAATATCCAGTCCGGGTCTGTTCCCCGGTTTATTGCCTGTATCTGTGGGCTGTGTTATGGGTTTGATCTCAATGTTAGCTGTTCCTGCTTCATTTTCTCTTAAATGGGTAGGCGTAACTGTAAAGCCTTCCAATCCTTTGAGAACTTTTATGTTCTCGGTAGAACCGTTTGGCTTTTCATAACTTACTGGCATGATAAATCCGTTGTTGTAATTCCTTATAAGTACAAAGGCTTTCCCCAGTTGAAAATCCCACTTAATATAAACTCTTTTGTTGTCCACTTCAAAGGCTACACCAGGGTACTGAGAACTGGCTGATCTTGGTATACTAAATTCCAAGCCACCAGAAGCACCCACAAGCTTAGCACCATCAAAGCGCCAATCAGGTACCGTAAGATTATAATCCATCTGAAGATAAGAACTAGAGACTAGGTCTTGGGTGACATTGGTTGCGCCTAAATCTTCTCTGACAAAATACTTCACATCTACTTTCTCATAAGCTTGTTGAAACCGAATTTCAGTTTGACGTCCGTCTTCTAGGTGATAAAACAAAGCATAGCTACCTGTGGCAACCAAATCTAACTCTAATAAGATTTCGTTATCGCCGGCCTTATTATTAATTATGGTGAAGTTGGTATCCATGGTGTCTAGTTTTCTCCATATCAAAGAACCATCGGCTGCTTCAAGCTCCATGGGTACTATGCCAAATGATGCAACTAGGGTTATGATTAGAATACCTATAATGATGCGCTTATATTTTAACGTTTTCATATGAAACTCCACCTTTTCTATCTTCAGTCATCACATTATGTTTAGAAAGACTCTTATGTATATCGGCAAAGGATCCAAATATGATTACTGAAATAGACGAATATCTTTCATTACAAAGTTGTAACAAAAGAAGAAGTAGTAGTAAAAAAAGAAGCCATCCATCCGGACAGCCTCTTATCATTTTTCTTTGTTCACATTTTACTACTTATCTTGTCTTGCTTGTGCCATTTCAATTCTAGCTAAAGCTCTAAGGAGTGATGCTTGTGCTTGAATAACCACTTCTTCTTTATGTTTGTCTTCTTTATGAGTCATTTCTTCAAGCTTCTTCTCGGCGCGCTGTCTTGCGGACAAGGCTCTGTCCATATCAATCTCATCAGCCCATTCAGCTGCGTCGGTCAATATGGTCACTTTTTCTTCGCCGATTTCTGCGAAGCCATTGTGCAGTACCGCTTCAAATGTATCTTTGTCATTTTTAAACACGGCTTTACCACTGGTCAGTGTCGTTATCAAAGGAATATGGTCATATAGTACACCTATGAAACCTTCTGTTGTCTTAAAAGACAAAGCATCCACTTCCGCGGCAAAAAACTCGCGATCCGGTGTTACAATATGTAATTCGATTTTGTTTGTCGCCATAAAATCACCTACTATACACGACTAAGGACATCGTCAATATTTCCTGCCATTAGGAATGCACTTTCCGGTATGCTATCATGTTTTCCTTCTAGTATTTCACTAAAACCACGAATGGTTTCACTTAAAGGTACATATCGACCTTTAAGTCCTGTAAAGTTTTCAGCTACAAAGAAGGGTTGTGACAAGAATCTTTGGATCTTTCTTGCACGCATAACTAAAGTCTTATCTTCTTCTGAGAGCTCATCCATACCTAGAATGGCTATTATATCTTGTAACTCATTGTTTCTTTGTAATATTTCCTGCACGCCTCGGGCCACACCATAATGCTCTTCCCCAATAATCATAGGGTCCAGTATTCTTGATGATGAATCCAGTGGGTCAACTGCAGGGTAGATACCAAGCTCAACAATGGATCTAGATAGAACCGTGGTTGCATCTAGATGGGCGAATGTTGTCGCTGGTGCTGGGTCTGTTAAGTCATCGGCAGGTACATATACCGCTTGTACAGAAGTGATAGAGCCTTTTCTCGTAGATGTAATACGCTCTTGAAGCATACCCATTTCTGTTGCTAGTGTTGGTTGGTAACCAACAGCACTCGGTACACGTCCAAGCAATGCAGATACTTCAGATCCGGCTTGAGTAAATCGGAAAATGTTATCTACGAATAAAAGAACGTCTCGTCCACCTTCATCTCTAAAGTACTCTGCCATGGTTAAGCCTGTAAGGCCAACACGCATACGTGCTCCTGGTGGTTCATTCATTTGCCCAAACACCATGGTGGTTTTATCAAGAACCCCTGATTCAGCCATCTCATGATATAAGTCGTTTCCTTCTCTAGTACGTTCTCCAACACCTGTAAAAACGGAGTAACCACCATGCTCTGTCGCTATATTTCTAATAAGCTCTTGAATAAGTACTGTCTTTCCTACCCCTGCACCACCAAACAGACCTATTTTTCCGCCTTTTTGATATGGGCACAGCAAGTCAACAACTTTAATACCCGTTTCAAGTATTTCTGCTTCTGTAGATTGTTCCTCAAACTTTGGCGGTTCACGGTGTATAGACCAGGTGTCTTTTGTAACAGGTGCCGGCTTACTGTCGATTACCGCACCAGTTACATTGAACATTCTACCAAGTGTTTCCTCACCTACAGGTACCATGATTGGGTTACCTGTATCCACGGCTTCCATACCTCTTATCAATCCGTCTGTTGCACCCATTGAGATACATTTGACGATATCGTCACCAAGGTGACCCGCCACTTCAACAATCAAAGGAATGTCGTTTTTTCTCTCGATTGTAATGGCATTGTATAATTGAGGTAGTTCACTTGTTTCAAATTTTATGTCTATAACCGCACCAATGATTTGAGTGATTTTTCCAACGTTTTTTGACATTTTTTTATTCACTCCTTTACTTTAGTGCTTCAGCACCGCCAACAATCTCAGATAACTCTTGAGTTATAGATGCCTGACGGGCTCTGTTGTATTGAAGGGTTAACTTGTCGATCATATCGGAGGCGTTACTTGTTGCTGAATCCATGGCGGTCATACGTGCACCGTGCTCACTTGCAATGGATTCTTTTAAGGCACCGAATATGATGCTATTGACATATTGTGGAATAATACTGTCTAGCACTTCTTCTACACTTGGCTCATAATTAATACCGGATTCCAAATGCTCTTCGTCCGGTTTTTCTTCAGCAAAATCATCCAGGTCAAGGGGCAAAAGTTTTATCAGTTTTGCTTCTTGATTCAAGGTGGATTCAAAGGCTGTGTAGGCGATATAAACATGATCGATCTCACCACTTACATACCTTTTAAGAACCTCGGTACCAATCGTTGCTGCATCACCGTACTCAGGCATATCCACCATCTCATTGTAGCTTTCAATGATGTTAAAGCCTCTTCTTTTTAGAAGGTCTCTTCCCTTACGTCCAACTGCAATAACACTTGCATCTTCGCCTTCAACGCGATGGTTCATTACCATTTTACAGACATTATTGTTGTATCCGCCTGCTAAACCTCTATTGGATGTTACAACGATATAGGTGTTATGTTTACCTTCTCGTTCATCTAGGTATTTATGGTTGACTTGGCCGCTTTGGGCTAAAATTGAAGTAATGGTACCATGCATTTTATGGAAATAAGGTCTGGTCTTGACCGCTTGCACCTTTGCCTTTTGTAGCTTGGCAGTTGCAACCAGCTTCATCGCCTTGGTGATTTGTTGGGTGCTCTGTATGCTATTTTTCCTTCGTTTGATATCACGCATTGATGCCATCGATTAATTACACCTCTTCACTCTTCTTCATGAAGTCTGTTTTGAATTCACCAATCGCATCTTCAAGACGCTTGTCCAATTCATCTGTCAAACCTGAATCTTTAACCAAGTCTGTTAAGATGTCCGGATACATGGTTTCAACAAATTCCATTAGTCCAGTTTCGAATTTATGTATATCGTCAAGCTCTATATCCATTAAGAATTTTCGAGTCGCAGCGTATAGAATAACGATTTGCTCTGCTACTTTTAAAGGCTTATATTGAGCTTGTTTAAGTACTTCTATGATACGCTCACCTTGTGTTAAACGGTCTCTTGTTTCTTTGTCAAGGTCTGAACCAAACTGAGCAAAGGCTGCTAACTCTCTGTACTGAGCAAGCTCAACGCGAATAGGTCCGGCAATTTTTTTCATGGCCTTGATTTGAGCGGCACCACCAACCCTTGATACAGATAAACCTGGATTGATCGCAGGTCTAATACCTGAGTTAAACATCTCAGTCTCAAGGAAGATCTGACCATCTGTGATGGAGATAACATTCGTTGGGATATAGGCTGATATGTCACCTGCTTGTGTTTCGATAATGGGCAATGCAGTTATGGATCCACCACCACGCTCATCAGAAAGCTTAGCGGCACGTTCTAACAATCTGGAATGTAAGTAGAATACATCTCCCGGATATGCCTCACGTCCTGGTGGTCTACGAAGCAACAATGACATGGCTCTGTAGGCAACAGCATGCTTAGATAAATCATCATATATGATTAGGACTTCTTTACCTTCTTCCATCCATTCTTCACCAATCGCACAACCTGCAAAAGGCGCGATAAATTGAAGTGGCGCTGGTTCAGAGGCGTTGGCCGCAACTACGGTCGTATAATCCATTGCGCCGTTTTCTTCTAACTTTTTAACCAGTTGTGCAACTGTTGAAGCTTTCTGACCGATGGCCACATAGATACATAATACACCAGAATCTTTTTGATTCATAATGGTATCAATGGCTATCGCTGTTTTACCTGTTTGTCTGTCTCCAATGATGAGCTCCCTTTGTCCACGTCCAATCGGCACCATGGCATCTATCGCCTTAAGGCCTGTCTGCAGTGGGGTGTCTACGGACTTACGTTCGATAACACCGGGTGCAACTCTTTCAACTTGTCTAAACTTATCTGTGCTAATCGGACCTTTGCCGTCAATTGGCTGACCAATTGCATTGACAACACGTCCCATTAATGCATCACCGACTGGTACTTCAACAACCCGTCCTGTGGCTTTTACAATATCACCTTCACCAATACCCTTGTCTGATCCCATTAACACGGCACCAACATTGTCTTGTTCAAGGTTAAGAACCATACCATAAACGTCACCAGGAAACTCTAGTAGCTCTCCTGCCATAGCGTTTTCTAAGCCATGTATACGGGCAATACCATCGGCAACCTGAATTACAGTACCTACATCGGCAACTTCCAATTCAGTTTTGTAGCGTTTAATCTGCTCTTTAATCACTGAGCTGATTTCTTCTGGTTTCAAATTCATACCGAGGTCACACCGCCTTTCTACGAAAAATTAATTTTAGTCTCTAACAGCTTCTTTGACATTGAATGCATATGTCCTTTGATGCTGTTATCAATAACACGATCACCAATACGAATGAACAAGCCACCAATAAGGGTTTTGTCAATTCTATATTCCGGAATGATCTTTTTGTCCGTTGACTTTTCCAATTGATCGATGATCTGCTTTTTCTTCTCAGTACTGAGTTCATCCACTGACTTGATATAAGCCTTGACTTTACCTTGATAGGTGTCTATCATTTCAAGGACTTCCGCCAAAATCTCAGAAATATAATGTTGTCGATTCTTTTTCAATATAAGAACCAACAGACCTAATAAATCTTGACCAACCCTCTCTGATAATGCTTCTTCAAGCATTTTTATCTTATCTGACAAAGGTATTTTGGGATGACTGAGAAATTCAATCAATTCTTTATCTAAGAAGCTTTCTTGGATCAAAAGGATATCTTTTTGCAAATCATTTACAGCATCTTTTTCTTCGGCAAGCTGAAAGATTGCTGAACCATAACGCTTAGCTATTAACTCAACCATGAGGATTCTCCAATACTTGCTAAAGTTTCATCAACAAGTTGATTCTTTAGCTCATCGCTGATGGATGCTGCAACAAATTTGCTTGCCATTACAGTTGCAACTCCGATGATCTCGCGGCGCATCTCGTCTTTGCTCTGTTCTTTCTCACGTTCAATGTCAAGGTGTGCTCTTTTAATGAGTCGATCTGCCTCATCTTTTGCTTCTTTTATAATCTCATCTTCTCGTTCAATCGCTCTTTTTCTAGCATGAGCAAGTATTTTTTCTGCCTCTTGATGAATGTTCAGTAATTTATTCTCATAATCCGTCTTTAGGGCTGCCAAAGCTTCAGTATCTTCGTCTATACGCTTATATTCGTCGGCAATCTCATCTTTTCTCTTTTGCAAAATATTTCTTACAGGTTTGAAAAGTAGCTTTCCGAGTACATAGAATAAAGCCAATACAGTAAGTATATGTGCTATGACTTGAATTATGGTTTGTTCTGTAAAAAAGATAACATAGGGCTCTGGAAGTGCATTAAGTTGTGGTAAGGAAGTCGAAAGATTTTGCATTACCATATTTAAACCATTCAATTCACCTTTCCTCCTTTCGTTAAAGGGTAAAAGTTATACCATATTATTGACTTAATTCCATATACTTCGTGATTAGTGGGTTTGCAAATAATAAGATGATTGCAATGATTAGACCATAGATACCAGTTGTCTCTGCTACCGCAGCACCTAGTAACATGGTTCTGATAATATCCGATTGTGCACCCGGCTGACGTCCAACTGCTTCTGCACCTTTACCTGCTGCAAAACCTTGACCGATACCAGGACCTATACCTGCGATCATAGCTAGACCTGCTCCGATTGCTGAACTTGCTAATATTAACGCTTTTCCATCGATTTGATTTACATCTGACATTTTTAAATCCTCCTTATATTCAATAAGTTAATGATTTTTTGTTATTATTGACTTCTTCTATAATTATAATTCTAGAAGAAAATGTTAACGAACAATAAAATTAATGCAATAATCAGTGCATATATACCCGTTGTCTGTGCAACAGCTTGCCCAAGCAACATGGTTCTTATGATCTGACTTTGTAGCTTAGGACGCTTTCCAACGGCCTCTGAGCCTTTACCTGCTGCATAACCTTGACCAATTCCAGGTCCAATGCCTGCAATCATAGCAAGTCCTGCTCCAATAGCACTTGCAGCAAGCACAACAGCCGTACCTTCTCTGCTTACCAATGGATTGGCAAACAACATGATGATGGCAATAACCAGCGCAAAGATTCCAGAGGTCTCAGCTACTGCTGCACCAAGTAACATAACAATGGTTGCTTGTCTACCACCTTCTGGATTGTTACCAACGGCTTCAGCTGCTTTTCCTGCGGCAAAACCTTGACCAATTCCAGGACCAATACCTGCGCCCATGGCCAATCCGGCAGCGATTGCCGAACCTGATAAAATCAAGGCAAATCTGTCTGTGTTATTTAGAAAATTGAGAATCATTTCAAAAAGGCCATCCATTTTTTCACCTCACTTTACTGAATGTGACAATTCTAATCCATCGCACTGGCAACAAATGTCATGCTGAGCATAACAAATATGAACGCTTGTAGCACACCTGCAAATATGTCAAAATATGCATGTAAGGCTACAGGAATACCGATTAGGGCAAACCAGGGCAGATTGTAGTACAATCCCATGATGATTGTTCCACCGAGTATATTACCAAAAAGACGGAAGCTAAGGGATATGGGGTTGGCTAGCTCTCCAATAACATTAAGGGGCGTTAGAGGCCACATCGGTTCGGTTAAGCCTTTTAACCAAGTAAAAGTACCTTTTTCCTTGATGGCAAAACCTTGGACCATAGTAAACGTAATCATGGCCAACGCAAATGTTACTGCAAAGTCAGCGGTTGGGGGTCTCATGAAATCAATTAATACTTTTGGCTCCCCTGCCACGGGTGCGCCAATGTTTGGTCCTAAAAATAATCCCGATAAATTACATAATAATATGTAAATGATCATAGAACCATAAAAGGATCCAAATTTTCTGCCGTGCTTGCCCATAGTGGTTTCGGCAAAATTATCCAGTGAATCCACCAGAAACTCGACAACATTTTGAACGCCTTCAGGTACTTTTTGGGGATTTTTAATTGCATTTCTCACAATCAAGGCAATTAAAATTAGGACGCCACAAATGATCCATGAGTTAATCATTGATTCTGTGATCCAGAGCTCAAAGCTGCCGATACGGACTACTTTGGCAACATGAATGCTAAAATCCATCTGTGATCATCTCCTTTTGCTAGACATTTGAGACTACTTAGACTTAAAAGTCAGTTTCTTCATCATCCTCCCACTCCAAGAATTCAACAGAACCATCGACCGGCACCTTTGGTTCAAGAGCGCCTTGCCAATATGCTGCTAATTTCAGACTTAGAAGTGCCAGAATAACTGCCACACCACTTATGGTCGGTATGGCTATACCCACAAAAAGAACGATAAATGTAACCACATAGCGTAACATGTAATGCATACTCATATAGCTCTTAGCTGCACTAGGTGGTTTCTTTATTGCTCTTTTCAATGTGATTTCTAATAGTTTAATTTTTAACAAGGTGACAGAGCCACCGAGTAGTATCCCTCGTGCATAAGTGGCTACATCATTTACAAGTAAAACACCTATACCAAAGGTAATTGACAATATAATCAGTACTTTCCAGGATAGAGACCAAACAATCGACTTATTTTCTATCATGCTTAGAATCCTTCTTTCCCGAATCAACTCTATTTAGAACAGTAACAAATAGATTTCGAAAGGCTGCTAAAACACCAAGGATTAAAAATATGATTAGAAATAATCCATTGGTTCCAAACTTCCCATCTAACCAGTGTCCAATGAAGATACAAAGAAAAATAGGTATTGCCATCAATAGACCAATCTGACTGACAAGGGCCAAATTTTTTAGATAATCAAATTTCATGACTTCTCACAACCCTTCTACAAGATAGTATTATACCTGTAAATGAGGTGAATGTAAATATCATTTCATAAGATTCATGAATTATTGTTATGATTTTCACGATATTTTGTCTAAGGTTAAGGCACCAAAACTAAGTTTTAACGCCTTCACCTTCAATTTTGAATTAATATTTACTTATGGTTGGCCTTCAACCATGCTACTATGCGTTCTGATGCATGTCCGTCTCCGTATGGATTGGTAGCGGTTGCCATTTTATTATAACTGTCAGCATGCATAAGTAATTCCAGCGTGGTGTCTATAATCTTAGCCTTATCTGTTCCTACAAGCTTAAGGGTACCTGCTTCTACACCTTCAGGTCTTTCTGTTACATCTCGAAGAACAAGCACCGGCTTGCCTAAAGAAGGTACTTCTTCTTGTAACCCACCTGAATCTGTTAATACCAAATAGGATCTTGCAAGTAAATTGTGCATATCTTTTAACTCAAGAGGTGGTAGTAAATGGATGCGTTCATGGTTGCCTAAAATACGATTGACCACCTCCATGACTTTCGGATTAAGATGCACGGCATAGACCACTTCAACCTCAGGTCTACGATTAACAACCTCCAATACTGCTTCACATATGTTTTCAAGTGGTTGACCAAGATTCTCACGACGGTGTGCTGTCATGGCTATTATTTTTTTGTTCTTATAGTCAATATGGTTTAGAGCATCAACAGTAAAACGATAATCATCGTTGATGGTAGATGATAAAGCATCAATGACTGTATTACCTGTAACAGTGATACAAGCTTCATCAACATTTTCAAGAAGCAAATGATTTTTGGCTGTCTGCGTTGGCGCGAAGTGATAATCTGCAAGACTACCTGTCAGTTTTCGGTTCATTTCTTCGGGGAAAGGTTGATATTTATCATAGGTACGAAGACCAGCTTCTACATGGCCTACAGCGATTTGATGGTAAAATGCTGCAAGTGCACCTGCAAATGTGGTGGTTGTGTCACCATGAACAAGTACAACATCCGGCTTAGCCTCTTCCATAACTTTTTCTAGTCCTTTGATGGCTCTTGTTGTAATGTCCGTTAATGTCTGATGTTGTTGCATAATATCTAAGTCGTAGTCTGGTTTAATATCAAACACTTCAAGGACCTGATCCAACATTTCTCTATGCTGAGCTGTTACACATACAATACTCTCTATGCCTTCTTCTTTTTCCAAGGCTTTTACAACCGGTCCCATCTTAATGGCCTCAGGTCTCGTTCCAAATATACTCATGACTTTCATAGTGTTCCTCCTGATGTTGATTATAATTTTCTCAACTTTCCCAGATGATTAATCACTCTTAATCTTTTTGTTCTGATGATTGGTGTATAAAATGTCACCTAACCATACTGTCATAATGATGCCTATTATTAGAGAAGCTAAGAAAAAATCTTTTAGAGCAAATAGAATGCCAGCTATACCAAAGCAACCACTAACGCCGTACATGGTTAAAACAGCTCTTTTATGGCTGATGCCTTTGTCCACAAGTCTGTGATGAAGATGACCTCGGTCACCTTTATATATGGATTGCTTATTGACCAAACGTCGTATAATAGCGAAAGATGTGTCAAATATTGGTAGCCCAAGTACTATGGCCCCAACAATGACTGTAACCACAGTATAACTTTTTGTTAATCCTTGAATAGAAATGACGGCTAATGTAAATCCTAAAAAAGTAGATCCGGTATCACCCATAAATATCTTAGCCGGGTTAAAATTATGGGGCAAGAACCCTAAACATGAACCAGCAAGAGCCGCTGCTAGTACAACGATAACCGGAGGACCAAAAATGAAGGATATAATCATAAAACTCAGTGATGCTATGGATGCCACACCTGTTGCTAGACCATCCAGACCATCTAGAAAGTTTACTGCATTGGTAAGACCGACAATCCATAAAACGGTTAAAACATTACCAATCGAACCTACTTGTATAACACCACCATTGGCCCATGGCCATGATAGAATCTCAATACTGGTTCCTGAAAAAACAACAATCAAAGCAGCCAGAATCTGAAAAAATATTCTGAGCTTAGGGCTAAGCTGATAGATATCATCTAGGAAGCCAACAATGGTTATGATGATGCTACCTATGATGAGTCCGAAGAATTCCATCGAGATAAAACCACCAACCAATGGTGCAATTAAAAGAGAGGTTACAATGAAACCGGTCACAATAGCCGAACCTCCTGCAAGGGGCATAGGCTTATCGTGAACACCTAATGCTTTGGGATGGTCAATCGCTCCGACTTTTATGGCTAATTTTTTGCTGAAAGGTGTTGCCAGCACAGTGATACCAAATGCCATAGAAAAGGCAATGATATAGATGATATTGATATTCATGCTTCTTAGTAATTCCATTATTCCATCATCTCCAAATTTTCCGACTTCTTTATTGCTTATTTCGTTCCATATAAACGGTCACCGGCATCACCAAGTCCGGGAATGATATAGCCATGGTCATTTAATCGCTCGTCAAGTGCTGCAATGTATATGTCTACATCCGGATGGGCATCTTGTACTTTTTTCACACCTTCCGGTGCTGCAATTAAGCACATAAAATGGATACGGCTAACGCCTTTGTCTTTAATGAATTGAATGGCTGCTACTGCAGATCCACCTGTTGCCAGCATCGGGTCAAGTACAAATATATCTCGTTCTGCAGCATCATAAGGTAACTTACAATAGTACTCAACAGGATTAAGGGTTTCCGGATCACGATACAAGCCAATATGACCGACCTTTGCTGTTGGAACCAAGGTAAGCATACCATCTACCATGCCAAGTCCGGCTCTTAATATTGGTACAATACCAAGGTTCTTGCCTGCTATTTGTTTTACGGTAGCCTGTGCGACAGGCGTTTGAACAATTTCATCACGTAAAGGAAGGTTTCTTGTCGCTTCATAACACATGAGCATAGCTATTTCATTAACCAGTTCTCTAAATTCTTTGGAACCCGTTTCTTCTCTTCTTAGGACACCTACTTTGTGTTGAATGAGTGGATGGTCCATTACAAATACATTTGACATTTTTGCCCTCCTATAGGATCGTCTTTTATTTGATTTATAACTAATCTTCTATTTTTTCCACACGTCTTCTGTGGCGTTCCTCGTTTGAAAAATCCGTATGAATAAAAGTATCCACAATTTTTAAAGCCAGTCCAGGACCTACAACACGTCCTCCAAGACATAGAACATTTGCATCGTTATGAAGTTTGGTCGCTTCTGCCGAAAAACAATCATGGCATAAAGCGGCTCTAATACCGACATGTCGATTGGCTGCAATGGAAATACCGATACCTGTTCCACATATCAATATGCCTTGGGCTTTTTCATGTTCAAGTACATAATGACACACCTGTTTTGCATAATCCGGGTAATCTACTGATGCTTCGTCATGCGTTCCAAAATCTATGTATGAAATGCCCTTTTCATCAAAATCTTTAATAATTTCCTGTTTGAGGGCGTAACCGCCATGATCGCAACCTATTGCTATCATTCTTTTCCTCCTTGTGCATCGTGCCCTTTGACACGATTTCTGTATTATGCTTCAAATTGTTCCATCAGCTTACTGATGGCAGTCTCTAATTGATTGGCACATTGATCATAAACTTCTTGATCCAGACCAAAAGGATCTTCAACATCACCAGTCATACCAACATATGACAATAAAGTATGTACTTTATCTTCCAACATTGGATAGTGGTATTTTAGATAGGTTTCATGTCTGGATGTCATGGTC
Organism: Petrocella atlantisensis; assembly: GCF_900538275.1. Lineage (GTDB taxonomy): Bacteria > Bacillota > Clostridia > Lachnospirales > Vallitaleaceae > Petrocella > Petrocella atlantisensis. Next base: position 1,994,426 of record NZ_LR130778.1, on the reverse strand, counting down.
AATATAAGCATATCATCCGTTATTTCTTTCGGGTTAAAGCGTTTTGATTTATGGTCCTTAATGGAAATATGTTTCTTATCCATGGCCTTTACAGCATTCATATTCGCAGGCGCTTCTAAGTTGACGGAAATACCTCTGGATAGTATAATCGCCTTTTTATTACCTAACATATGTTTTGCCAAACCTTCTGCAATAGGAGATCTGCAGGTATTCCCTGTACAAACAAACATTAAATCCTTCATAATACTCCTCTAAACGAAGCGTTGCTCATTATTTGCTGCTTTTAACAATCGGTTCATGGTGGCTACACCAATCTCCTTTTCATGAAAGGCTTGCGTCAATATTTTTTCAATACCCAAGTCATCCATTTGCCTTAACACCTTAAAAAGGTTTGATGCAATTTCATGGGCATCATGTTCTGAACCAATCGTTAAGATCGTTGGACAGTTATAAGCCTCACGATCTTCATTCGTTGCAATAATACCGACTTTTTCATGATTATTCAAGCTTTTTTGGACTGAAATATTCATGGCCTCTATCGCTTTTGCTTTGCTGCCATAATAGATGACCAATCTACCTTTTGGTGCGTAATGTTTATACTTCATTCCAGGTGCTTTTGGTGTGTCATCATCCGGTAGGCCAAGATTGCTTGGGTTCTGAGTCACTGGCCCTATAACTTCTTCAATCATTGCTTTTGTAATGCCTCCCGGCCTTAATATTGTTGCCGGTTCAGATGTTACATCCAGTACTGTAGATTCAAGACCAATATTAGCGTCTCCACCATCCACAATCATGTCCACACGCCCACTTAAATCCAAAATGACATGGGCTGCGTTGGTTGGGCTCGGTTTTCCTGATATATTAGCGCTGGGCGCAGCAATAGGCAAACCGGATTGTCTTATGATATCCCTTGCTAGCGGATGAGCAGGTACTCGAATAGCTACGGTATCCAAACCGCCTGTAATCTCATAAGGAATCACATGATTCTTCTTGAAAATCAATGTCAACGGACCGGGCCAAAAAGCTTTCATTAAGGGTATGGCAATCTCCGGAATATCGGCTACATATTTTTCAACCTCTATGGCATCACCGATATGGACAATTAAAGGATTATCCGAAGGTCGTCCCTTAGCTTCATATATTTTTCTAACAATAGATGCGTCTAAGGCATTTGCACCAATCCCATAAACCGTTTCAGTAGGAAAAGCAACTAGACCACCAATTTTCAAGGTCATTGCTGCTTCTCTGATTAGGTCAATTTGATTTTCTAGTGTTATATGCAGAATTCTTGTATCCATTGGTCACCATATTCTATGCACTCGGATTATTGTCCTGTATAATTATAACATACTTTTGGGAAAAATAAATCCATTAAGGATTTTCTATAACATTTTGCTCTTCTGATTGATAAAGTCCAACTCCTAGGAGACATATTCCTATAAGCATTAAGACTAAAAGCTGTACACTATTGTACTGAAAAAAATCAATCTTAGCAAGATAAATATTCAAAATATTGTATAGCGTATGTAACCAAATCGCCGAAAAAATGGAACCGGTTTTATAAACCAAGTAGGCCGCCAGTAGCCCCACCGGGAAAACATAGATGCTCTGAACCGGATTCATATGACTAAGGGAGAACATCACGCTTGACAATAAGATGCTAACCAAGGGACCAAATCCATGTGACAATCTACTCAGTACCACGCCTCTAAAGAATAGCTCCTCAAAAATTGGTGTCAATATACCAACCACCACCATGAGAAACCACAAATTATAAACTCGGAATGTTGAAGAACTTAAATATGAAAATTCGATATCTGTCGCTGCGCTAATAAATCTAATCAAGCCGTTCATCAAAAAGACCAAGCCAATGCCTGTTATCATACTTGTTAAGCTGTTTTTTATGCTCATATGTCTTAAGGCAAATGTTTGACTTAATTTCTGTTTCGAAAAAACGACAACGCTTAGAAAAAAACAAGCAACCATAAACCAACTTATTAGGGTATATTCCAGAGGATGGTCGCTTACATATTCTAAGGTCATACTTTCTATGTCACCTAGATGTGCATATGCTTCAATGGGAATCCATACCCACTCTTGTTGTAAGCCGTAAAAAATAATATAGTTGTATGCAAAATACATGATTTCATATATGAGATATACAATACCCAGAAGTAGTATACACTCCATAATAGCCCTTAATTGTTTCATACCGCCCGCCTATTTTTCACACAACTTATCCCAATGTACCTCTTATGCTTAGAATACTTTGGCTGGTTGCTTGATTTATTTATGGTACAAGGTATTTTCTTAGAACATCCCAAATGGCCTCTTTTTCTAAGCCAATCTTCCATCCGGCCACACCTACTAACTGATGCTTAGAAAGCAACTTTACTTTCTCTTCAATGGATTGTTCTTCTTCCAACCACATTTTATAAGTTTTACCATCTTTTTCATATTCTCCATAGTATTGCTTAATGTCATCTAACCATCTGAATGTCACACCTTCATCGGTCATGATTTTATAAGCTGTATCCATACCATAAGCCCTTGATGATACTTTAATCTCGCCGTCGACAACTTCTTCTGTCCACCGTCTCGTATAATAAGGCAGTCCAAGTACTGTCTTCTCTTTTGGTACTTCTTTAAGTGTATCAACAATACCCTTTTCCACAAATCCAATACTGGCAACTGAACCACTATCCGGTGAAGTCGACCAATGCTCATCGTAAGCCATAATCATAACATAATCTACAATCTCACCAATTTCTTTTCGTCCATAGTGAGCCGTCCATTGTGAAGGTACATACATATCCACCGAAACCACCAAGCCTTGGTTTTTAAGGTAAGGGGTTAATTCTTTGATAAACTGAATAAAGTAGATTCCATCTTCCTGTCCGACATTTTCAAAGTCTACATTGATACCGTCTAAGTTATAAAGGGCAGATAAAGCCAATAACTCCCTAATCAATTTTTCTCTTTTTGTTGTACTGCTTAAGACCTCATGGGTCAACTTACGATCAAATTGATTTGAAAATAAAGCCCAAACTTGTATGCCCCTAGCATGGGCTTTATTCACATAGTCTAGGTCAGCAATATTGGTAATATTACCTTCTGAGTCTTTTATATGGAGCCAGGTCGGTGATATGACATTCAGGCCATGTACACCTTCAAGCACATCCTCTAAGTAACGGTTGGCTGTTGTATTGGTCACCTGATGCCACGCTAGATTTAGGGCTCCGTCAAAAGTTGGTCTTGTATCATAATTATAGATTTCTCTGACCACCGGCTCGCCTGCAATATGTCGCTCTTGTCCCATTTCATCTTTACGGATATACCCAATTAATCCTTCTTTGGTTCGCACTTGTTGCCATATGCCGTCATCATCATAAATCTTGACTTCTTCTCCTCTTGCTGCTTTTTTGACCACTGTACTCTTCTGATCTTTCCAAGAACGGATGACACCATATTCTAGGGTACTTGGTGACACGATACCATAAGTACCATCTAAGCTCTTATCTTCGATGGTCAAAGTATCAATTGTACCATCGTAGTAAAAGTCGTGGTGGGCAAATTTTTTGACCAGTTCCAATGGCATATACGGAATATCTGCCACCAACTCTCTGATAGGAATCTCAAGAGAGATGGGGTCTTTGTTCACAAAGTAGGTTAAGGCGTCCGTTTCCATACGAATAACGTCTTTTAATGTGGTATAGGTTAATATTTTTTCCTCATTGTCCCAGTAGAAGCCATCATTAAAATAGTCCATAACAAATGTGATTGGAACATAAACAACATCATCCACATATCTAGGATAATGGTCAAGCTCAATCATCTTATTTTCCATGATGACTAGTGTTTCATCCTCACTTAGACCGGTCATCAGGTTCTCAACCGGCTCCATGGTCATATTGGGCGCTATTAAATATGTCTCATCAACATTTTTCATTATAAAAAAGTTGGTTCCAAAACCAACCAAAAGAAATACAATTATCAAAGCTATTACTCTTAAAAGTTTTAACAAGCCATCACTCCTCACTTAAAGCTTATTCTATCATATCTTGCACCATACTTTATTACAAAACAATTAAAAAGACCTGACTTTTTTCTGTCGGTCTTTAGATTTTATTCTATATGGATTCATTACCTGATTCTACATTGATTTTTGATTTGGTTTTTTCTAGCATCATTGCACTTTGTATAAGCCAAAATACACCTGCCATAATCAGTAAATCGCCGACACTCATAATCTTCGGCATGGGATAAGGGGGACCTATAAAAATAACATCCGATAACACCTTGAATCTGGTTCCGGACTCAAGCAACACATGGCCCAGATCAAAGTTGGGCGTATAAGGTGCCGGAAGTGCTACCGGCATTCTTCCTTGGTTGGCTGCAATAGGTATTAGATTAAGTAATGTTCCAAGACCCATTAGATTCAGACCTCGCCACTTCAAGTTGAGAAAAATCGGCACCATGATAATGACATAAGTTAATAAATGTAAAACATAAAAATGGTCATAGAGCAGACGCCTGATGCCGCTTCCTTGTTCATCCGCCATAGCAAAAAGTAATACTTGAAATAAACCCCCAATAAAAAACAGGTAAATGCCTTTAATCTCAATTGAGCCCAAATATCTCAATTTGCCTTTTCGAATCCACCCTATAAGGATTGAGAGAACGATGCTTTCAATAATCATACACTAACCTCACTCAAGGCTTCGTTATAACAAATATCCAATACATCCTCTTGGCTTTCCTCAAGGATTGCTCTGAATTCTTCTATATGTTCTAAGACAATGCCTACCAGACTGGCGTTAAACTGAGTACCACGATAAAGAATCAATTCCTCAACAGCTTCGTCAAGTGTTAGTGCTTTACGATAAGGTCGGTCAGTCGTCATGGCGTCAAAGGTATCTGCGATAGAAAGGATGGCAGCATCCCTTGGAATAGCATCGCCGATTAAGCCTTCAGGATAGCCTTTTCCGTCCGGTCTTTCGTGATGGTATTTTACTGCTTCAGATATCTTTCTAAGTGCATCCACATTACTAAGAATCTGGGCACCCATGGCCGAATGATCCTTAATTTTACTATATTCATCCTCTGATAACTTACCGCTTTTGTTTAAGATTTCATCGGGTATGCCAATCTTGCCTATATCATGGAGTTTGGCTGCTTTTTGAAGGTTTTCCATTTCATTTGGTAAATATTTTAAAGCTTTCGCCAAGATAGCAGAATACCGCTCCACCCTTGTGGCGTGTCCACTTGTATAGGCATCTCGCATTAATAACGCTTCATTCAAAGCTTGAATGGTTTCCATGCTCATCTTCTGGGAATCAAAATAAAGTTTAAAAGAATATCTTGCTAGAAGTAGAGGTATGAAGAACAGGGCAACAATCACCTTGCCATAGTTTAGTTCTGCAAAAGCCAACAAAATACCTAAGGAACCTACCGCTAAAGTACTTGGTAAAGCGCCTAGAAAGCTTTTTATCAACTGAATATTTCTTGGAGATTCATCAAAGCGGAAATATAAAGAAATGAATATAATACTAACCAATTCCGTCAAGCTTAGAAGCACCAACGCAATAATTGCAATCATATTGAACGATGTATTTTCATGAACCAAATAATTATAGGCTGCTCCCATCATTCCGATAAAGATAGTATGACTAGCAATATTATAAGCAGTGATTCCTAGACCCATATTAATGACATGTTTACGCTTCCCATCTACTGTTGGTAAGCGTAATATAAAAGCAATTCCCGAAACCATGACGGCTACAAGGGGATTAATTGTTATAAGTGTGGCTAAGTAAACAGCCATACCCACAGAAGTTGAAGCACCATTAGGTAATACAATTACAAACGTCTCTGAAACAATCGCCAAAAGACCCCAAAAAATAAGACCCTCATAAGAGATCTCATACCTTCCAAACATGTAAAAGTATATGAGAAGGGCAATTGCTGATACTATTAAAATAAAGCCTTTTAGCTTATTCATTATTGCCTCCAAAACTATTAAAAGCCGACTAAACCCATTACTTTATCATTTGCTGTACTGTATTATTTAGTCACGCTCCAAAGTGCACCTGATGCAAGAAGGAATGATACTAAACTAACGATAGTAGCCATTGCTCTAACTTTTATATTTTTCATTGAAATATAGCCTCCATTTTATGATCTCTGCTATATCCACTATGAATAGCAGGCTATATTCCGCTCCTCTAGATAAAAAAGTTGTTGCTGTATGATTTAGTCGGCTATTAATTAAATTAAATCCAGATGCAAAATATGACGGTTCACCGCATCTAGGGTGGCTCTAGCAATGGCTTCATTGCTGTCGTTTTGAATCTTAGCCGTTCCGGTGAATATCTCTTCAGAACCATTAAAAACAGAGGTCATGGCAACGACCATCACCTCCATGTTGGCCAAGTGTACTTTCTTAACATCTTCAAAAACAAATATATCGGTAGCGTCACAATATTTCTCTACCGCCTTAAGTACCACTGCACCAATCAACCTTTTAAAATTGTTGGCCGTATGTACACCTAATAACTCACTTTCGTATACTTCGCCTTGTTTTTCCAAAGCAACTTTTACGGTGACATTGGAACCGTTGTTATTATACTCTATCAACTTAAGCTTGAGCCTTGGATCTTGGTCCAACTTAAGAGAACCGCTCTGTATCTGAGCGATGGATACCTTTTTGTAATCAATATTAATATCGAATTCGGAAATCATGATGGCTTCAATATCACGAAGGATTTGCTTAGGACTTCGCCTAAGATCAGATACAATATGGATCTCACTGATTTTATCCTCTTGATCTAATGTAATCTTACAGCCAAGAACGGATTGAACTTTTTGCAGATATTTTTCTATAGATTCTATATTCATATTTCTCCCCTAACTCAATAAACGTCATTCCAGTTCCTGCAAAAACAATAAAATCTTGCCTTGCTTCAGTGCTGGAATAGTTTCCCATCTTGCCTATTTAAATTATAGTACAGATAAGATGGTAGTACAACCGCAATAAACTAGTACTATTTACTTATACTAGGCTTAATGCCTTATATTCTTATATGCCACTGTTGTCCGAACACAAAAACTCTATATTATATCGGCAAAACTGCATGAATATTAAAGCCCTCACCATCCGGTGACCCAAAAGATAAGAATCCAGACAAATCAGCCACCCTCGTTTCCATACCTTTTAACCCATTGCCTTTTATAACCTTCTGCGATCCAGTTCCGTCATCAATGATGACCAAGTCCATCGTTCTGGCTATATATTTGATACGTATGGTTATGTTTTTTGCATTCCCATGTTTTAATGCATTGGTCAGCGCTTCTTGGCATATTCTATACAAGCCATCATAGACTTGCATCGTCAACTTAAAATCTGCTCGCTTGTAGTAAAAATCAACGTTTACGCCGGATTTCTCATAATCATCAATGAGCCGCTGCAAATCATCAATAAGACTGTTGATATCTATGTCGTCTTTTAATTGACTGTTCATGGATTTTTTCAACTCTAGAAAACCACCTCTGATAATGGCTTTGCTTTGAGTGGTTTTCTCTTTGAGGAAATCTGTATTTCTACCAATGTTATACTTACAACTTTCCAGAAGTGAAATGACTAGGGTGACGGAGTGACCTAAAATATCATGGACTTCTTTAGATATTCTATTTCTTTCTTTCGCAATTGCTAATTGCTTCGTGATGGTAAGGTAATCGGAAAGTTGCCGATTGACCACTTGTAGATCTGTGTTTTTGGCTTCTAAGCTCATCAGTAATGATTTGTATTTGGTGATATCAATAATTCTAAACACATAGCCGATGGTGTCTTTAGAATGGTCTATGATTTTCTCAAGCTTTAGAATATAACAATGCCATTCATTATGAACCTGCATTCTAAATTCTGTAGATAGTCTGTTTTCATTGGCATCAAGACACCTGCTAATGTCTTGATGCAAGATTTCAAAATCTTCTATCTTAGGACGTACAATTTCAATAAAATCGTCGATTGTTTCAATAAGTTTAAGTTTTTCGTGACTTTGGGTAATATCCTCAATAATGTTATTTTTCTCAACGATTCTTCGGTCATTGTCCATAATAATAATACCTTCATGAATATTTCCTAGGATCATGGATCTTGTTACCATTTTTATATCCAAAAACCGATAGCGATACGCAACATATCCAAAAATTGCCAAAGTAATGTTAAACATGATTGGCGTGATATCAAATCCAATCTCTATCAAACGGAAAACATGAATAATATTCGCTACAATTGGTAATAGCAGACCTAGATTGAAAAGGACATTCTGTATCCATGAGATCTCATTTTTTCTGTCTATTAGTATTCGAATCAAAAGATAATAAGAAATTGCTACCATTATGTAACTGAAGGCTGTATGAATATAGAACCAGAATCCATAACTGTTCTGGTATATGGTGACTGATGTGAAAAATAAATAATGATATTTATTCGTCAACACCATCAGAAAATTAATGGTTGGTAGGCCATATATTAGGATTCTGATATAATGTGATGGCCTTTTGAATTTCTTATAATAATATATAAATTCAAAAAATACTGTACCAAAATAACAAACACCGATGTACTGGATGACTACCCATATCCAAGCATCTTCATTGCTTGGTACCGTCTTTGTCATTACTTTGGCAAACAGCCAAAGTAGCATCAGTCCTTGCGCTTTTAAAAACATGAATAACAGATTACTTTTTCTTGCCTTTAAATAAAAAATTGCGTTGATTGCGATAGATATAAAGGCTGATAAAGTATAAAAAAATGTTGCATAAAAAATCTCATGGCTCATGTATGCGTTCCCCTAAGTCAGATTATGCTTGATAGCAAAGACTGCTATTTGTGTCATATCTTTAAGTCCCAACTTGCTCAGTATCTTAGACACTTTATTCTTAACCGTTCCTTCTGTGAATTTCAGACTGTATGCAATCTCTTTGTTACTTTTTCCATCGACCATTAGTTTTATAATCTTAATCTCCATTGGTGTTAAATCATAATTTTTTAATGTTTCTTGTTGATCCTTTTCTTTGATATGCACATCAATAATTTCTTCTTTTACAATGTTGACCACATTTTTGTGCATCACATATAAATTATGATAGACGCTTTTTACAGCTAGTACGAGCTCCTCCGGTTTAATATCTTTAACAATATAACCGTCAGCACCATGTTCTATTGAGTCGAAAATACTTTTTTGATCTTCAAAGGTCGTTAGAATGATGATTTTTATGGATGGGTATAGAGCTTTAATCTTTGTTGTCGTCTCTATTCCACCAAGCCTCGGCATCCTTAGGTCCATTAATATTACATGGGGTCGATAGCTCTCACAAATATTTAATGCTTCATACCCATCATTACCCCCATCGACTGCCTCAATATCCGGATCTTGTTTAAGCATATAAATCATGGTTTCTTTAAGTAACAGCTGATCATCTACGCACATGACTTTTATCATATCTCTACCCCCATTTTTTTGAATCGACTAACCGCACTTCGTATTTCAGAAAGTCCTTTTCTTGCCCTAACAATGGTTTCTTCAAGTACCGCTTCAAATTGAAAGGGGTCTTGTTCTAGAACTAAATCGCATTTCTCCAGGAGTGCCAGGACTTCCGTCATAGAATGGCCCAATGTATCATGGACCTCCGACATCAATTTATTACGTTCCTGCTCTATGGTCAACTGCTGTATTGAAGCTATATGCTCTTCTAATCGCTCTTTAGCCTGCATTAACTCTTTCTTTTTACTTTCTAGAGCCAGATACAAGTTCTGGATTTCTGTAATATCGTGAAAGGTTATGATGGTGGCTATCTTTGATCCATAAAGATCATTGATTGCTTTAGCCGTATATTGGATATTCAAAAAGGTTTCGGACTGCTTTTTTTTGAATGATATTTCACCACTTATATGGTCTTTCTTGCTCACCTTTAATGCAACCATTAGGTTATCAAGATCTTCTGAGTCCTTTACAATATCAGCAAAGACATTCATGACATCTTCCATTTTTTCACAATGGTTCATGTCCATAAAACGATTAAAGAACAAAGCGTTATAGTCTTCTATATGATGCTCAACATTAATAACCATAAAGCCATCATCAATGAATTCAACAACATCCAACAAAGCATGGGGTAGTATATCCAGGAACTTGTGTTTTAGAACAGATATCGTAATCAAAAAAAGTGAATAGGGCATAACCACTAAGGATATATTAAAGTCCAGATTAATAATCCCAATCGTATTTAGTATATGTATCATAATTGGTACAATGATTGCCGCAGTGAAATAAACCATTTGTCGTCTTCTATATATAGATCGATATCTTGATTTTCTGATAAAATGATAGACACCGCCCAGATAATAGAGCAAAGTGACATAAATCAAAGCCCAGCAAAGGGGACCATAGACTTCTGTTTGTACTGTGAAACTTCGATAAAACTGATGGTGCAAAGGATTGGTCAAAACACTAAGGTAAAAAAAGGTTGGTGGGGTCAGCAATGCAATTAGCTTTAATCTACTAGGCGCTTTCAAACCACGGTAGGATCTGGAAAACATATAGGCAAAAAAGCCTAGATAACATATCGCCACATACTCTACACAACATATGATCCATCTAATATCAACACTCGGTGCCACACGTTCAAAAATATAAAAAGTTGTCCATAGCCACATAACAAAGACAATACATAAAAACCATCTTACGATAGCACCACCTTGGCTCTTAACCCTTATAACAATACCAAGTACAATCATATAGGCAGCTGAAAATATCAAGGCAAATGTAATCATTGTGTTTTTATAAAGTTCAATACCTTCCATGACGCCTACCCCCTTACTCATATATTTATTAAACCATAATCCACCTGAAAAGACAATATTTTAACAATCCATAAGATTCAACAATTTCAAATAATAATACGCAGAATAATAGACGTGATTGCTCACGTCTATTTCTCCCATGCATCCTTTACAAACCTCGTTCTTCTTTTTATGGGTTTGATTTTTATATTTCGGGTTTATTGCCCGACTTACTCTCTATTCTACAGGTCAAATGACTTACTTGGTAGTATCCTAAGTCATTCGTTTAGATGACTTTAGTCACTTATGGCATTATTATGTTTAATGACACTTCTAAAGCCATTTCTTGGGTTCTAATCTCAAAATCAAGAGCTTTCGGATTTCCATTTCGATCTGTATGATAGCTTACTAGAGCCTCTTCAAATACTAAGGATGTCATGATTGAATGGCTCAGTGCTTCCATTACTGCCTGTGATAATAATAAGCTTAAATCTATAGAGTAAGTTGTTACTTCTGTTTTAATCGGATTATACCCTTTTTTGGTATTTTTAACCCATGAACGGTTGACTTCTATGCCTTTTTCAAAGTTCTGCCATTCTTGGTGGGTCATCTCGTCTTTGGAAGAAGCTTGGGCTATGAATGCACTTATATCGATCGTTTCACTTGTTCCGATTTCCGAATAGATGAGATGTGTATTGCCAAGTCCGCGGTAACGCCCTAGTGGTACTTCTTCATATCCAAAAGTATCTTTTAATGACATTTGTATCTCATGGTCTTTTTTCACAAAATCTAAATGACCATCTATACCAAAGTGTATGGTCAAGGTTTGGTTCATCGTTGACATCGTTTTATTCGGTAAAACGAGCATACCTTCTCCTTCAATGAGATAAGGTCCCTCTTCCATGATTTTTTCTATACTTTTGTACAAGTCGGTTGTATTTTCCTTATGATTATAGGGAAGTCCGTTTATCACTAAAATATATACGAACATCACGACCCCGACCATGATGGCTGACTTATACTTGTTTAGAGTCTTCATTCTAATGAACCCATGCTTGTCGTCATCACATCATTAATATAAGTCTCTAAGTTAAAATTCTCTGCTTCAAGGCCTAAACGTAGCTGATGCATTTTTATCATCACACCTTCATCATTTTGGTTAATATAAGGTTGTAGTTGACTAAAAAATCCTTTAAGAATCACAGCAATATCCATTTCTTCTTCCTTGCGGACCGGTAAGTAGATAAACCTATAGTCATCTTTTTCGTCAACATAAATAGCTTCCCATTCTAACTTCAATTGACAAGGTTCTAACATATAGTCCATACAGTCTATTAACGCTTTTTTAAGATGTAACAATAATTTTTCCATTTTTTTTTTCGACAAATGGGTATGCTTTTCTTTTTTATGAAGTGCTTCGAAACCTTTTAGTTTCCAGTAGATTTTAACATCATTATCTTCGTAGCTAAAATCAAAAGGGACCAAACTTGGAATCTGATTGTGTTGACACATTTTTATTTGATAGTAGATACATTTTTCAAGTGGATAGATTTCTATCAATTGCTCTCCCTCTCTTCTCTTTCTCTAATCCAACCTTCAGGATAATTTACGAAGTTATACCATCAACATTCATTTTATCCAATAACTCATTTACCAGTTGCATAATTTTTTCTTTGAATAAAAAGCCAATAGCAATTAGCACAAGGATAATGATAGCAATCTCAATTACCCCCATACCATCTTCGTTTCTAATGGCATTGATCATTTTATTTCTTAACCACATTCCTTTGAAAAATAATATACGCATAACATCCTCCTATAATTTCATAGCCATGAACGTAGGTACCATAACAATGATGAGTACTGTAATCAAGCTAATGCCCATAGGCAGTAACAGTTTGGTACTTGCCTTCTCACCAAGCCTTCGTGCTGTTGTTGTTCTAATTGTCCATGCTTCTCTACTCAGTTGCTTTAAGGCTATGGTCATGGATTGACTGCCTCTTTTCAGATTTTGAGTAATAACTGCGACAAATCTAATAATCTCTTTACATTGTGTTCTTTTTCCAAAATTTTCCAAAGCCTCGATTTCTGGTATGCCATTTTTGATGTCTTGTCTGACCAGCATCATCTCTTCATAGAGTATCCCTTTGGCAATCTTGTGTTGCTGATGATCGACAACGATTTTTTGCCATGCATGGCTGAAGGTCATACCGGCATTGATTAACATCGTCAACTTATTCACTACTGTCGGGAAATCGTACAAAATCTCATCTTTTCTTGCTATCAAAGCCTTATCTAAATCTCCTTTTTTTAGAACATAAAATAAGATCGCCATTAATACTGCCACTAAATAAATTCTGTATCCGGAGACCCCTACTTCCTGTGTTGACCAACGTATGGGGATTCCGTTTTTACCTGTTGTTTTTGGCAGAATGATTCTATCATCCGTTTTGACCACATGGTCTTCAATTGCTTCTGCAAAATCTACTGCATTCATTTCCTTGAGTATAATCCGAAAATCGTAGACATAAGGCATAGTTACCTCTCCAAGACTTAAATCCACCAATAATGAGACGTCATATGGTGTTGCTTCTTCCATATTATCTCTTTTCAAAACGCCCTCATGACTGAGATAATCTGTTGTAAGTGAAGTGTAACGTACTGTGACTTCTTCTCCAAAAGGTTTCTTTGGAAGATGGAGATCCTCATAGACATCATTGGGATTCATCCCTTTTAACATGAGTGGTTCTAACTCTGAAAATCTGGCTTTTAATAGCTCAACCGCTACTTTTCTTTCCGGTAACTTAGGTTCGACCCTAACCGGCAATCGACCGACCAGGCTTTCCTCATCTTCTATTTTGTAATTCAGATCATATTCAACCGGATCCTGATCAAATGAAGGTCGTTCAATGACTGGATTCATCTCTCTTGAGGTTTCATGGTCATTTCCAATTGCTAAGGCAAAAAGTCCTCCAAGGAAGAGTACAACCAATACCAAACCAATTCGGTTGCCTTGATAGCGACAGACGCCTTGTTTAAAATGCATGGGACGATAGATTTTAGTTAACTTCTCTAATTCTTGATTGGTTAACAAGCTTTTTACCTTATCAAAAGACAGATGCTTTATAACAGGAGACCCTAAAATATACAGAAAGTCCTTTGCATCTTCGCTGTCATCTAGTGTACGCTTAGCATAAATAAAGTAAACCAAATGAATAACCAAAAAAAGAATAATTACAACTTCATACATATCACACCTCTATACTAACAATCTTTTCTCCGATTTTACGGCTGAGCATATATAAAAATAGTGCAAAGACCATTACCATTCTACCTATTAGCGTCGTATACAAGGGACCTAGAAATTCCGGTGATGTTAATTGAAAAAATACGATCATGCCCGGAATAATGTATGATAGTATTTTTTGTTCAAATTGTTTTTGCACAACCAATAGATCTATTTCCTTTTGAATCTCTATTTTTTCATTAATCATATGCGTTGTCTCTCTTATTATCCTTATTAAATCACCACCGGTTCTTTTTGCCATAATAAAAACGCCTGTAAAATTATGAATATCTTCAACGCCTGCGCGTAGCGCCAAATCCTCAAGCGCAGACTCTAAGGTCTCGTTCATGTTGAGCTTTTTCACGATGAGTGACCATTCTATAATGATATCGGTTTGGTGATCATAAAGAATCTGAAGATCTGCTAATGTCTGTATGCAAGCCTGCTCTGCTGATCTTCCAGCTGACAGAGAGGAAGACAAGGTATACATGGCTTCACGAAATTGCTCCCTCAGTCTATGCTTTCTTTTTTTTATGGCTAGTGCTTTTTGTGCTTTTATATGAAAGTAAACGCCTAGGCATGCCATGCTTGCAAGTATTAGATGGTTAAAGAAGATCATGCCCATAATAAAATAATATGTCATACCCCAAATTATATGCCAGGTCCATTCTTTTTTAGTATAATAACATCTGTTATAATAGATGTTGCTTTGCAAAGTCATATCGGTAAACACTCCTTCATATTAGATAAGAGTAATTTTTCACGGTTTTGAAGCCGATTACCACTTCTAACTAATTGACCATGTACTTTTTCATCGGTTGATTGCTCATCTTCTCGAAAAGCATATAAGGGGTTCATAATGACTTCCCCCTCTTTGTAGGTTACAATCTCCACCACTTCCAAAACTTTTCTTGATTTATCTCTAAGTCGACCCAGATGTACCATGACTTCAACAGCTGAAGCTATCTGCTGCCTAATCGCCTCAAGGGGCATTGCCGATCCTGACAGAACCATGGTTTCAAGGCGGCTTAGCATATCCGTGGTAGAATTCCCGTGTCCGGTTGACAAAGAACCGTCATGACCGGTATTCATGGCTTGGAGCATGTCCAACGCTTCGTGTCCCCTAACTTCCCCTACAACAATTCTATCCGGTCGCATTCTAAGAGATGATTTTATTAAGTCTTTAATGGTAATTGTACCTCGCCCTTCTACATTGGCATTTCTTGTCTCAAGACTGACTAGATTTGACACTTTGTTAATCTGCAATTCTGCTGAATCTTCTATGGTAATGATTCTTTCATCATCTGGTATAGCGTTTGACAAAACATTAAGAAAAGTCGTCTTACCCGAACCCGTTCCGCCACAAATGAAAATATTATATTTGGCTTTGACAAGTGTTTGAAGCACCAAGGCAACTTCTGATGATATACTTTCCCAAGTCACCAAATCTGACATATCAATCGGTTTTTGTGGGAATTTTCTAATCGTTAACGTTGGTCCCTTTAACGCAATTGGTGGTAGCACCACATTGATTCTTGATCCATCTGCCAATCTGGCGTCACATATGGGAGAGGATTCATTCACAACTCTATTTACCTTTGATACAATCATCTGAATAATATTTTCAAGTTGTTCTTGTGAATCAAAAGTATAATCCAGGCGTGTCACGTGACCGTTTCTTTCGATAAAAATATCTTTAACCCCATTTACCATGATTTCAGTTATGCTTTTGTCATCTACAAGAGGTTGAAGAATATCTAACCGCCTTAGAGCATTAAATACTTTCTCTTTTAGGTAAAGTCTCGTTTTAAGAGGTAGATAGGTTCTCTGGGTCATTTTTTTCAAAGCCGTTTCGATAAGGGCTTCAACTTCCTCATCCAGCAAATCATCCATGAGTCCCATTTCATTACGCACTTCACTTATCAAATCACAATAATGATGATCATGGGTTGTCTTTTGATCAAACATGACGCATCAGCCTTTCGATTTTTTCATAAGCTATGGATTGGCTGTTGAATATAATTCTGCCATCAACCGTTTCTTCTATTAACCTATCATCAAAGCTCAGTGTTATATCACCCTCTGTTACAAATAATTTGGATGATGGAAAGACTTGATTGATAATCACGGTCTTATCCTTTAAGATTTCTTCCTCACTTAGTCTATTTAGGTCTTCTGAAAATACCAACCACTTTTTATATCCCTTAACGTCACCACGTACATTAAATACTTTGTGATGACATTTTTTAATAAGCTCAAGGGTTTTTCCTAAAAAGTCTTGGGCAAAATCTATAACCATATAGTCATAGTCACTTTTTTCAATCATATAATCAATCCATGTTAACCACATCTTTTGTTCAAAGCCGGATAAGTCACCTTCGCTTATGGCAGGCATTAGATAATGGATGCCTGATGCCGAATCTACACACTTCATCTTCTCAAGTCCCATCATCCAATTACTTTTTGACATGATATGCATCATATAATCCGATAAGTTATCTGTTGATGTGCCTTGATAGGTCATATCATAACTCGGAAAGGATTCTAAACTTAGAAAAAGTACTTTGTAACCTTGGTTCGCCTTGGAAGCTGAAATGATTTGAGCAATTGTCGTATTCCCGGAGCCTCCTGCTGGGCTGTAACAGCCTATTAATTTCAGGTTTCCGTATTTTTTGTTGACCCATTCTTTGGCTGTTACTTTAAGAAACAGATCATTGATGGTTGACTCAATCTCTTTAACTTTTTGATATTTAAATAGGGTGTGCATCCCGTGAAGGTGATACCCCGTATGACCTTCAACCATTAACACCATACGCGCTTCCTTATCTTCCGGAATCATACCACTCGCCAATGCCATGAGTTCCTCACTTAATAAGATGAGATCATAATGATTCGAGTTCAAGTCTTCTTCAAGATTGTCCTTTTTTTTAAGTAGTGTTATTTCGAAATGGTTCTCTCTAGACAGAACGAGGTTTTCTATCAATTGAACATTATACTCTTGATCGCCCCCACCAATTAATATTCTACAACGCATAATTGCCTCCCTTTACATGACCTCCTAATTATACTGAACAGATATTTAAATGTAAAGTGTAATTTGTTAATTTTGTACAAATATGTTGTTGTATATATGATTTCTATTGTCTATATTTACATATAATCCTAAAAATGGCAAAGACTTCCAATTTCATTCGTTAAACTCTATCGTTTTGTCACATAACCAAGATCTAATGGATTGCACCAAAAGGTAGTCTGTTGTATAATTATCTTAGGCCAAAGCACTAAACGCTTGTGTTGAGTTAACCACAAAAAATACTCTGTTTTATTGATGCAGATATTTTGTGGTTTTTTTATTTAAGGAGGTTTCTATGTCATCATTATTATTAAAGAACATTGACCACATCTATACGTTTAATAATCAGGAAGAACACTTGGAACATCAGGACCTACTCATTGTAAATGGTGTTATAACCGCTATCGGAGACAATCTACCTTCAGCTACAGATACTAAGATTATCGACTGTGAAGGTCTTGTTGCCTTACCCGGATTTGTTAACACCCATCATCATCTTTATCAAACCTTGTTCAGAGGTCTTAAGGAAGTTCAAGAAAAACCGCTTTTCCCTTGGCTGATTGGTCTTTATGAATTTTGGCAGCATCTGACGCCAACTGCCGTGTATCATGGTGCTATGGTTGGTTTCTCGGAATTGTTACGCACCGGTTGCACCTTAACTGCCGATCATCATTATGTTTTTCCAAATGGGCAGCCATCTACTTTAATTGATGAACAGATTCAAGCCGCAAAAGATATTGGTATGCGATTCCATGCCACAAGAGGTTCTATGTCTCTTGGAAGAGATCACGGCGGCTTGCCGCCCATGACGGTTGTTCAAGAAGAATCTCTTATTCTTGAAGATTCTCTTAGACTCATTCAGACGTATCATGATCCATCCGACTATGCTATGACTAGAATTGCATTGGCCCCTTGCTCACCTTTTTCAGTAACGGCTGACCTTATGAAAAATACAGCTTTACTTGCCAGAGAACATAAGGTCATGATGCATACCCATTTAGCTGAGACCTTAGATGAAGAAGCCTTCTGCTTAGAAAAATATGGACGTAGGCCTTTTGAGCTCATGGAGGATCTGGGTTGGGTCGGAAAAGATGTTTGGTACGCCCATGGCATATTCCTAGATGATCATGAAATACATCGTCTAAATGGCTCGGGTATTGCCCACTGTCCTTCTAGCAATATGAAGCTTAATAGTGGTATCTGCAGAACGTCAGAACTTCATAATATTGGTGCCAATATCAGTATTGCTGTGGACGGAAGTGCTAGTAATGATGGTTCAAATATGTGGGAGGAAGTTAGACGGGCTTACTTGCTCAATCATCTTAAGTACGGTACAGAAGGTCTAGATGCCTATAATATTCTAAAAATATCTACAAGAGGTGGCGCACAGGTTCTTGGAAGAACAGACACCGGATATCTGGCACCAGGTATGGCGGCAGATCTTAATCTCTTTGACTTATCCGGGATTGAGTATGCCGGTTGTCACGATCCTTTGGTTTCACTTGTATGTCTTGGTAATCATTCTTATACTAAGATGACCATTGTCGCAGGTGAGATTGTCTCTAAAGACGGTGTGCTACAGAAGATTGATACGGAACAAATGGCTAAAGATGCCCATAAGACTGCAGTTGATTTGGTTAGGAGAGTTAGGGGATAGGGATAAAATGAATATGTTTCTAAAGAGGTCCCATGAAAACCCTTCCACAGTGTATATAACTACGGCCTCCGATTGGTGCGTCCTGCACCAAAAGTCGGCGGACAGCTCCTGCTGTCTTGCTTAAGTCATACACACTGTTCCAGGAACTTCATGGTCGATGTTGGCTTTTTGGTATTATTGGTTACTCATAGAATATCATATGACGTATACGATTTTACACATACCATATATAAGTGTTTCTTGATAGTGATAAAATAAGGGATCAGGTTTATCTTCAAGATTTGCAAAAAAATAAATGTTAAAGTGACTATTTCACTTCAACATTTATTATAGGATTAATTAGTTATTATGGTTAAAGTGTCAGACTGAGTTTGACACTTTAACTTTTTATAGTTCTTTGACTTTTTCTATGAAGTCTACTAAGGACATTTCATCATTTTTTTGTTGACCAAATGGTCGTATTGAGACGGATCCGGCGTTTCGCTCATTCTCGCCTACGATTAATAGGAATGGGATTTTCTCCATACCACCTTCTCGGATCTTGTAGCCGATACGTTCGTTTCTAAGGTCACCTTCTACACGAACACCTTGTTCATCGAGTTTGGCCATTACTTCTTTGGCATAATCATCAAATTCCGGTGATATTGGTAGTACTTTCACTTGTACCGGTGCTAACCAGTAAGGGAATGCACCTGCAAAGTGCTCTATCAGGATTCCGATAAAGCGCTCAATAGATCCATAAACAACACGGTGTAACATGATGGGTCTTTGCTTAGAATTATCATGCTCAATGTACTCAAGCTCAAATCTCTGAGGCAATTGGAAGTCGAGTTGAATGGTGCCACATTGCCAAGTACGTCCAATACAGTCTCTTAAATGGAAGTCAATCTTAGGACCATAGAAAGCCCCATCGCCCTCATTTAAGATATAGGCCATCCCTTTTTGATCTAAGGCTTCTTTTAAAGATGCTTCTGCCATATCCCAATCTTCTTGTACCCCAATACTGCCTTCCGGCTTGGTGGATAACTCCACATGGTAACTGAAACCGAATTTTGCATAAACTTCATCAATCAGATTAATAACATTTATGATCTCTTCTGTTACCTGTGATCTGGTCATAAATATATGGGCATCATCTTGGGTAAAGCTTCTTACACGCATAAGACCATGTAGGGCCCCACTCATTTCATGACGGTGTACCAAACCTAGTTCGCCCATTCTAAGTGGTAGATCTCTATAGGAATGTTGCTTTGTTTTAAAAGCCAGCATGCCACCTGGACAGTTCATTGGTTTAACCGCAAAATCTTCATCATCTATTTGAGTTGTGTACATGTTATCCCTGTAATGATCCCAATGTCCCGAAGTTTCCCACAGACTTTTGTTTAAGATAATCGGCGTTGATACTTCTTCGTAGCCATTTTTCTTATGTATTTCTTTCCAGTATTTTATCAATATATCCTTGAGAATAATACCTTTGTTTAAAAATACGGGAAATCCTGGGCCTTCATCATACATGGTGAAGAGTTCAAGTTCTTTTCCTAGTTTACGATGGTCTCTTTTTTTGGCTTCTTCAATCATATCTAGATATTCTTTCAGATCCTTCGCCTTAGGAAAAGCTGTACCATAGATTCTCGTTAACATCTTGTTGTCTTCAGAACCACGCCAATAGGCGCCCGCAACACTGGTCAACTTAAATGCCTTAATGTCTTTGGTTCTAACAATATGTGGACCTGCACATAAGTCAACAAAGTCACCTTGTTGATAAAAGGAGATCTTAGCATCCTCCGGTAAATCCTGAATCAACTCAACTTTATAGTCTTCTGATTTCTCCTTCATAAGTTCGATAGCCGCTTCTCTTGGCAACTCAAATCTGGTAATCTCCAAGTTCTCAGATGCGATTTTCTTCATCTCACCTTCAATGAGTGCCAATTCTTCTACAGAAAATGGTGTTGCACGGTCTAAATCATAGTAGAAACCATTATCTATTGCCGGTCCTATTGCCAGTTTTGTTTCCGGATAAAGTCTTTTTACTGCATGGGCCAGCAAATGGGATGCTGAATGCCAAAAAGCTTTTTTACCGGCTTTGTCATTGAAGGTAAGTATATTTACCTGGGCATCGTCACTCACTTCGTCTCTCAAGTCTGCTATAGCGCCATCTACCTCGCCGACTAAAGCCTGTCTAGCTAGGCCTTCGCTTATAGTTTTTGCTATATCCAGTACACTAACTTTTTGATCAAATTCTAATGTATTGCCATCTTTTAATGTTATAATCATTTTTTCTCCTTCTTTCTTCAATTAACTTGATACGCGTCATGGTCAAATTGGTGCACTTTATACAAAACAAAAAAGACCCATCGCTTGCATTAGCAAGGGACGAGTCAACCCGCGGTTCCACCCTAATAATAGTTTCCTATCACTTCATTCGACGATAACGTAGTCAACGGATTGTATTAGAATCTCTCAGAGGTAGTCTTCAAATGAATAGGAATAAAAATCTCTCAACTATGATTTTCTCTCTGTTAATCCGTACTTCATTCTACTCGTCTCTTCAACGATTTATTGATATGTAATAGCATAATTATAACAGAAGACGCTCATATGTCAATATCTTATGGCTCATTTCATTGAAAATCCTTGGAATCGCCACGTGAAACGGTAAAAAGAACTTTGCACGCCATCTGCTTAAATTGCAAAATGGCTTACAAAGTCCTTTTATAACTTTAATCTGGGAGATAAAGGAGAGAGCTATTAGTTGAGCTTCAGTCAGGGGTATATAGTTCTGAATGCTTCAACGGAATCTATATATCTATGACTGATTTGTGAAACTTAGCTATATCCTTAATCTTCTGGGAGATAAAGGATATAGGCGTAAGTTAGTAATTTATGACTGTTTGCATAAATACATTTTGAAGAATATATAGTGAAAGTAAAGAAATCATCATAGATATAAGGGGTGTCATGATCCATCCTGATCCAATTCTTCCAAGCTCCTTCATGTTAATGTTTCTTCCGCCTTTTGCCAAACCGATACCCATAATGGCGCCAACAACTGCTTGAGACTGGGATACAGGTACCAGTGGAAATGCTGGAAGGTTCCTTGATGTCAGCCAAATACTTAAAGACTCCGAGGAAAATAGAAATAGGACCGTAGAGGTGGCCAAAACCACTATGAATGCACTTATCGGTGAGAGCTTAAAGATGCTTTTTCCTACAGTTAACATCACTTTCTTGGAGTAAGTGAATACGCCAAGGGAGATCGCCAATGCACCTAGAAAAAAGAGCTGTTGGGTACTGGTTATGGTAATGTTTTCAGATATCCTTACAGTTGCAAATGGAGATACATTTATAAAAACACCCATGACATTGGCAATATTGTTGGCACCTAAGCTATACGCTCCAAAAGCACCAGCTATCATTAAGGCATATCTTGTATATTTATCCATTTTGACAATATGTATTTTAGTATGTTCTACCATATATTTAATAATCCAATAAAAAATGACTGCAAATAGTGCTGCTAATATTGGGGTGAAGACCCATGTACCTACGATTTTATAAACCACAGCCATTTCTGTCTTTATACCTCCAAAAATATTCCATCCGATAATTGCACCAACAACTGCTTGAGATGTGGATACAGGTAGTCCTTTTCCCGTCATCACCATGACTGTAAAAGCAGCTGAAGCCGACACGGCAAATGAACCGCCTATAGCATTGATGGCACCCAGTTGGCCAAGCGTATGAGAAGCGCCTGTTCCGCCTAATACAGCGCCTAAGATAACAAATATACTACAGATGATGGCAGCTGTAGAAAATTTGACCATTCTGGTACCTACCGCAGTTCCAAAAATATTAGCTGCATCATTGCCACCAAGAGACCATCCCATGAACAATCCTGCAGACAAAAAGATGGCTGTTGCCATTGTAAAATTCATTTCACTCAACGCCTCCCTCTGCTGTCTTCACTTCCATTATATGCCTCTCTTAAATCTAAACACGGATAGTTTAATAGCCATTTCTTCTGCTATGTCTGAAAGTCTTGCTGTTTTTTGCGCAAAATAGCGTTGATGCATTTTCTCACTAAGTTTTAAATGGTCTTTGTCTGCAAAAATTTTGATCTTCAGTTTGTGCTCCAATTTATCCACTTCTGATTCATAAAAATATACTTTACTAATATAGTCTTCTATGGTCTTGTACTGGGTAAAGTAAACTCTAACACCACGTATAAGTGTTTCCACAGCTTTTAATGAGGTTTTTGCTATTTGAATAAAGTCTTCTTTAAAATCTTCTTCTATTCTAGGTTGCTCAACTTGTAAGTCTAAAAGCATTTGTTTGGAAATGTCACCAATATCGTCCATGGAATCCATAAGCTCTAATATGTCTGCACTTAAATCCGGTAACAAATTATATCTGTATAAGATAAATTTTAGATTTTTTAGATGTTCATCCGCTTCACTTTCCTGCTCTACGACGACTTTAATACGCTCCTCAAATTGTTGGCAATTATTTGTCATATAGTCCTTGATACCTTCATAAAAAGTCATCGCACCTTTTTGAAGACAGTTGAGGTATAAATCGATTTCAATCTCTAATTCTCTATTTCTGTCTTGAAATATGTTCATGTCTTTTCTCCTTCTTTGCCGATATGCTAAATTAAAGGTTCTTATATATAAAAAAGCTATATAGAGACTATATAGCTTTTTTATATATACATCAATGAACTATCCTGTTTTTTTGTTGAATAATATGAACTCACTTCTTTTTTCTTGATTTTCCCGGTGTTTTTGTATACATTTATCGCTACTTAGTTCTGTTTTTCATTCATTATACTCATCTTTTTGCTTATTGTCTTGTTCCCCAGATAGGTTGTTTTTAAACTCCATAGGTGTAACACCTATTTTCTTTTTAAACAATATGCTGAAATATTTGGGGTCATTGTAACCCACTTTCTCAGAAACCTCATAGACTTTTATGGTATGATCCCTCAAGAGTTGTATTGCCATTTTGAGCCGATAGTCTGTTAAGAATTCAACAAATGTGTAGTCTGTATATTTTTTAAACAACCTACTCAAATAGCTTTCACTAATCTCCAAGGCTTCTGCTACTTCTCCAATAGCAATACCTTCTTGATAATGTTCTTCAATCCATTTAACCGCTTTGGTAACATATCTTTTTCTACCATCATAATTATTATCATAGCTTTCTTCATAGAAAAGTTCGGTTTTACCCTCTTCTATCAGTACTTGTCTTTCTAATTGTTTAATCTGTTCCTTTCTTTCTTCTATGACTTTAACAACCTTTTTGAGCGTGAAATAAAAGTCCTCGTCATCAATGGGTTTTAATAGATAGTCCTTAACGCCTAATTTGATAGCTTGCTGAGCATAATTAAAGTCATTAAATCCAGATATGATGATAAATTCAGCTTCTAATTCATCATCTAGTTTTCTTATCATTTCAATACCATCCATAACCGGCATACTTACATCCGTTATAATGATATCGGGTTTAAGCTTTTTTATGAGATTGTAACCTTCTAAGCCGTCCTTAGCTTCACCTATGACTTCACAACCAAACTCCTGCCAGGGTGTCGTCAAAACCATACCTTTTCTAATATAGGCCTCATCTTCAACTATTACAATTCCAATCATAAGATTTCTCCTTCATATAAATAGGGTACTGTTATGGCTACTTTTGTACCTTTGTATTTTTGACTCTCTATATGAACACCATAGTCTTCTCCGTAATATAACTTAATTCTTTGATCCACATTATGTATCCCGATATGCTGATCTGACTTGTTATCGGATACCTTCCTAATCTCCTCATCCGTCATACCGATGCCGTTGTCAATAATCTGAAACTTAATAATACCCGCTTCAACAAAACCGTTAATGCTTATTTCACCATTGCCGGAATTGTTACTAAGTCCATGAACAATTGCATTCTCAACAAAAGGTTGGATGATGAGCCTTGGAACTTTACATTCTAAAATTGTATGATCGATGTTCCTTATAATTTTAAAAGCATTATTGTATTTGATTTTCTGTATGGCTAAATAACTGTCAATAAAGCTAATACTTCTTTTGACACTAACAAATTCTTCATCGCAGTCAATACTGTTTCTTAGTATTTTGGCTAGATTGGTAACAACACTTACCACTTCACTTTTCTGACCCATCTTAGCACTCCACTTGATAACATCAAGGGTGTTGTAAATAAAGTGCGGGTTCACTTGAGCTTGAAGCATTTTGATTTCTGTCGTTCTAAGCTGCTGTTGCTTTTCAATAACCTTGTTCTTATATGAATTCAGTCGATCTAACATTTGGTTAAAGTACTTGGCCAGATCACCTATCTCATCGTTACTTCTAGCATTTGCTTTAACTGAAAATGTACCTTCCTCAACCTCACCCATAATGCTGATAAGTTCTCTAATAGGATGAGATATAAACCGAGCCAATACATAGGAAATAATACAGGATATACTTAAGCTTACAATGGCACCTATTAATAGAATGAGCCCAAGTATACGATTAAAAGACTGAAAAATGTTTGAGGATACATTAGCAATGGTTCTGGTGCCTAACTTCTCATCTACAAAATTCACGACTAAAAAACTGTCTTTACTGATTTCCTCTTTGATACTTTTATATTCCAAATTTTTTTCATGGTCCAAGTAGGAAGATCTTTGGAATTTTCCTTCCATACTGGAGTTTTGTGTATCCAATAAAGTGTAGGCATTGTTATCAAGCAAGACAATGTGTAGAGATAATCCTGAGTGAATTGTTTTCATTTCCTCTAAAATAACTTCTCTTGGTACATCAATCAAGATATAGCCGACATGTTTCCCTTCACTATTAAGAATCTGACTTCCCAAGCTAATGATACTACTTTTTCCAGACAAATATGTGATTTTTTGAGGGTATATTACTGTTTGATTGACTTTCCGGTCAATATCTCTAAAAATACCCCATTTATTTTTCAGTCCTACACGATACGTTTCTGGAAAAGGGGTTGTGGAATAGGCAATACTGCCTGACAGATTGGTTATGTGTACGACCGGTTTGGTACTTTGTTCAATAAGGGCTTCATATATAATTTCATAGACTGTATTTTCATGAAACTCTTGTTCATTCCCTGTGGAGATGGCTTGAATGATTTCTTCATTATTCATAATACTTTGAATGATGCCTTCATATTCGACAATCTTGTCGTTGATTCTAACATGTGCCCCTTCCACGTTGGTATAGGTCTGATCGTATATGGTCTTATTTAAGAAGTTCACTGATAGACCATACATCAAGCCACTGATGATTAACAATGGTATGGTGCTGCATAAAATGAATGTTGCAAATAGTTTATAAAAAAGTGGTATTCGAATATGCCTCATCTTATTCACCATCTTTTACCCTCATAATAACCTTGTCCCGCCAATTACTTAATACACTGGACTTTCTTTCATATGTATCCAAATGACCTGCGTCAAAAATATTCAGCTCGTCCATGGGCATCAGACCCAGTGGCACCTCGACGTCTTTTCTGATTGAACGCAAATAAAATTGATCCACCATATACGTCTGGACCTTTTTACTAAGTACAAAATCAATAAAAGCTTTTGCTTCTTCTTTGTTTTTTGCGTCTTTCATAAGTGCAATAGAATCGGTTATTACCGGTGTGCCTTCCTCGAAATAAACAATCCCTACATCCTCACCTCTATGAAGATAGGATATGGCCGCTTCCTCCATAGTTATACCAATAGCGAAATCACCATTTGCAACACCTTCATAGACTTCTGAAGACTTTGCTAATATTTTACCATTCAAATTATCCAATAGTTTTTCAGCATTTTTCCAGTTATATTCAGACCCTGTTTGATTAAGATTTAATATGAAGGATAAGGCGATGAAGGCTGATCCGGACGTACTTGGATCAACAAAAGCCAGCTTGCCTTTCCACATAGGATCCAGTATATCCTCCCAAGATTCTGGTACTTCATCTGGAGAAACCAGCTTGGTATTATAAATCAGCACAATGGGTAAAAGGTTGTATCCCAAGAAGTAGTTTTCCTTATCCTTATGTCCTTGATGAATCTCATGATCATAGATGGAAGTATAGGGTTCAAATAAGTTCTTGTATATGTTTAAATACTCTTTACTACCGCCCCACATGACGTCCATGAGATATTTATCTTCCTTATTATCTAAAGATTCAAGAAGATCCATAGTGCCTGCGGACAGGTATTCCACTTGTATACCTGTGGTCTCCTGAAATTCCTTAATAATAGGTATAATGATTCTTTCATTTAAAGGGCTATGAATTTTTAGATTGTGACTTTCCGGCTCTTTTTGTATTAATGATAAAACGTTTTTATTCGGCAATTTGAAAAGAATGAGTGCTAATACAATAACAACCGCTATCAGAATCCAGTACCTTTTGGTTTTTAGATGCTCTTTCCAATGCTTTTTGGTTTTTATTGTTTCAGTTTTTTCATCCATTTATGCACACCACCTTTTCGTATTTATGATTTTCCCAAAGTTTTTTAATTAATTTTAAAATATGACTTTACATTTGGGTGAAAACTTGGTAAATTAGTTGCATAGGCGTGGTTAACTCAGCTGGTAGAGTGTTTCCTTGACGTGGAAGAAGTCATGGGTTCGAGTCCCTTACCATGCACTAACAAAAACAGAACCGTATAAACGGTTCTGTTTTTGTTTGTTCTTATTGCGCCATGTTCTTGAATTTTGTATATTGACCGATCCAAACCAGATTAACGGTTCCTGTGGGACCATTACGTTGTTTAGCGATGATCAACTCTGCTTGATTTTTGAGTTCTGATTCAGGGTGATAATACTCATCCCTGTATAAAAACATAACCACATCGGCATCTTGCTCTATAGCACCTGATTCTCGAAGGTCGGATAACATGGGTCTGTGATCTGCTCTGGATTCACAAGCACGAGATAACTGAGACAATGCGATAACCGGTGCACTCATTTCTCTTGCAAGGGCTTTTAGACCCCTTGAGATCTCCGAAATCTCTTGTTCTCTTGATTGGGTCTTGCCTGATCCACTCATAAGCTGTAAATAGTCAATCATAATCAAGTCTAAGCCTTTTTCCATTTTTAGTTTACGGCATTTTGCCCTAACTTCTGATATGGTAATTCCCGGGGTATCATCCACATAAATCGGTGCATCGGCTAAGATCACTGCACCCATTGATATTTTCGCCCAGTCTTCATCCTCAAGATCTCCGGTCCTTACTTTCTGTGCATCTACCATGGCTTCAGAACAGACCATACGGTTCAGTAACTGATCCTTTGACATCTCCAGACTAAACATAGCTGCTACTTTACCCTCTTTGATGGCAGCATGTTGAACGACGTTCAGTGCAAATGCAGTTTTACCCATAGAGGGTCTTGCCGCAACCAATACTAAATCCGAAGGCTGAAATCCGGCTGTACGATAATCCAAGTCCAAAAATCCGGAGGAAATACCTGTGACCTTGCCTTTGTTTTTAGTCAACATCTCCAATTTATTTAACATTGGGTTCACCAGCTGAGCAATAGGCGTAAATTCACCTGAATCATTTTTCTGAACAATATTAAAAATCCGCTCTTCAGCACCGTTTAATACATTTTCTATGGATACTGTGCCGTCATAGGCATCCGCAGTGATTTCCTGGCTGGCTTTTATAATCTTTCTAAGCGTTGATTTTTCCTTGACAATCATGGCATAATGCTTCGCATGAGCTGAAGTAGGTACTGCCATTGCCAATTTCGATAAGTATTCAATACCACCAATCTGATCTAAGACCTTCTGGTCTTGTAACTGTGATTGTAGCGTCACCAAGTCGACCGGCTTATTCCTGTTGTACAAGGTAACCATGGCTTCGTATATAAACTTTAAATCCGGATGATAAAAATCATCTTCTGTGATTGTATCCTTAACCGATTCGATGGCCTCACGGTCCATAATCATTGAACCAATAACCGATTGTTCCGCCTCTAAACTTTGTGGCGGTATACGTTTTACAATGTCTTCCATATAGGTCACCCCGTTATGTCCGCTTCTAATAATGCAGACTATTCTCCTTCAACTTTAACCGATAATTCTGTTGTCACTTTTGGATGAAGCTTGATTTTAATAATATGGGTACCAAGGGACTTAATGGGTTCATCTAAGACCATTTTTTTCTTGTCAACTTCTATGCCAAGTTGATCGGAAACAGCTTTAGCAATCTCTTTTGTCGATACCGATCCAAAAGTTTTCCCACCTTCACCGGCTTTAATAGCTAGAGTTATGGAGGATGCTTTTATTTTGAGACCCAATTCTTTGGCTTCATTGAGTTCATCTTCTTTTTTTCTTGCTTCTGTGGCTTTTTTTAGTTTTACATCATTAATAGCTGCATTGGTCGCTTCTTTACCTAATTTTCTAGCTATTAAATAGTTTCTACCATAGCCATCACTGACCTCTACAATGTCGCCTTTTTTACCTACTTTTTTTACATCTTCTAGTAATACTATTTTCATGTTGTTTCACCTTCCTCTGAATAATTGTCCAAAGCTTCTTTTAATTTTATAATAACACCATCTATGGTTTCATTCGGAATCTGTGCACCGGCCACACTAAGATGACCACCACCGCCCAGTTTTTCCATAATGAGTTGTACATTGATACTGTCATAAGATCTTGCACTGATATAAATGGTCCCCTCAATGTCCGATAACACAAATGATGCTTTGATATCTGATATATTAAGGAGTTCATCTGCGGCTTGTGCCGCCACAAGAGATGGGTTCTCAACATCTGAGGGACAAACGGATATCGCCATATGATCGCTATAAATCTGACAGTCCCTAACTGCTGTAGCTTTGGCTTTGTAAGAGGCCATATCATTTTTAAAGAAACCTCTTACCCGAATAACATCAGCACCGCTTCTTTTAAGAAAAGCTGCTGCTTCAAAAGTCTTAACACCCGTCTTAATGACAAAGTTTTTGGTATCGACGGTAATCCCTGCAAACAAGGCGTCTGCTTCAATCGGTTCTAATTTCACTTTATCGGATATATATCTTAGAATCTCTGTCACCATTTCGCATGTGGAAGAAGCATAAGATTCGATATAACTTAGAACCGGATTTTCAATGGGTTCTGAGCTCACTCTGTGATGATCAAAGACCACAATGTTTTTAAAATAGTCTAAAAGCTCCATATGTTCTGTATAAGATGGTCGGTTAACATCCACAACCACCAATAACGTTTTTTCTTTTATATAGCTGATGGCTTCCTGTCCGGTTACAAACAGATTCTTAGGATAATGGTCGTTTTCAATCAGTTGCGTATGAAGGGTTTTAACGGATGAAGTTACATCATTAATAACAATATTCGCTGGTTTATCCAGCAATTTGGCACAAGCATATATGCCCACAGCCGCACCCAGTGAATCTAAATCTTGACGTTTGTGTCCCATTATAATGACACGATCGCTTTCTTCAATCAGTTCTCTAAAGGCATAAGCCTTTATTCTTGCTTTTACACGCGTGCTTTTTTCTACGCCACGGGTTTTGCCACCATAAAAAGAAAACTTATCATTTTTCTTAACAACCGCTTGGTCGCCACCTCGACCTAAGGCAAGATCTAAGGCCATTCTGCCAAATTCCACCGACTGTAAATAAGAAAATTCATTGATACCAATGCCCATACTCATAGTTACGGGAAGTTCATTACCAATACTAATACTACGTATTTCATCTAATATGCTGAACTTATTATTCTTTAACTCTTCCATATATTTTTGCTGAAAAACAAGGATATACTGATCCTTTTCAAATTTTTTCAGAACACCGTCTATTTTATTGGCGAATTTGCTTAGATTTCGATCAATCAATGCTACCAGTAGAGGACGTCTTACATCTTCGATGCTGTTTAAGACCTCTTCATAATTATCAATATAGATAAGGGCTGCAACCGCTTTTTGATCATTGTTTTTTTGCTCAAGCATGCGTTCTTTAGAAATATCAAAAAAATAAAGTGTATACAGCAACTGCTCTTCATTTTCTGTAAGGTTTACGAGATCCAGCTCTTTAGAATTCATCTCTATGCGCATATGTTTGGCTATAACCCTGTAATGACGCTCACCGATTTCAAATATTTTTTCAATCTGTCCTTCCATTTCAGAAGGTAACATTTCCCTATTCAAACTGGGGATAATATCATTGATATTCATTTCAATGATTTTACTTTCATCTACATCTTCCATGGTACCAACCAATATGTTAAACGCTTCATTGCACCACCTAATTTTTGCTTCAGGGTCTAATATAACATTGGGTAGCTCTAATTTATCAAGGTAATCCTTTTGAACACCTGAAAAGCTAAGGGCAAAATTAATAACCTCACTCATCAAATGCTTTCTTGTTGTTCTATTCATGAAGTAACCAATCACACCAGCAATCAGCCATAATATAACAAAAAAGATACCCATACTTCTTTCAATAATCAACATAACAATGGTCATAAACGTTATAACGATCATATAAAATAGGGGCCATGTAAAAAACTTCTGAATGCGCTGATTAAAAGCCACTTGCTTCTTCTGATTCATATTGTCTACCTCTTTTTCTAAAACCACATACTCTTAATTGAGCATTTTAACACTTAGATATTATATCATCTAATAGTTCATAACTCAACTTTACTTAATAATAAAAAGAGCCTTCCACAACCTGAGTCATGAAAAGCCCAAAATATTAATCTAAAGTATAAGGCATCAAGGATACATGTCTTGATTGTTTGATTGCAATCGTTACAGCTCTTTGATGTTTTGCACAGTTTCCTGTGATTCTTCTAGGAAGTATTTTACCTCTCTCAGATACAAATCTTCTTAGTTTATTAACATCTTTATAGTTCATTGTGTTTTGTTTTTCTTCACAGAAAACACATACACGTCTTTTTCTTTTAAATCTCTTTTTTTGGAAAGCCACAAGCTTACCTCCTTTGCTTAGTAATATCGTTTAGAATGGTAGATCGTCAT